>CAYFWJ010000011.1:33249-40193 GCA_964346755.1 uncultured Ectothiorhodospiraceae bacterium
CTGCTGGACAAAGGGTTAAGTGAGACCGGGTTGGATCAAATCGCTCAGGCCATTCAAACCCTGATGGATACATTGAAATCCGTGCAGGCTTGAGTGCGCACGCCGGGCGACGATGCAGAGATCATGCGGGTTTGATGACTCGAACCATCGGGTTCGGTGGTCGGACTCAAGAATCGGCACGAGCCATAGGCCGACGCCACTTCCTCGATCCGGCGATCAACTGAGGCCGCGATCTCACCGAGGGGTGAGGGAGCCCGCTCGCACTGGCCCCGGGGTATCCCCCGGGAGGGTCGTCCTCCAGGGCGACCCCTCGACCTTCTCGGCCTCACACCGACGGTCGCTCGGCCGGCGATCCCGCAAGCGATTTGACCCATCGAATACGGTGGATCCATCCTTAAACGCTCGTTGATCGCCGTCCAGGCGATCAACGCCCCCGACGGCGACACCCCGAACCGCCCCGCCGATTGACCACCGCTTGACGCCGGGTCCAATAAATAGCCGTTGGGTTGGTCGCCGGGCTCACGAAACGGCACGAACCATCGGTTGACGTCACTTTCTCGATCTGGGGATCAACTGAGGTGGCCATAGAAGCGGGCGATCGCTTCGCGGTGCGGGACGCGGGCGTTCTAGCAAGAGCAAGCAGGTTCCGAGGTCGCCTAGGCGGGCGGCCCCGCCCGGGTAATGGACCGAGCCTCCAAGTTTGGATTCAGGCATGCGCCAACGGCGAGGCCCCAAACCACCTACCTCCCGTGATCCCAGCCCACAGCGTGGAGTGAGCAGCGCCAGCAAACGCTGAGAATGCCGGCGTCGATGACTGCCCCGCCCTGGTAACGGCTCGACCCATCAACGAGGATTCGTCGCAGGTTGAAGCCGACTCAGAGGCCACCCAGAAGCTATAACCCGAGTAGGCAACGATTGGGCACGGGGCAGGGCTCCAGGGGTGAGGTGTTGATGAACCCATCCACCGGACGGCTCGTGCCGGCTTGTAGGCCTAGTTCTTATTTCGATCCACGATCCGGGAACCCTTGATCCAGGGCATCATGTCGCGGAGACGCTCACCCACCTGCTCGATCTGATGCTCGTTACCCAGTCGTCGCTTGGCCTTGAGCACCGGCGCACCCGCTTGGTTTTCCTGGATAAACTCCCGCGCAAAGGTTCCGTCCTGGATCTCCGACAGGAGCTTGCGCATCTGGGCACGGGTCTCGTCGGTGATGAGTCGTGGTCCGCGCGTCAGATCCCCATACTCGGCGGTGTTGGAGATGGAATACCGCATGTTGGCGAGGCCGCCCTCGTACATGAGATCGACGATGAGCTTGAGCTCGTGGAGACACTCGAAGTAGGCCATCTCGGGGGAATAGCCCGCCTCGACCAGGGTCTCGAACCCGGCCTGGACAAGGGCCGTCGTGCCACCGCAGAGCACCGCCTGCTCGCCAAAGAGATCCGTTTCCGTCTCTTCGCGGAAGCTGGTTTCGATGATGCCGGCACGCCCTCCGCCGTTCGCCGAGGCGTAAGCCAACGCGAGATCCCGGGCATGTCCGGAGGCATCATGCTGGATCGCAATCAGACTGGGTACGCCGGCCCCTTGGGTGAAGGTCGATCGCACCAAGTGGCCGGGCCCCTTGGGCGCCACCATGAAGACGTCCAGATCGGCCCGCGGTACGATCTGCCCGAAATGGATATTGAAACCGTGGGCGAAGCCGAGGGCGCCGCCTTGCTTAATGTTGGGCGCGATGAAGTCGTGGTAGATCGTGGGTTGGTGCTCGTCGGGGGCGAGGACCATCACCACATCGGCCCCCTGCACGGCCTCCTCGATGGTGGTGACTTGCAGACCCGCGGATTCCGCCTTGAACCATGACCCCGAGCCAGGTCGGAGACCGACGGTCACATCGACGCCACTGTCCTTGAGATTATTGGCGTGGGCGTGACCCTGGGATCCATAGCCGATGATACTCACCTTCTTGCGGTTGATCAGGCTGAGGTCACAATCTTTGTCGTAGTAGACATTCATCATGTCGATGGCTCCTCCCGGGGCACGCATACCCCGTCTCGCATACGGTTCAGACTTATGGTGTCGGCCAAACGGGGGCCAACGACGGGCAAAACGCCCCGTCGCCCACACCCCAATGCACCCTTACAGGCGCAGGGCGCGCTCACCCCGGGAGATGCCACTCGTCCCGGTACGCACCACCTCGACGATGGTACGCTCCGGGATCGCCTGGATGAAGGCATCCAGCTTATCACCGTGGCCGGTCAACTCGATCACGTAGCTACTGTCAGTGACGTCGATGATCTTGCCGCGGAAGATGTCGGCCAGGCGTTTGATCTCTTCACGGTGATCCCCGACGGCCCGCGTCTTGATGAGCATCAGTTCCCGCTCGATGTGGGCGCAATCGGTGAGATCCGTCAGCTTGACGACGTCGATGAGCTTATTCAGCTGCTTGGTGATCTGCTCGACGATCTCATCGCTTCCGCGCGTCACGAGGGTCATCCGGGACAGGCTCGCCTCATCGGTCGGGGCAACCGTCAACGATTCGATATTATAGCCGCGCGCCGTGAACAACCCTGCGATGCGGGACAGGGCACCGGACTCGTTCTCTACTAACAACGATAGGATATGTCGCATGCTCACACCAAGATCATCTCGTTCTGTCCAGCGCCCGCCGGCACCATGGGATACACGTTTTCGCTCTGATCGGTGATAAAGTCCAGGAACACCAAGCGGTCCCGCATCCCGATCGCCTCCCGGAGGGCCGGTTCCACGTCCCCCGGCTTCTCGATCTTCATCCCGACGTGTCCGTAGCTCTCGGCGACCTTCACGAAATCCGGCAAGGCCTCGACGTAGGACATGGCATAACGTCCCTGGTAGAAGAATTCCTGCCACTGCCGAACCATGCCCATGTAGCGATTATTCAGATTGACGATCTTGAGCGGTAAGCCGTATTGACGACAAGTCGAGAGTTCTTGGATACACATCTGGATGCTGGCCTCACCCGTCACGCAGACCACTTCTTCCTGCGGAAAGGCGAGTTTGACCCCCATCGCCGACGGCAACCCGAAGCCCATGGTCCCGAGCCCGCCGCTGTTGATCCAGCGGTTCGGCTCATCGAATTTGTAGAACTGTGCCGCCCACATCTGGTGCTGGCCGACGTCCGAAGTGATATAGGCCTGCCCCCCCGTGACCTCGTAGAGCTTCTCCAACACGTACTGGGGCTTGATGAGGTCGCTGTCCCGATCGTATTTCAGGCAGTTCATGCCCCGCCACTCCTGGATCTGATCCCACCAGGCGGCGAGCGCCTCGGCATCGGGGCGCCCCGCCTCGCCGCGGCGCTCCAGATCGGTATTTATGTCGTCCAAGACCTCGGCGATCTGTCCGACGATGGGCACGTCAACCTTGACGTTTTTGGAGATAGACGAAGGATCCACATCGACATGAACGATCTTGGCGTTCGGGCAGAACTTCTCGATGTTTCCGGTCACGCGGTCGTCGAAGCGGGCGCCGATGGCGATGAGCACATCGCTGTGGTGCATCCCAAGGTTGGCCTCGTAGGTCCCGTGCATGCCCAGCATGCCGACGAATTGGGGATCCGTGGCGGGATAGGCCCCGAGCCCCATCAGGGTGTTGGTGATGGGATAGCCCAGCTTGCGCGTGAAGGTCCGGAGCTGCTCGGAGGCCTTGCCGAGGATGACGCCGCCGCCGGCATAGACCATCGGTCGCTTAGCCGAAAGGATGAGATCCGTCGCCTTGCGGATCTGGCCCGGATGCCCCTTGACGGTCGGGTTGTAGGAGCGCATCCGGATCGTGTCCGGATAGTGGAACTCCGCGCGTTGTGCCGTCACATCCTTCGGGATGTCGACGACGACCGGGCCGGGACGTCCCGTTGTCGCCACGTAGAACGCCTTCTTGATGGTCAGCGCGATGTCTTTGACATCTTTGATCAGGAAATTGTGCTTGACCACGGGACGGCTGATCCCAACCGAGTCAACCTCTTGAAAGGCATCATTCCCGATCAGATTGGTCGGGACCTGTCCGGTGAACACGACCAGCGGGATGGAATCCATATGCGCCGTCGCGAGTCCGGTTACGGCGTTGGTTGCCCCGGGGCCGGAGGTCACGAGAACAACGCCTGGCCGCCCCGTGGCCCGGGCATAGCCATCCGCCGCATGGGTCGCCCCTTGCTCGTGACGCACCAGGATATGCTGGACCGACTCTTGCTTGTACAGGGCGTCGTAGATGTGTAAGACAGCCCCACCGGGGTATCCAAACAAGAATTCAACGCCCTCTTCTTGAAGGCTACGGACAAAGATCTCGGCGCCGGTTAACTCCACGTCGCGTCTCTCCTCAGCGTGGTCGGTACATGAGAGCTCCCCCGACGCCGCCCGGCGCGCCCGAACCCCTTGGCGGATCGGGACAGCGGCCCGAGACGGCGTCGCGACGGAAACCCGTGATAATAAGGTAGACTCTGAAGCATGTCATAAAGTCCCGGCATCGAAAACCCGCTGCGGTTCTGGGCTTCTCCCTCGACTTCGCGATTTGCAAGCAGATCGGCCCGAGCCAAGGCCCGATCGGACCTCGCCCCGGGCCGGGCCAGCGCATCCCAACCGACCGCGCGGGGGTCTCTAATGACCCCGCGTGAACAGCCGGTCCAGGGTGCCACCGATCCACCCCGGGGCGCTGTGACGTGGGATATCCTCCAAGTCCGGCTCACCACCGGCGACGATCGCCTCGGCGACCGCAAAACCGCTGCGGATGGCGGGACCGATCCCCTCACACAGATCCCGGGTCGCCAACCCAGCCGCATCACCGACCACGAAGGCGTTGCCGCGCCGCAAGGAACCGTCGCGACGGGGTCGCAGGTAGTAGCTGTAGCCCTCGACGTGATCGGGCGCCTCCTCGAGCCCGGTCTGGATCCGCGCATTCGCCAGCAGACGCCGCCAACGTCCCCGGATACCCGACCCCCGACGGGGCAGCCGGGCCGCCATGGCCCCGGTCCCCAGATTCAGGTAGCCATCGGCCTTGGGCACGTACCAGGAGTAACCGTTGGGGCCGCTCTCAAAGAACCACAGATGGCAGGTGCCGTCCGGCCACTCGACCGGATACTCCCGCTCCAGGGTAACGGCTTGCAAACTTTCATCCCGAGGCCGTTGATCGCGGAACGCGAACCGATAGACTGGACAGCGGGTTCCGCCGGCCCCGACCAAGTAACGACAACGGTACTGGCCATCGACGACATATCCCGCCTCCTGGGGTTCGATTCGCCGCACCTTGTGCCGATCCACCGGCGCCCCGCTTTGCTCCAGCAGATAGGCATCGAACTCATAGCGTCGAATGGAGTGCTGAACCCCCTCGAGGGCCCGATGCAACGGCCCCAGATGGACCTGCAGCCGCTCGAAGGTCAACCAGCGATGCGGGTAGCTCGTCGGATCCAAGCCGAGGTCGTCGACCACCTGGGGTGTAATCCAACCCGCGCACAACTTGGTTCGAGGGAACGCGGCCTGATCAACGATTCGACAGTCCACGCCACGCTCCCTCAATCGACGGGCGCAACTCGATCCGCCGGGCCCCCCGCCGACGATGAGGACCTCCGTCTCGATCATATGGACTCCTCTTCGAGCGTCGGTCGGTCGTAGAGATAGGCACGCGTCCAGGGCAATTCATTGTTGCGAGGACGCGTGAAGGTGACCTGAAAGAGCTGTAGCCCGCCCACATCGAACGACGCGACCGAACCCGATAGATACAATCGCCACATCCGGGTGAAGGTCTCGTCGAAACGCTCCCGCACGGTATCCCGGTGGCGCTCGAAGCGTTCCAACCAGTGCTCCAAGGTTCGCGCGTAATGCAATCGCAAGTTCTCCACATCCTGGACCGAAAAGGCCCAGGGCTCGAGCACCTGCATGATCTCGGACAAGGTCGGGGGATGAGCCCCCGGAAAGATATAGCGCTCGATCCAGGGATTGAACGGACTCGGTCGATTCTTGCCAATGGTGTGGAGTAGGGCGCGGCCGTCCGGGCGCAGGCAACGATCGATCACGCGGCCTAGATCCGTGTAATGCGCGGGGCCGACGTGCTCCAGCATGCCGACGGAAACAAACGCGTCATACTGCCCTGTGGCATTGCGGTAGTCGTCTTCGATGAATTCGACGCGATCCCCCAGGCCTTCCTCCTCGGCCATCGTCCGAGCGAAGCGCATCTGCTCGTGGGAGATATTGAAGGCGCGGACGGTAACCCCCTTTTCGCGCGCGAGGTAACGGGCTAGCGACCCCCAACCACAGCCCACCTCGAGAACGCGCTCGCCGGGTTTGAGGCGCAACTTACGCGCCACATGCTCCATTTTCGCTCGCTGTGCCGCCTCGAGGGAATAGGTTGGTTCCGGGAAATAAGCGCAGGTGTAGACCATCGCCTCATCGAGCCAAAGGCGATAGAAATCGTTACCGAGGTCATAGTGCTGGTGAATATTACGCCGGGAACCCGTGAGGGTGTTCCGCCGCGGCCGATTGAGCAGACGCGTTGTCAAACCCGCCAACGGCCGTTCGATGAAGCGATCGCGGGCGGGGTGATGCAGCGTCCGCATCGCTTCCACGAGGTCCCCGTGGACTTCGATGTGCCCGCGACTGAAGTCCTCGCCAAAATGCAATGCCGGGTTAACGAGCAATCGATAGAGGCTCGCACGACGCCGGATGACGATTCGCGGTCGGGACTCGGGATGCTCCTGCCCGATCCGATAGTCATCCCACAAGTGCAACCGAACCGCGGGCCGACCCAATTGGTCGTAAAGCGCCGTGATCAATTGTCGTTCGAAACCGCTCGAGGGCGATTCGGTGGGCGCCGGCCGTTTTGGACCGGGGGGTGCTGTCGGGGCGTTGCCACCTCCCGGCGCCGGCGAATCGAGTCGATTTCCACGCATAGGAATCTCCTGGGATGTAGGTCGGCGACGACAGCGCGACGA
>CAYFWJ010000012.1:0-40190 GCA_964346755.1 uncultured Ectothiorhodospiraceae bacterium
GGTCGAACGCGTCCCGGTCACTTGAGATCCCGGCGCCCGGCGATTGGGCCGAGAACGACCCAATCGCCCAGCGATGCGACCCTTCTGAAGAGGCGGCGCGGCGATAGCCTAGGTGAGTGCCTCGCGAATGGTGATGCTCACCGCTCGGCCTCGAGGGCGGCGATCCGCTCGGCGAGTGGGGGGTGACTCATGAACAGTCGTTTCAATCCCTCGCCGACCCCACCGGAGACGCCGAACGCCGACATCTGTTGAGGGAGCTCGGCCGGTTGTTCGTGATTGGCCTGGAGTCGACGTAGGGCTTGGACCATCTTGTCTCGACCCGCCAGTTGCGCGCCACCGCGATCGGCACGGAATTCACGCTGGCGCGAGAACCACATCACGATGGTGCTTGCTAAAATGCCGAGGATGATCTCCGCGATGATCGAGGCCACGAAGTAGCCGATGCCGTGACCCTCTTCGTTTTTGAGAATGACCCGGTCCACGAAGTGGCCGATGATGCGGGCGAAGAAGATCACGAAGGTGTTGACGACGCCTTGGATGAGGGTCAGCGTCACCATGTCGCCGTTGGCGATGTGGCTGACCTCGTGTCCGAGCACGGCTTCGGCCTCGTTGCGATTCATGGCGCGCAATAGCCCTGAGCTGACTGCGACCAGGGCGTTGTTCTTGGACATTCCGGTTGCGAAGGCGTTGATATCCCCCGCATCATAGATCGCGACATCCGGCATCCCGATACCCGCTTCGCGAGCCTGCCGGCGGACCGTTTCGACAAGCCATTGCTCTTCTTCGGAGCGCGGCTGGTCGATGACCTTGGCGCCCGTGGACATCTTGGCCATCCATTTGGAGATCGCCAATGAGAAGAAGGAGCCGCCAAAACCGATGACTGCGGCGAAAACGAGTAGGTTGCCGTAGTTCAAGCCGGCGCCCTGCGCGTCGAGCAAGCGATCGACGCCCAACAACCGCAGGACGATGCCGAGCAGCACAATAACCGCGAGGTTGGTTGCAAGGAACAGGAAGATACGCTTCATGAGCGGATGACCTCGAGCAGATTGACCGCGAATGGTTCGGAGTACGACAAGGGGGATACGGGCGACTCAACCCGATTTCAAGGGCCCCTCGACCCGGGGCGTCACGGACACGCCGCGATGGGATGCCCCTATGCCCCGGGTCGAGTTTGCCCCGGAGTTGGGGGGCGCGATGCCGTTGTCAAAGTCAAACAAACCGCTCCTCCGGCTAGAGATTCCCTTCCGGCGGAGCGAGGGGCGTTAACCATCCCGCTCGGGGATCACCAACACGCGCCCGACCCGAAGAAGATCGCCCTCGAGTCGGTTCAGGGTGCGCAGATGATCCATCTCGACCTCATAGCGGTGGGCAAGCTCGGAGAGGGTGTCCCCCCGCCGGACCTGGTGGGTACGGGGGCTGGCGAGGTGGATCTCGGGGGCGGCCTCGGCAAGGTAATCGCGTATCCCGGCCAGCAGGGTCTCCGCTAATGTGCCCCGATGGGCGGGTGAGCGTAATTTGCGGGCCTCGTAGGGGTTGGACAGGAAAGCGCTCTCCACCAGGATCGAGGGGAAGTCGGGTGCCTTGAGGACCACGAAGCCCGCCTGTTGAACGCGTTCCTTGTGGAGCTCGCCGATTGCGCCTAAACGATCCAGCACCCGTTGGCCCAGATCCAGGCTGGATCGGATCGTCGTGGTCTGCGATAGGTCCAGCACGATCGAGGCGACGGATTCATCCAACCCGCCCACCCGGTACCGGTCGTCGCCGCCTGCGGCATTTTCTCGGGCCGCGAGCCAACGCGCGGCCTCCGAGCTCGCCCCTTGCCGGGAGAGGACATACACGGAGGCTCCGCGGGCCTCCCGGTTGTGGAACGCATCCGCGTGAATGGACACGAAGAGATCCGCTTGAACCGAGCGGGCGCGGCGCATGCGTTCTCGTAGCGGGAGATAGACGTCCGCATCGCGGGTTAGGTAGGGCTCGAGGCGCGGGGTCTGCTGAACCCGCTCGGCGAGCAACCGGGCCACGGCGAGGGTGATATCCTTTTCGAAGGTGCCTTGAGGGCCGATCGCTCCCGGATCCTTGCCCCCGTGTCCGGCGTCGATCGCGATCACATAGTTACCCGGCTGCACCTGGGGCGTTCGCGCGGGGGATTGCGTGAGCGCTGCAGCGGGCGGCTCCTGCGCCTCGTCCGAGGGCGGGTCAGCCACTGCGTTTGGGGCGCCGCGTAGGTCGACGACCAAGCGATGGCCTTGACGACCGCGCGGTGGGAGTTGAAAGCCTTCCGGGTCCGCGGCTCCTTTGAGGTCCAGTACAATCCGCGTGTCGCGCCCATGCCGTTTGGCGGCCCGGATGGCCTGGATGCGCGGATCCCGATAGCGCTGTCGGCGCGGCAGGTTGCCCGGCTCCGTGGCAGCGAGATCGATGACGACCCGCGGGGGGTGGGTCAGGGTGAACAGATGGTGCTCAGCGTGGCCTGACAGCTCGAACACCACCCGCGTGTAGGGACCGTGGTCGAAAAGACGCAGCTCGGTGACCTCTCGGGCGTGAGCCAGGCCAATGCTGCAAAGCACCAGTCCCCAGGCCAATAGCCGACGCATTGAGGCAGGCATGACGCAACGCTCCACGATCAAACCTCGTCCGTACAGTATTCTGAAAAATGGTGGTATTACAAGTCGCTAGACGATTCAATTAAAGTCACGCCCCAAGTATAGCTCAAACCCCCGTCCCTCGGCGATAGGTGTCTCCTCGTGGCCTTTGATCCCGATCGCTTCCTCTCCGATGTCCCCCATCGAGCCGGTGTCTATCGGATGATCGACGCCAGCGGCAGTCTGCTCTACGTGGGTAAGGCCCGCGATCTGCGGGCCCGCCTGGCGAGTTATTTCCGGGCGCACGGACAGCCGCCGAAGACGCGGGCCCTGGTGCGCCACATTGAGCATATCGAGTTCACTGTGACAGAGACGGAGGCGGAGGCCCTGCTCCTCGAGAGCAACCTCATCAAGGCCCATCGCCCCCGCTATAATGTGTTGCTGCGGGATGATAAGAGCTATCCCTACATCCGCGTGACCACGGGTCAGTCATTTCCCCGGCTCGGCCTGTACCGCGGGAGCAAACCGCCTAAGGGGCGGGTATTCGGGCCCTATCCGAGCGCTGGGGCCGTTCGTGAGACCCTGAACCTGCTTCAAAAGGTGTTCCGGGTGCGCCAGTGCGACGATGGGTTTTTCCGCAACCGCAGCCGCCCCTGCCTCCAGTATCAGATCGACCGCTGCAGCGCCCCGTGCGTGGGCTACATCGATGAGGCGAGCTATCGGCGGGATGTGGAGCAGGCGATGGCCTTTCTTGCGGGGCGGAGTCGGGAGGTGATCGATCGCTTGGCCGGGGAGATGGAGGCGGCCGCGGCGGGCCTCGATTTTGAGACGGCGGCCCGGATCCGCGATCGGCTACGGCAACTCCAGCGGGTCACGGAACGCCATGGAATCGCCGCCGAGGGCGGCGACTGCGATGTCATCGCCTGTGCAACGCAGGCCAACCAGTGTTGCGTGCAAGTCTTCGCGATTCGGGATGGATTGAACCTTGGCAACAAGGCCTTATTTCCCCAGCTGCCCGGGGAGACCGCGCCGGAGGCCATCCTCGCCGCCGTGTTACCCCAGTACTATTTGGATCGGGCACCACCGGCCCGGGTGGTGCTCAGTCACCCCCTCGAATCGCCGGCGGTCCTCGCCGAGGCCCTCGGCCACCAGGCCGGGTATCCCGTGACCTTGACCGATGTCCCGCGAGGGGCGGAACAGCGTTGGCTGGAGATGGCGGGGAGCAATGCGGACTCCGCGTTGGCCAGCGGCCAGGCGGTTCGAGCCGGGGCCGAATCCCGATGGGACAGTCTCCAGGAAGCGCTTGAGCTCCCGGAACGCCCGCAACGGCTGGAGTGTTTCGATATCAGCCATACTCAGGGGGCGGCCACGGTCGCCTCCTGTGTCGTGTTCGACGACCAGGGACCGGTCAAATCCGATTATCGGCGTTTCAATATCGAGGGGATCACGGCCGGGGATGACTACGCGGCGCTCGCCCAGGCGGTGAAGCGCCGCTACGAGCGGTTGAAGCGCGGCGAGGGGCCCCTGCCGGACGTGCTGTTCATCGACGGCGGTCGGGGTCAGGTCGATGCCGTCCGCGAGGTCCTTGAGGAGCTGCAGGTCGAGGGCGTGGCCCTGTTCGGGATCGCTAAGGGGCCGAGCCGAAAACCGGGCCAGGAACGAATCGTGCCCGGGCATGACGGAACGGAATGGACGCTGGATCCCCATCACGGGGGCTTCCACTTGATCCAGCAGATCCGGGACGAGGCCCATCGCTTCGCCGGCTCTGGCCATCGACGCCGGCGTGGTCGGGATCAGCTGGAGTCGACCCTGGAGTCCATTCCCGGATTGGGGCCCAAACGTCGGCAGCGGTTGTTGACCGAGTGTGGTGGGTTGCACGGGGTTCGGGCGGCGGGGGTAGCGGATCTGGCGCGCGTGCGGGGGATCAGTGAGACGCTGGCACGTCGCATCTACGCCGCGGTGAATGGCGTCGCGCCCGCCACCTCCGAAACGGAGTCGACACCGAATGACCACCCGGGATAGCCATCTATGCTTTGGACCGTGCCGAATCGGCTCAGCCTCGCCCGCATCCTGTTGATCCCCTTGATCGTGGCGGCCTTCCTCTGGCCCGAGCCCCAGCGGGCCTTGGCAGCGGGTCTGTTCGCCCTCGCCGCGGCGACCGACTGGCTCGACGGTTATCTGGCCCGTCGGCACGGTTGGTTTTCGCCGTTCGGGGCGTTTTTGGATCCGGTTGCCGACAAGCTCCTGGTTGCGACGGTGCTTTTGCTGATTCTCGCCGATCGCCCGGATCCGGGGCTGACTGTGGCCGCGGGGGTGATCGTCGGCCGGGAGTTATTGATTACCGCCCTGCGCGAATGGATGGCCGGGGCGGGGCAGCGGGATGAGGTGGCGGTCGGTGGTTGGGGGAAGTGGAAGACGACCGTCCAAATGATCGCGCTCTTGGGTCTACTTTACGTTCCGCCCGGGGGGGGCGGCGACCCCGTGTTTCGGGGCTTGCTCTTCATCGCCGCCCTGCTCACCGCCGTCTCAGCGGCCCGCTATCTCCGCGCCGCCTGGCCCTATCTGACCGCTCGGGGCTAACGGGGCGTCGGCTGCGTCGGTTCGGTAGCCCGGCAAGGTGACCGTGCGGGGATTGCGGTTGGCGGCGTTCGCCGTCCGGTTCGCTTACGACGGGCGATGGGCTATGGCGACGCGGGGGTGGCCCGCGAGATCCCGCCGCTCCGTCACCCCGTGCCAACCCGCTGCGATCATCCGATGCTGGACGGACGCGCCCTGGTTCCATCCGTGCTCGAGGATGAGCCACCCACCGGGGCGGAGATAGCTCAGGGTCCTGGTGATCAAGTGCTCGAGCACAGCGAGACCGTCGGGACCGGCCACGAGGGCACCGAGCGGTTCAAAGCGGAGATCGCCTTCGGCGAGGTGTGGATCCCCCGCCGCGACATAGGGTGGGTTGCTCACGATGACATCCCAATCCGCGCGTTCCACCACCGGGGCGAGCCAATCCCCGGCGATGAGGGCGACCCGATCCAACCCCGCTTCGTTCCGATTGGCTCGAGCAAAGGCGAGGGCGGGCTCCGAGCGGTCCACCCCGACGACGGTCCATTGGGGACGGGTCCGGGCGAGGGCAAGGGCGATGGCCCCGCTACCGCATCCGAGATCGAGCACCCGAGCTGTGTCCGGGGGGCCGTGTTCCAGGGCCGCGGCGACCAACTCTTCGGTCTCCGGGCGCGGGATCAGGGTTCCGGGGCCGACGTGCAGGTCCAGGTCCCAGAAGCCTTGACGACCGAGGATGTAGGCGATGGGTTCGCCCTGCACCCGGCGGCCGATCCAGTCTGCGAAATCCGCCGCCGCATCGGGTGAGATCACCGCTTCCGGCCAGGCCTGTAGGTACCCGCGATCGCGGCCGAGTCGCGCGGCCAGCAGCCGTTCGGCCTCGCGGCGCGCCGTCTCCGGGTCCAGGCCGGCCAGACACAGGCGCCGGACCGCATCGGCGATCCGCGTCGCGAGGGTCGTGGGCTGTGCCGTTGTCACCGGGGCGGGCTCCCGAGGCTCCATGGCAGGGGCTAGCCCTCCTCCGCCAAGGCCGCCAGTTGTTCGGCTTGATGCTCGTGGGTCAGGCTATCGATGAGCTCGTCCAGGTCCCCGCTCAAGGCCTCTTCGAGCCGGTACAGGGTCAGATTGATTCGGTGATCGGTGATTCGGCCCTGGGGGAAATTATAGGTCCGGATGCGCTCCGATCGGTCCCCGGAGCCGACCAACGATTTGCGGGCCGAGGCCTGCTCGGCCTGCTGTTTGGCCTGTTCCTGGGCGAGCAGTTTCGCCTGGAGGAAGGCCATGGCACGGGCTTTGTTTTTGTGCTGGGAACGTTCCTCCTGGCATTCCACCACGAGACCCGACGGGAAGTGGGTAATCCGGATAGCCGAATCGGTCCGGTTGACGTGCTGCCCCCCCGCCCCGGAGGCTCGAAACGTGTCGATGCGCAGATCGGAGGGGTTGATCGCGACATCATCGACCGTTTCGAGCTCCGGCAGGATGGCGACCGTGGCCGCCGAGGTATGGATGCGGCCTTGGGACTCCGTGGCCGGGACCCGTTGGACCCGATGCGCCCCGGACTCGAATTTAAGCCGCGAGAATACGTTGTTGCCGCTCAGCCGGGCGATGATCTCTTTGTATCCGCCCTGATCGCCAAGGCTCTCGTTCAGGATCTCGAGCCCCCAGCCTTGACGCTCGGCGTAGCGACCATACATCTTGAAGAGATCGCCGGCGAATAAGGCGGCCTCATCGCCACCCGTCCCGGCCCGAATCTCCAGGTACACATTGCTCTGGTCGTTGGGATCCTTGGGCAATAGGAGGCGCTTGAGCTCATCCTCGAGTTGATCGACCCGCTCCTGGGCGGCCGTTTGTTCTTCCTCGGCGAGGGCGCGCAGCTCGGGATCGCCGTCCTGGCGCATCTCCTCGGCGGTGGCCACATCGGCCTCCGCTTGTTGGAAGGCGGTAAAGCGATCGGCAAGCTCCTCGAGTTGGGCGTATTCCTGGGTCAGGTTCCGGAAACGAGCCGTGTCGGTTGTGACATCGTTTTCGGCCAGTAGGGCAGCGACCTCATCCCGGCGTTCTAGGAGATACTCGAGTTTTTGACGTATGCTGGGTTTCAAGCCGTTCTACCGATTGAGGTTTGGCGCGGCCGCTTTGCGCTGCGAGGACGCCCTGGCAGGGGCTCATGCATTCTCGTCCTCCGCGTCGATATTGAACAAGAAGCGTGCTGAGTCCAAGAGTTCGTCCTGGCCCTCGCGGCAGCCGCGTCGGAGTTGCACCGTCGGTGTGTGCAGCAATTTGTTGGTCAGGGTGTAGGCGAGAAACTCCAGGACTTCCTCCGGATCCCGCCCTTGTTGTAAGCGCCGCTTGGCCCGGGACAACGCCTCGTCCCGGGCCGACTCGCCCGCGCGACGCATCAAGCGGATGGTCCCGACGGCATCCAGGCTGTGCAGCCAGGCGAGGAATTCGTCGACCTTGGATTCGATGATCTCCTCGGCTTGGTCGGCGGCCTCTTGTCGGGAGCGGCGTCCTTGATCAATGACGTCTTGAAGATCGTCCACGGTATAGAGGTAGACGTCCCGGAGGCGAGCGACCTCCGGTTCGATATCCCGGGGAACCGCGATATCGACCATAAACATCGGGCGATGTTTGCGGCGTTTCAAGGCCCGTTCGACGGTTCCCTTGCCGAGCACGGGGAGCGAACTACCCGTCGAGGCAATGACCACATCGGCCCGCGATAAATGGGCCCCGATATCCGCGAGGTCGATCGCCTCGCCGTCATGACGTTCGGCGAGGGCACGGGCTCGATCCAGCGAACGATTGGCGACCAGGACGCGCCCGATATGCTGGGAGCGCAGATGGCGAGCGGTCAGCTCGATGGTCTCGCCGGCCCCGATCAGAAGCGCCGTCTGCTCCTTGAGCTCGGCGAATATCTGCTTCGCCAGGGAGACCGCGGCGAAGGCAACGGAGACCGGGCTCGCCCCGATGGCCGTGTCCGTGCGCACGTTCTTGGCCACGGCGAAGGCGTGCTCGAACAATCGGCCCATGATATGGTTCAGACTGCCGTGGCGCAGGCCGCTGTGGTAGGCCTCCTTGAGTTGGCCGAGGATTTGCGGTTCGCCGAGGACCATCGAATCGAGGCCGGCTGCGACACGCAGCACATGGCGAATCGCGGCATCCTGGGTGTGGTGATACAGATACGGTACCAGGGCGTCGCGTTCAAGGGCGTGATTGCGGTGGAACCAGTCGATGACCTGATGCGTCGCCGGCTCAGGGGCCCGGTAGTAGATCTCCGTGCGGTTGCACGTTGATAGGATCGCCGCCTCGTGGATAGGATCCAAACCGGCGAGCTCTTGCAGGGCCGGCGAACGCTGCTCGGGGCCGAAGACCACCCGTTCGCGTATCGCCACCGGGGCGGAACGGTGGCTCAGGCCGAGGACATGCAAATTCGCCGGTTGCTTTGCCGGGGACGGCGGCTGTGCAGGCTCATCCACACGCCGTAACGTCGCAAGAACCTCGTGACTCATAGCGGTCTAATTCCGAATCCTGTTTGTAACGTTTCGCAGTCGAGTCGCGCCCCGCCGCTATCGATCCGCGCACTCGGAGCCAGTCGGATCAACGATCCGCCGGGAGCGGATCGCGTGAGGCGAGTTCGGTCGATCCATTCCCTGAGGTATCTCATGCGCTATCTGGTCAGCTCCGTCATGATCGCCCTCGTCGGACTCGGCGGTTGTGCCTCCGCCCCTCCGTCCAAGGCCGAAATGCCGGCCACGGTTCGGAATACCGGCGCCGATACGGACAACATGCCGACGGCGAAAGGCGATTACGACGCCGAGGCCGAGGCCATGTTCCGAATCCTCGCCGGTGAGCTCGCGGCGCAAGCCGGGCGGCTTGAGGAGGCCAGCCGTTATTATCTCGAGGCGGCGGAGGCCACATCCGATCCGGCCATCGCCCGTCGAGCCACCCGTTTCGCCTTCGCCGTCGACGACAATGATCGAGCCGTGCGCGCGGCCCGCCGCTGGACCGAATTACAAGACTCTAGCGCAGCTCGGCAATCCTACGCTATGGCCCTCGTCCGGTCCGGTGAGACACAAGCCGCGGTCGCCGAGCTCGAGGCCATCCTCGACGGCGAGGCCTCCCTGGAGCAAGGCTTCCGGACCCTGGTCGGCCTGTTCAACCGAGACGCCGACCTGCGGGCGGCGCTGCCCGCTTTTGATCGACTCCGCGCCAAACGCGGCGACAACCCCCAAGTGCATCTCTTCTACGGCCTGCTGGCCCAGCGCGCCGATGCCGATGATAAGGCCCTGGAGGCCCTGAATCGAGCCATCGCGCTCGATCCGGACCTCACCCGTGCCCAGATCCTGCGGGCCCAGATCCTGATCGATCAAGGGCGCAATCGAGATGCCGTCAAGGACCTGCGTGCCGCGGTGGAGGGGGATCCGGACAACCAAGAGCTCCGGCGTAACTATGCCCAGCTGCTGACCCAGATCGAGGCCTATGCGCGTGCCCAGGAGCAGTTCGAGATCCTACGCGAGGCAGACCCCGAGGCCGATCCGGAGGCGACGCGGGCGCTCGCCCTGATCGCCTTGGAGCTCGATCAGTACGAACGGGCCGAACAGGAATTCCAAGCCCTGGTGGACCAGGGGGCGCAGATCCAAGAGTCCCGCTATTATCTGGGTTGGCTGGCCGAGCGACAAGACCGGATCGAACAGGCCCTCCAACGTTATGCGGCCGTGGATTCCGGGGAGTTCTACTTTGATGCGCAACTCCGCCGGGCCCGGTTACTCGGCGAGCAAGAGCGAGTCAATGCCGGACGCGAATTAGTGCAGCGCTTACGCGAGCGTTATCAGGACCCCAATCAGGTCGCGCTGATCGAGGTGACCGAGGGGGAGCTGCTCGAGCTCGCCGGGCGCCTCGAGGAGGCGAGGCAGGTCTATGAGGGGGCGCTCGACGACTATCCGGATAACGTGCAGCTGTTGTACGCCAACGGCTTGCTGGCCCAGAAGATGGGCGAGTTTCCGCGTTTCGAGCAGACCATGCGGCGCATCTTGGAGGTCGAGCCCGACAATGTGAACGCCCTGAACGCCCTTGGGTATACCTTGGCGGATCGCGACGAACGCCTCGACGAGGCGAAGCGCCTGGTCCGTCGCGCCTTCGAGCTCCAACCGGACGATCCGGCGATCATCGACAGCATGGGTTGGGTCGAGTACCGCCTCGGCCACACCCAAAAGGCCCTCGAGTACCTGCGTGAGGCCTATGAACAGATGCCGGACGGCGAGATCGCCGCCCACCTCGGCGAGGTCTTGTGGGTGCTCGGACAACCCGCCGAAGGGCGTGCGATCTGGGAGGAGGCCCTCGAACAGGACCCGGATAATCGCTTTGTACGGGAGACCATGGAACGGTTGGTCGACGGATCGACGGCGACTGAGGCCCAGCGTTGAAGGCAATCGGCCCGATCGGCAAAGCGCTGCCTCGGCGGTTCATCCAGTCCCTGGCCCTGCTGGTGATCGCGGGGCTCTTGGTCGGGTGTGGCGCACGCCTTCCCCCACTCGAGCCGGATGTTCGGGAACAACGGTGGGCCGCGCGTGAGGCGATGCTCCAAAACGCCGACCAATGGCGGCTCGAGGGTCGAGTCGCGATTCATCATGCCGACGACGGTGGTCCGGCCTCGTTGGAATGGCGTCAAGTCGGGACCCGATTCGAGGTTAAGCTCCGTGCCCCGCTCGGTCAGGGACGACTTCAGCTCACCGGCTCCCCGGGGCGTGTCTTCCTAACCCTCGATGATGGACGGGTGGTTACCGCCGGGAGCGTGGATGACCTGCTGCAGGTCAATCTCGGGTGGAGTCTCCCGTTGGCGGGACTGCGGTATTGGATCCTGGGCGTGGACCGACCCAACGGTGAAGACGACGTGATTCTCGACGATCGGGGGCGACCGGAGCTGATCAAAGGCCTCGGGTGGACCGTGGCCTTCCAGTCCTATCGCTCCACCTACGGCATCCCCATGCCCTATCGCCTCGAGGCCCACCGGGATGAGACTCGGATCCGAGTCGTGATCGCCGAATGGGACCTTCCCTTCCAAGCCGCGGCCGATCGTCCGCCGGCCCCGGCAAGCTGAACCCCCCTCAGTGCGAAGCCTCTGGGGCGGATTCAGTAGGTCCTGACCCCGCTGCCTCCATCACCGCTCCTGGGCCCTGGGTCGTCAGGGCAACCCGCTGTGTGGGGTAGACCAATTCGCCGCCATGGGTTCGGATGATCCGGGCGATGTCCAACAGCACCTCCTGGCGGATCCGATTGAATTCGGCCCAATCGGTGGTGTGTGTGAAGGTGTAGAGGAAGGCCTCGAGGGCGTGGGTGCCGAAGTGTTCCACGTTTACCATGAGACCGGCCTCCTTGGCGATCCCGGTATGATGCCGTAGGGACTCGCGGATGGCCTCGATGATCTCGGCCGCGGTCTCGGTGTCCTCGTAACGGATCCCGAAGGATTCGTACAGCCGTCGATGGTGCATGCGCGAGGCATTCTCGACGGTGATCGTGGTGAACACCGAGTTCGGCACGTAGCGAGGCCGCTGGTCGAAGGTTCGGATCCGAGTCGTGCGCCATCCGATGGCCTCGACCGTGCCTTCGATGTCGCGCTCGGGCGAGCGGATCCAGTCGCCGATCGCGAAGGGTCGGTCGAGGTAGATGGTCAGCCCGCCAAAGAAATTGGCCAGGAGTTCCCGCGCTGCCAGACCGACCGCGATGCCCCCCACGCCGCCGAAGGCAAGGACGCCGGAGAGACTGAAGCCGAGGTTTTGCAGGATGGCCAGGGCGGCGACGACCAGGATCGCGACCTGGAGGATGCGCTGGACCGCATCGACGGTGGTTCGATCCCAGGACTCATGCTTGCGGTGGGCCGCGGCGAGTAGATGGACCCGCATGCGCCGCACCAGCCGAGTCAGGAACCAGGCGATGAGAAGCACGACCAGCGTATCCCGGATCGGCGGGACGAGGCCGAGGGCGACCCCGTCCGTTGCCGCCCGAATCAGCTCAGCGGCCGCGCTCAGTCCGACGACGTAGATGAGTCCCCCCAGGGGCCGATCCAAGGCCTCGAGTAGGCCATTGTCCCAAGGGCTCGAGGTTTGTCGGGCACCGTGGATGAGCCGGCGGATGATGGGGCCGCGGATCAGGCCGAGGATCACGGTCAGTGCCAACACCGCCACCAACGGCCAGAGGGTGCTGGGCTCGAATAGGGGCTCCAAGGCATGGGTGACGGAATCGGGCATCGTCAAGGCTCCGAAGGCTCGGGGATGGTGGACCGGGTGAACGGACCGCCTAGGATAACGGGTTGGGTGCCGTGGCGACAGGTCGACCCGGGAGGCGAGGCGTGGGTATCGAGGTGCGTGGCTTGTTGAGTCGCTACTCGCTCGCGCGACGCATGGCCTCGGTGAGGGCTCGGAACCGCGCGATCAGCTCCGGGTGAGGTTCGGGATCCATCCCGGGGCGCTCGGAGTCGAGCTGGGACTCCAAGAGATCGTCGAGGGCTTCGGCCGCCGCGCCGATGGCCTCGAAGCCGTAGCTACCTGCGGATCCGGCGAGTTTGTGGGCGCGTCGTTGCAAGCGGCGCAGGCCCTCACGGCGTTCGGCTTCGGTGTCGGCCCGTACGGCTTGCCAATACTGCTCGAGTTCCGACCATTTATCCGGGAGACTGGCCCGATATTGGGCCCGTAGGGCATCGAGTACAGGATCGGGGTCGACCATCGCGAATTGGCTCCGGTAATGGCGTTTCTCGTCTTGGTACGGCAGATTGGGCCCGGCTCCGGGGGAGGGTCCCGCGGGCGGGACGCGCCGGTCAGGCCCCGGTCAAGGCGTCCCGCACGGTCGCGATCAAGGTCGGTATCGCGAAGGGTTTACGCAGGTATCCATCACAGCCAGCGTTTTCCGCTTCGGCACGTTCCGTCGCTCCGCCCGAGGCCGACATGAGGATGAGAGGTGCCCGGAAGCCGGCCGTGCGGAGGCGTTGTGCGACCCGGGTGCCGGTCTCGTCCGGGAGGTTGCGGTCCATCAGCACCAGATCCACGGGCCGCTCGAAGGCGAGCTGCATTGCCTCGGCGCCGGTGGTCGCGAAGGTCACGGTCCAGCCGGTGGGTGCAAGGGCCGCTTGAAGGAAGCCCACGAGATCCGGGTCATCCTCGGCGATCAGAAGCGATGCGTTCGGAAGTCCCGCGGATCGGTTCTCGGTCGGCGGGGTGGGCTCAGTTGTGGCCTCGTGTCTCGGTTCGGGAAAGGTCGCGCGGACGCGCGTCCCGGTGCCCGGGGTCGAATCCAACTCCAACGTCCCACCAAGGCCCTCGACCAGGGCTTTGCTGATCGCCAACCCGAGCCCACTGCCGGGCGACCCGGCCTCAGTCCCCCGGACGAAGGGTTCGAACAATCGTGAGCGGATCGCGGGCGGGATCCCGGAGCCGGTATCCTGCACGGCCACCGCGAGGGTCCGATCCGTTTCGTGCCATTCGGTGGTTAGGGTCACCTCGCCCTGACGGGTGAATTTAAAGGCATTGCTCAAGAGATTGAACAGCACCTGCTGGACGCGGGTTGCGTCGAGGCGGACCCGTTCTGGGGGGCGGGCATCACCGAGGGATCGAAAGCCCAACGAACGGCGCTCGGCCAACTCGCGGAACAAGGCCTCCAGGTCCTCGATCAGGGCCCGGGGGTCGCATTCCGCATAATCCGGTGACCATTGATCGTGGTCGAAGCGGGCTTGATCGATCAGGTTGTTGACGAGATTCAGCAGATGCCGCGCGGCCCGTTCGACCGGCCGTAGGTCGCTCCCGGCGGTACCACGTTCCTGTTCGAGTTCGAGCCGCCCGAGGATGGTGGTGAGCGGCGTTCGGAATTCGTGGGACATGCGGGCGATGAATGCCCCGCGGGCTTGGCTTGCCCGTTCGGCGACCTCGACCGCCTCGGACAGCCGTTGATTCGCGATCCGCAGTTCCGTGGATAGCTGCTCGGTGCGTTCGCGGAGCAGGTGTGCTTCATTGCCCATTTGCTGGGCATCCTGGATCGCCGCGTGGGGTTCATGGGCATCCAGCAGGACCAGCAGGCTCCACGGGGGGGCGTCCGTCCCCCAGGGTTGCAACAGCACCGTCGCCGGGGTGCTTGCCTCGCCCAGGGCGACGACGGGTAGCTCGAGGGGGATCCCGGGTTCGGCCCCCACGAGCAGGGGTAGGTGTTCGCTCACCTCGGCGCCGGGCTCGAGGTGGCTCAACCCGTAGCGCGCCACCGGTCCGCTCCAGCCTTGGATCCGAAAACCCGGGTCGAGGACGAGATAGGCGGGTTGAAGGCGTTCGACGAGGAGGGCGTTGACGGCTGTCGCGGCCCGCTCGGCGGGGGTCATTGCCTCAGTGGGGGATACGTTGCGCCCATCAGCTGGTTCGCCAATGAACGAAACGCCGCTTCGACCTGGTCCCCCGTCCGGGCGCTCGTAACCCGCCAGGGGGTTTGGGGATCCCGCGCCAGGCGGTCCCGGTATTCCGGATCGACTTGCCATAGCTCATCCTGATCCGATTTGTTGACCAGACCGGCGTGGGGAAGCGGTCCGTTGCGGTGGAGCAGCTCGTCCCGCAGTTCCAGGGCGGTGGTCAGGGTGGCGATTCGGGTGCCGTCGGCCACCACCAGGAACCCCGAGGCCCCGCGCAGATAATCGGCGCGCATCCGCTCGAAGCGGGCCTCGCCACTGAGGTCCCAGATGACGAGCTTGAGGCTCCGCCCCGACTCGAGCACCAGCGACTTGGTCTGGATCGTAACCCCGACGGTGCTCTGATACGTCCCGTCGAAAACATTCGTAACAAAACGGCGGACCAGGCTGGTCTTGCCCACGGCGAAGGTTCCCAGTAGGCAGACCTTGTGCACTGTTTCGCCCATCGAACCCCCTGAGTCGTGGAACGGGTTGGCAACATCCGATCAGTTCGCGGGGCCGAGCTCGACCTCAAAGTAGGTGCGTCGGCGCTGCGGATCCGGGACCCCCGGGGGTGCCGGGCGTTCGGAGGTCCGGATGGCGAGGACGTTGGGGCGCACACCCCGTGCCTCGAGGGCCTGGGCGACCTGCCGCGCCCGTCGCTGGCGAACGCGTTCGTTGACGTCGGGGCGCCCGGTCCCATCGGAATCCCCGATCACGCGGACCGTCACCGGGATCTCCAGGCGTCCCGCGAGGTCCGCCAGCGTTCGAACGTCCTGGGCCACCTGATCCAGTCGGCGTGACGCCGACTCGGGTGACCACTCGTAGGAGGAGAATCGGATCTCGGTGCCTTCGAGGCGGCCTGCGATCCGGGTTGCGCGTTCCCGCTCGCGCACGGAAAGCCCACTGAGGTCGAGGGCGGTCAGGCCCAGTGCCTCGGTATCCGTTGATCGGGCGTTGCTGATCCACTCGAGCGGGGCCTCGCCGGTCAGCCGCGCTTGGCCCTGTTCGACCCGCACGGTCACGCTCTCCGGCGGTGCAAGTTGCGCCTGCAGGCGTTCACGGAGGCTCGCATCGTCGGGACGGCTCTGCTGGGCCGTGAACGCGAAACGGACCGGGATGCCGAGGCTGGCATACAGGACCTGGGCCCGGTCATACCACTCGGCCGTGGCGTGTCCCGCGACCTCCAGTTCGTTGTTCGAGGTGATGCGAAGTCGGACCGACTCGGGGGGAGGCCACTGTTGGGCGGCTCGCGCCTTGACCAATTCGGGTTCGAGCGAACGGTAGGGGCGCATCCGGAACGCGACCGCCTCGGCCGGTACCCCGGCGGTTTCGCGAACCGCCGTCAGGGAGATACTGAGTGGATCGCGCAATCCCGATACGACCCAGCGGCCTGCGTCCCGCGACCAGTCCGTCACCGTCAGGCCAGGCGCTTGGTCGAGGGCGTCCGCCAGGCGCGCCCGAACGTGTTCGAGGTGCCAGGATTGCCAGAAACCGAAGCCGGTCACGAGCAGTGCGAGGGCGACTACCCCCAGAAAGGGGGCCGCGAGAAAGGGGTTGCGCCGGCGGCTCGGCTGGTGGTCGCCGCGGTACGCGCTTTGTAAGGTCGGCTCGAGGGCCTCCTCGAGCTCGGGACGCAGCGTGTCCCCGTTGTCCTCCGGGAAGGCTTGCAGGGTCTGTGGATAATCCCGGTGCAGGGTGGCGATTCGCTCCTCGAGAACCTCTTGGAGTTCCGGTGCCGGGGCGCCCCGGATCACGCAGGCCAGCAGGGCCTGCGGGCCATGGGCAAGGAGCACGGTGCGTTCGCCGACTTCTACGGTCTGCAGGCGGGCATCGTCGTCACCCCCGGCGAACGAGTCGCGGACGAAGGACTGCAGCGCCGAAAGCATCGCCGAGATCGCGTCGTGGTCGAGTTGCGCGGCATCGGGATGGCCCCGTTCGGCGATCAGCAGGCCACTCGGATTGTGGATCAAGAAGGTTTGATCAACCCGATAGACTAGGATATGACGGAGTACCACCTCCCGGTAGTGAAGGCCGCTTCGCCACGCCTCGAGGCGCCACCGCCAGGAGCGCGGTGAGAGGCCTGCTTCGATGATCTGATTGAGATTTTGCACGAAGGCCCGCAGGCTTCCGGCGACCGTTCGCCGAACACTCGGTGCGATGACCGGGTACAAGGCCTCGGCCATCGGCGTGGGATCCCGACGGATCCGATGCTCGAGCGTCGTCGCCACCGGCTCTTCCAGGGCCTCGCGCAAGTGCAACCGCTGATCCGGCTGCGCCTCGAACGAGCGGATGGCTGATACAAGGACCTCGGCGACGTCCTCGGTGCGTTGCTTGGGATCCTCGACCCGCGCGCGCAGGCGCTCGAGAAGCGCCTGCTCCTCCCCTAGGATCAGGCGCTTGAGTTCGTCGAATTCCGAATGGGTGTTCAAGCCGGATCGTCCTCACCGTCCTCGGGATTGCGGGACAGGGTCTCATAGGGTGTGCGCGGGGTCATCGTCCAATCCGCGGACGGGTTGCCCTCCGGGTCGATCCCGTCTTGCCGGTTGAACCCGTCATTGACCCGCCGCGCCATGTCGGTGAACACCTCCGCCAGATCCTGGCGGCTCATCTTCTCCTGGTGCAAGCGCTCTGTCTCCTCCTGGACATTCGCCGAGAGGGTTTGATATTGCGCCCGGAGGTGACCGATGAGGGTCTGAGTGTGGGCCTTCTGCTGGGCTCGGATCTGAGTGCTCTCGTTGCCCAACTGCTGTGCGAGTTCTTCGAGGTGTTCGTTGGCCGAACGGAGCCCTTGGTCGAGATCCTGGAACCGGTGCAGTTGCCGTTCGAGCTCGCCGGTTGAGGTCTGCACGGTCTCGGTCACGTGGTTCCGCAGGCGCGCCTCCATGGACTGGAGTTGCGCGTCGAGCCGCTGCGCTACGGTCTCCTGGACCGATTCGAGGCCGTGTTGCAGGCTCGTCTCGAGGCGATCGCGGGCCGTCTTCGCTTCTTCGAGCCGGGTGTCTTGCTGGGCGAGTTGGCTGTAGAGACCGTCGCTGGCATTGGCCAAATCACCGCGCAGGCGCTCTTCGAGGGCGATGAGTTGTGATTCCAAATGCCGCAGGAGTTCCGTCTCGTCGTGCTGCTCGTTCTCGACCGCGCCGAGTCGCGCTTCGAGGGCATCCACGTAGGGCTTGAGGAGGAGGGTGCGAACCCGGGTCAGGGGATCGCTCGTATCGGGCGTTGGCTGATCGATCAGGGATTGCTGAGCACTCATGAACTCGTCTCTCGGTCGTTGAATGGGCGGTCGCGGGGGGCCTCCGGGACGAGCCCGGATCATCGGTGGTCTCATGCCCCGGGAACAGGATGCTATCCTGTCGGCTTCGTAGGGGCGCAAACGGACGAATCCGTCGGACCCATCGGTAGCCAGGAACCGGTGTCGTCCCCTGCGGTCCCTACCCACTTTAGGTTTCCGACGGCGTCTCCGCTACCCGGTGACGTCGGCCAAACGCCACTGAGGAGGGGCGCTCTATGACCGATGGTTCCCATACCCGGTACAGCGGCAGCGGCAAACGTCACCTCGGCGAGCAACGCAGCTCGCCGTATCCCATGAGCCGGTCGGCTCCAGCCATCGATTTGGTCGACTTGGCTCGGCAGATCGATCAGGCGGATCAAATGGTGAACGCCCGCGTTGGGTCGAGCTTGAAGGTGATTGCGGACCAGATCAAGGCGCTTCAGACCGAGGCCCAGAAGATCCTGGACGAGGCGCAGCGGGATCAATCGCTGCATCACGCGCAATGCCATTTCAAACGCCAGCCCGGCCACATCTACCACCTCTACCAACGTCCTGACGGGAGCCGTTATTTCTCGATGTTGACGCCCGAGGATTGGAACGGCCGGCCGCCTCACACCTTCGAGGGATCCTATCGACTGGAAAGCGACATGTCCTGGACTCCGGCGGAAGACTTCGATCAGACCGACGATAGCGAGGCGGTGGTTCGCAACCTCCTTTCCCAACACGGACTATGACCGATACGGCGGCCCGCCGGCTCCATCTCATCGGTCGGGTCCAAGGGGTCGGTTTCCGGCCCTTCGTCTATCGCCTGGCGCGTGCGTGCGGCCTCGTCGGCTGGGTGCGGAACGATGCCGGTACCGTGACCGTATGGGTCCAAGGGGAGGCGACGGCGCTCGCAGACTTCACACGTCGTGTCGTCTCGGACGCCCCGCCCCTGGCTCGCCCTCGGATCGGTGAAATCGAGGCGGTCGACCCGATCACGAGTCTGACGGGGTTCGCGATCCAGGGGAGCACCGAGCTTGGTGAGCGCGAGGCCCATGTGCCTCCGGATTATTTCGCCTGCCCCGATTGCCTGCGCGAGTTGCACGACCCGGGTAATCGACGCTATCGCTATCCCTTCATTAACTGCACGCAGTGCGGTCCCCGCTACACCCTCATCAGCGGCCTTCCCTACGATCGGGTCCGGACGACGATGGCCGGATTCGCCTTGTGTCCCGAGTGCGCCGCCGAGTATGGGGACCCGGCCGATCGGCGCTTCCATGCCGAGCCGGTCGCCTGCCCGGTGTGCGGTCCGCAGTTACACTTTCACCGAGCCGGCGCCGTGGGCTCGCCCGTCGGCGAGGCCGCCTTGGCGGCGGCCCGAACCGTGCTCGAGGGGCACGGCGTGGTCGCGGTCAAGGGGATCGGTGGCTATCACTTGCTATGCGACGCGGGATCCGCCACGGCCGTCGAACGACTGCGGGCCCGCAAGCGCCGCCCTGACAAACCCCTCGCGGTTCTGTTTCCCGACGATGACGCGGTCCTACGGGGTGAGTTACGCCTCGAACCCGCGGAATACGAGGCCCTGCACGGGCCGGAACGGCCCATCGTGCTGGTCCCGTGGGCGCCGAGCCGTGCCCTCACCGATGGAGTCGCCCCGGGGCTGACCGAGGTGGGGGTGATGCTGCCCTACAGTCCGCTGCATGAGCTCCTGGTCACGGATTTCGGCAGGCCGCTTGTTGCGACCTCGGGGAATCGCAGCGGCGAGCCGGTCCTGACCGACGGGGCGGCGGCGGAAACGGGCCTCGAGGCGATCGCCGATGGGTTCCTCCACCACGACCGTCCTATCCTGCGGCCCGCCGACGACTCGGTGTGTCGGATCATCGGCGGCCATCCCCGTTGGTTGCGGGCCGGGCGCGGCCTAGCACCCCTCGAGTTGCCGGCACCGTGGCCCCTGACCGAACCCCACGTGGCGGTCGGCGGCCATATGAAGAATACCATCGCCCTCGGCTGGGGTGCGCGCATCGTCCTATCGCCGCATATCGGTGACCTGGACAGTCCCCGGGCGTTGGATGTCTTCGCCCAAGTCGCCGCCGACCTGCCGGCCCTGTACGGGATCACGCCGACGGTCTGGGTGGCCGATCGCCATCCCGACTACGCCAGCCGACGCTGGGTTGAGGATCGGTGCGGCGGGGACGGGGCATCGGCCCGGCTGCGCCTGGTGGATCACCACGCCGCCCACGCCGGGTTGGTCGCGGCGTCTCGGCCCGAGCTCACGCGGTGGCTGGTCTTTACCTGGGATGGGGTAGGTCTGGGGCCGGACGACACCTTGTGGGGGGGCGAGGCCCTCGTGGGATGGCCCGGGCACTGGCGTCGGCGGGCTTCCTTCCGGCCCTTCCGATTGCCGGGTGCGCCCTCGGCTGGGCGGGAACCGTGGCGATCGGCGGCGGCCCTGTCGTGGGCGTCGGGTCGTCCCTGGACGGCTCCGGTGGCCGATCCGGTGCTCGCCCGTACCGGTTGGGAGCGGGGCCTGAACACCGCCTCAACGACCGCCGTCGGACGCTTGTTCGATGCGGCCGCCTGCCTCGCGGGGCTGGCGGGGACGGCCAGCTACGAGGGGCAGGGGCCGATGACCCTCGAGGCCTGCGCGGCACCGCCGGCGGTGGCCGAGCCGTGGCCCCTGCAGGCAGATGCCGCCGGGGTCTGGCGGGCCGATTGGGCGCCGATGTTGCACTACATCGGCGATGGCCAGCAGCCCGTGGCGGTCCGTGCCGGTCGTGTGCATGACGAGCTGGCCGCCACTCTCGTCGCGCAAGTCGAGCGCATTGCGGCCGAGGAACCGATCGAGGCCATCGGTCTAAGCGGCGGGGTATTTCAGAACCGGCGTCTCGCGGAGCCCGTCATCGAGGCCCTCGAGTCCCAGGGGTGGTCCGTGTATCTGCCGACCGAGGTCCCCTATAACGACGGGGGGCTGGCCTACGGTCAGATCATCGAGGCCGGCGCCGCCGGTGGTGACTCCCGTGTCCTCTAGCCGCCCTCCCGGAGATCGCCTGGCGCCAGTGTCGTCATTCGAGGTGAGCCATGTCCCGACGTGTAACGCTCGCTCACGGCAACGGGGGTCGTCTGACCCGTGAGCTCATTGAATCGGTCTTCGTCCCGTATTTGGCGGATCCGGACCTTCGGGTCGATCTCGACGCGGCCCCCGTGCCGCCCCCAGGGCCGGGTGAGTCGCTGTATTTCACCACCGACGGTTTTACGGTCCAGCCGTTGGAGTTTCCCGGTGGGGATATCGGCTCATTGGCCGTGCACGGGACGGTCAACGACCTTGCCGTGAGCGGGGCCCGGCCGGCCTATCTTGCCCTCAATGTGTTCATCGAGGAAGGACTCGAATGGGCCCAGCTGGAGCGGATCGTCGCCAGTCTCGGGCGGGCCGCGCAGCAGGCTGGGGTCCGGGTGGTGACCGGTGACACCAAGGTCGTGCCGCGCGGTCAGGGGAGTGGACTCTACCTGGCGACAAGCGGAATCGGCCTGCGTCGCGCCGGACTCCAGCTGGACCCGAACGCGGTTCGGGTGGGCGACCGCCTGGTGGTCAGTGGGCCCATCGGTGATCATGGGACGGCGGTGATGCTCGCGCGGGAGGAGTTCGGTTTGAAAGGCGATCTGGCCTCCGATTCGGCCAATGTCTGGCCCCTTGCTGAGGCTGCCCTGCAGCATACCGGACTGCGGTTCATGCGCGATCCGACCCGTGGTGGGGTCGCCACCGTTGCCCATGAGTTCGCCTTGGCTGCGGGGCACGAGGTGCGGCTGGCCGAGGCGGCCGTCCCGCGGCGGGATGCGGTCGTCTCGGTGTGCGAGATCCTCGGTTACGATCCCTACTATCTGGCCTGTGAAGGCCGTATCATCGCGGTTTGTGCGCCGGAGGCCGCGGAGGCCTTATGTCAGGATTGGCACGGGCGGCCCGGGGGCGAGGGCGCCGCGGTGATCGGTGTGGTTGGATCCGCGACACGGCCTCGGGTGGTGCTCGAGACCGAACTGGGTGGCGAGCGTTTGCTCGAGCCTCTCGAGGAGGACCCGCTGCCCCGTATCTGCTAGGAGCACCGGCCGGAAGGGCCGATCGCCCGGTGCGTGGCCCTCCGAGCGGTTCGATCCGCCGTCGGCCCCTTCGGATCATCGTCTTCGGGTAGGCGCCTGACCGGGAAGTCCCTTATACTTTCGGTCTATTCCTGGGTGAGGGTGATGCGTCGCCCTGCCTTCCGTTAGGTCGCCTGCCGGGAATCGACCATGCCCAAGTTGATTATGACATTTCAGGGCGCCACGATCGGTGAGTACGAACTGGCTGATCGCGAAATGCTTATTGGACGCAGCCACCAGAGTGACATCCGCGTGACCAATCCGACCGTGAGCGGGCGACACGCCAAGGTCATTCCGGTGAATCACGGCTACTTGATCGAGGATCTCCTCAGTACCAACGGGACCTACATCAATGGTGGCAAAGTAGTTCGTGAGCCGCTGCGACCCGGGGATGTGGTCACCATCGGGGATTTCGAGCTTTCGCTTGTCACCGAGTCATCGTCCTCAGGGGAGCGCTCCGCGACCACCGACACGACCAGCTTCCTCAACGCCCCGGCCATGGGCTCAGGCCCCCCGCGAGATGCGCGCTGGTGGCGGTTGATGCTCATCGGGTTCGGCTTTCTCCTGTCCTTCCTTTTGGCCTATTTCGTCTTTTCGGTCCTTCCTGATTAGGCTCGTTTACGCCGGGTTCTACATCCTGGAGTGATCGAGCCGTGTTGAGATCGGAGCCGAACTGGGGAGAGGCGTTACGACCGACCGCCGGGCGCGTTTGTCCAGCCTAGGGGTCGCCCTGGAGGACGACCCTCCCGGGTGGGGCGCTAGGGCTCGGCCAGGAGTGTGACCCATCGGGTGGGGGACGGGAATGGTGTCGGCGCGCTTGCACCCCACAGCGCACGAGGTCGTTCGGTAGGGCGCCCTCGCGCGGGACCGTCCAGGGCGCAGGACGGCAGGGGATGAGGGTCCTAGCGGCGGATCACGACGAGGGTGTCCTCCGGGACTTGATCGAACAGTTCGATGACATCGGTGTTGCGCATGCGCACGCAACCGTGGGAGGCCGGTTGGCCGATCAGGCCTTCCTCGTGGGTTCCATGGATGTAGATATATCGCCGTCGCGAATCGATGCCTGGACCCCGATTCCGTCCGGGTTCCAACCCCTCGAGCCAAAGGATACGGCTGGTGATGTGGTCGGCGGGAACATCCACCGGGTCGGTTCGGATCTCCGCTCGTCGGCCGGTGTTCTGGCGGGCGACGAAGATCGTGCCGGCGGGTGCCCCCGCGCCATAGCGGGCCGCGACTCGATGGATTCCCAGGGGCGTGCGGTTGCTGCCCGATCGGTTGCCGACCCCGACCGCCGAGGTGGACACCGGATACCGAGCCACTATCGCATCCCGCTGCCGCAGGGTTAGCTCCTGCCGAGACACATCAACGACCAAATACACCGCGTCGGCGGCCAGATCGAAGGCGCTTCGCAGCCGTTCGCGAAGATCCGCATCCCCGGCGCTCGCCGCGGGCGACGGGCCGAGCATGGCCATGCTCAGCAGACCGAGGCCGAGCGCGACTCGGCGACGGAGGGGACGACTCAAACGTTTTAGACGATTCATAGGGAGACAGCCGTCAGGTCGGAAACGGGGTCGTGCCGGCATTGATCAGGGGGTATTGGGGAGATCCACCGCGGCCTCTCGCGGGGTTGCGGGGGTCCGTGCTGCCTCGCAGCGGGATTGGGCCAGCCAGTCCAGGTAATCGGTCGTCACATTCTCGGTGACGTACTCCCCCGTGAAGCACGAACAATCGAAGCGCTCCAAGGCGGGATTGCCCTGGCGCACCGCCGCGACCAGATCGTCGACCGCCTGATAGATCAAGCCATCGGCGCCGATGGCGTCTTGAATGGCCGCTTCATCGCGACCGTTGGCGATCAGCTCATCGGCCGCGGGCATATCGATCCCGTAGACGTTCGGATAACGCACCGGGGGGGCCGCTGAGGCGAGATACACGCGCCGGGCCCCGGCCTCGCGCGCCAATTGCAGGATCTGCGATGAGGTGTTGCCACGGACGATGGAATCGTCCACCAGGAGGACGTTCTTGCCTCGGAATTCCAGGGAGATGGCGTTCAGTTTATGCCGGATCGAGCGCTTGCGCTCGCTCTGGCCGGGCATGATAAAGGTCCGCCCGATGTAGCGGTTCTTGATAAAGCCTTCCCGGTAGGTGATTCCGAGCCGTGTCGCGAGCTCCAGCGCCGCGGTTCGGCTGGTATCGGGGATCGGGATGACCACGTCGATGTCATGATCCGGCCACTCACGCTCGATCTTGGCCCCGAGGCGCTCGCCCATCCGGAGTCGAGCCTTGTAGACGGATATGTCGTCGATGATCGAATCCGGGCGAGCCAGATAGACGTATTCGAAGATGCACGGCGCCGATTGGGTCGGTGGCGCGCATTGACGCGCGTGTAGCTGCCCGTGGACATCGATGAAGATGGCCTCGCCAGGCCCCACATCGCGTACCAGCTCGAAGCCGAGGGCATCGAAGGCGACACTTTCGGATGCGACCATGGATTCGACCCCACGCTCAGTGGTCCGTTGCCCGATCACGAGGGGGCGGACCCCATGGGGGTCGCGAAAGGCGACAACCCCTTGGCCGGTGATCATGGCGACCGCAGCGTAGGCGCCACTGACGCGTTGATGGACGGCAGCGACCGCATCGAAGACATCCTCGGGATCCAGGCTCAGCTTCCCGACCCGCTGCAACTCGTGGGCGAAGACGTTGAGCAAGACCTCGGAATCCGATTGCGTGTTGACGTGGCGCCGCTCCTCCTGGAATAGCGTGCTTTTCAAACGCTCCGCATTGAGGAGGTTGCCATTGTGCGCGAGGGTAATCCCGTATGGGGTATTCACGTAAAACGGCTGGGCCTCGGCCGGGCTGTCGCAGCCGGCGGTCGGGTAACGGACATGGCCGATGCCCAGGGTCCCGGTCAGTTGACGCATGTGGCGATGCCGGAAGACATCCCGGACCAGCCCGTTGTCTTTGCGAAGATGAAGGGTGCCCCCGTCGCAGGTGACGATACCGGCCGCGTCTTGACCGCGGTGTTGAAGCACCGTCAGCCCGTCGAAAAGGTCTTGGTTGACCGGTCGCTGTGCGACGATACCGATGATTCCGCACATACTGGTCGACTCGAGTGACGTTGGGAATGGGGATTCGCGGTGTCCGTGAACCCCTCGAGGTGGCGGACCCGCGACCCAAAAAAGAAACCGAGGGCAAGCCCATGACGCCTTCGGTTCCCGGAGCCGTCGCCGGCGACGACGGCTGGCGGCCAAAGGGAGGGTGCCGCGTTGCCTATTGATCCCCTTCCGGTGTCACGAGGTCCCGGACGGTTTCCGCATCGATGGGTTCCGGTTCCTTGGCTTGGGCATCGCCGGCCGGCTGGCCGTCATAATCGATGTGCCGCTCAATGTCCTCGGGCAGCAGTTCCCGGGTTTGCTCGGCGAGTTGCTCGAAATAGCCGATCAACCGGGAGGACTGCCACCACTCGTCCTGGGGGATCGGCGTCAGCGCGGCCAGCAAGACGACCAGAAGCACGACCAGGGCCCCCCGAAGCAGACCAAAGACCATGCCGATGATGCGATCGGTTGCCCCCAGCCCCGTCTGGTCGACCAACTTCGCGACCAGGAAATTCACCAGGCTTCCCACGATGAGCACGAGGAGGAAGATCCCCCCGAAGGCGAGGGCCTGGCGCAACGACGCGGTCTCGATGGCTGCGGGTATGTACACCGCGAGGTCGTCCGAGAGGATGAAGGCGAATACGAAGGCGAGGATCCAGACGGCGAGGGACAAGGCCTCACGGATAAAACCGCGAAATAGACTGACGATCGCGGATATCAGGATAATGGCGATGATGACGAGATCGGGCCACGTGAAGGCGGCGAAGACACTCTGATCCAAGGCTTGAGCTCCTAAATGGATGTGGACGAAGGCATCGTGTCAGGGATTGGCGGCGATACCGAGACGGTGTCGAGCCACCGCGGTATCTCGAGGCGCCCGCCACCTCGGTTGGCAAGTCGACGATTATAGGATTGGTTCATAGGCCTCGGCTACCGTTCGAAACGAGCCGGTGACCACGATCCGATCCCACGGACGGCTTGCGGCTCGGGCTTGCCTTAAAGTCGTTGCAACGTTGCCTCCGGCGACGGTTGCCGCGCTCGGCAGGACCCCGCGAACCGCTGCCGCGAGCTCGGTCACGCCGAATCCGCCGGGCGCCTCGGTCTGCGCCAACCACCAACGCTGCACCGTCGTCCGCAGGGGGGTGACGAAGGCCGCCGGCTCTTTGTCCGCACGCATGGCGAGGACCAGGTGCGTTGTACCCGCCGGTGGATGGACGGTCAACCAATGGGCGAGTGCTTCAGCTGCTGCGGCATTGTGGGCGACATCGAAGATCACCTCGACGCCACCGTCATCCTGGCGGTCGAGTCGCCCCGGCAGGCGAACCTGCTCGAACCCAGCTGCGATCGCGCTCGCGGCAATCGGGCATCGGTCCCGTAGGAGCTCGACGACCATCAGGGCCCCCGCGGCGTTATCCCGCTGGTGCAACCCGTCCAGGCGGAGGGTTGGGAACGGTCCGTAGGCCTGTTCCCCAGCCGTCCAGGCCCAGCCCCCGGCCCTGTCGTCCTGCGCCTCGAAGTCCAAGCCGAGACGAACGATCGGACTCCCGAGGGTCTGGCCATACTCAAGTAGGCTCGCGGGTGGATCGCGATCAACGCAAACGACCGGTCGCCCCGGGCGCAGGATGCCCGCCTTCTCCCGGGCGATGGCCTCACGCGTGTCACCTAGCCACGCGGTGTGATCCAGCCCGATCGGGGTGATGACGGCGATGTCGGCATCGACCCCATTGACCGCGTCCAGTCGCCCGCCCAAGCCCACTTCCAGGATCCAAAGGTCGAGGGCCGCCCGATGGAACAGCCAAAAGGCAGCCAGGGTTCCGAACTCGAAGTAGGTGAGTCCGGTTCCGTCGCGGGCCCGGTCAACCGCCGCGAAGGCCGCGCATAAGGCCTGATCACTCGCGAGGCGCCCATCCAGCCGAATCCGCTCGTTGTAACGCCACAGATGGGGCGAGGTGTAGGCACCCACCCGGTAGCCGGCCGCCTCGTACAAGGCCGTCAGGTAGGCGACCATGGAGCCTTTGCCGTTGGTGCCTGCCACCGTGATGATCGGCGCCGTGGGGCGGATGTCCAGACGCTGATAAACCCAATCGACCCGTTCCAGCCCCAGATCGATCGATCGAGGATGCAGGGTCTCCTGCCACGCCAGCCAATCGGCGAGCTGCTCGAACCGGGGTTGGTTCACGGGCGCCGGTTAGTTGACATCCGAGGCGACTCCCGAGGTGGTGGCGTCGGACCGTGTTGGCATGGATGCCTCGGCCTCCGAATTCGATGACTCCTCCGGGTGGTCCAGCAGGCCTCGGGATACCACGCGATGGGTGAGCAAGGCGACCAGTTCGGCAACGGTCTCGCGTAGCTCCCGGCGGTCCACGATGCGATCGATCGCGCCGTGTTCCAGCAAAAATTCGCTCCGTTGGAAGCCTTCGGGCAGCGTCTCGCGCACCGTCTGCTCGATCACGCGGGGCCCGGCGAAGCCGATCAGCGCCGCGGGTTCGGCGATCAGTACATCGCCCAGGGTGGCGAGGCTTGCGGAGACGCCACCCATGGTCGGATCGGTCAGCACAGAAATGAAGGGGATGCGGCGCTCGCGCAGTCGACCCAGGGCCGCACTCGTTTTTGCCATCTGCATCAGCGACAACAGCGATTCCTGCATCCGCGCCCCGCCGCTCGCGGAAAAGCACACGAGGGGGCGTTGGCGGTCCAGGGCGGCCTCGACGCCGAGCACAAAGCGCTCGCCGACGACGGACCCCATCGAGCCACCCATAAAGCGGAACTCGAAGGCGGTGGCGATCACCGGGATGTTGTGAACTTGGCCTTCCATGACCACCAAGGCGTCCCGTTCGCCGGTCTCTTTTTGCGCGGCCCCGAGCCGATCTTTGTACCGTTTGCTGTCTTTGAATCTCAACGGGTCCAAGGGGCTCAACTCGGTCCCGATCTCCCGGCGGGGCTCCGCATCGAGGAAGGCATCGAGTCGGGTCCGGGCGCCGATGCGCATGTGGTGGCTGCACTTCGGGCACACGGAGAGATTGCGTTCCAGATCCGCCCGATACAGGACCGCCCCACATTCGGGGCACTTCTGCCAGAGCCCCTCCGGGACGTTGCGCTTGTGATTCCCCTCGGTGCGAATGCGTGAGGGAAGAAGCTTCTGCAGCCAACTCATACCGGTACCGGGCCTCGCTGGGTCTGAGGCTGATCCAAGGCCACGCGGAGCTCCCGGGTCAATGCCCGGATGGCCTCACCCGCGGCCGTGACATCATCCCCGTGGGCCCCAATCCGCTCGACCAAGGCGCTCCCGACGACCACCGCATCGGCGAGGTCAGCAACCGTCGCGGCGGTGGCGGCATCCTTGATCCCGAAGCCGACGCCCACCGGTACCGCGGTGGCCGCACGGAGGGCCGCGACCTGCTCCCCGATCGCTGGCACATCGAGCTGACCACTGCCGGTCACGCCCTTGACCGAAACGTAGTACACGAAACCGCGGGCGACCCGCGCGATGGCCGCCAAACGAGAGGCGGTTGTCGTGGGCGCGACCAGGAAGACCGGATCGATCCCGGCCGCGAGGAGGTGGCCGTCGAGTCCCTCCCCCTCCTCCGGCGGGAGATCGACGGTCAGTACTCCGTCCACGCCGGCCCGTCGGGCACCCTCGATAAAGGTCTCATACCCCATGGCCTCGATGGGATTGAGGTAGCCCATGAGGACCACCGGGGTGGTCGGGTCGGTGGCGCGGAACTCAGCGATCTGATCGAAGATATCCTGCATACCGAGGCCGTGCCTCAGGGCGCGTTCGCAGGCCGCCTGGATGACCGGTCCGTCGGCGATCGGATCCGAGAAGGGTACCCCCACCTCGATGATGTCGGCTCCTCCCGCCACGAGCTGATGCATCAGCGGGACGGTGGCGTTCGGGTTGGGATCCCCTGCCGCTATGTAGGTGATCAGCGCGGTTCGGTGCTCGGCACGAAGCCGTTCGAAGGATCCCGCGATGCGACTCATGGACGGGGCTCGCCGGTGGTGGGGGCCTTGGGATCGTGGGCGGCCACCGTCTGGATATCCTTGTCGCCCCGGCCGGAAAGGTTGATGACCAGCGTTTGTTCCCGTCCCATCTGCGGGGCCAACCGTTCCGCATACGCGAGGGCATGACTGGTCTCCAGGGCCGGCATGATCCCTTCCGTCCGGGTCACGCGATGGAAGGCGCGGAGGGCCTCATCATCCGTGGCACTGACGTAATGGGCGCGTCCGGTATCCTTAAGCCAGGCGTGTTCCGGGCCCACGCCGGGATAGTCCAGGCCCGCGGAGATGGAGTGGGTCCCCAGGATCTGGCCGTTGTCGTCCTCCATGAGATAGGTGCGGTTGCCGTGCAAGACACCGGGTCGGCCCGCCGACAGCGGGGCCGCGTGATGTCCGGTCGCAAGCCCTTCCCCGGCCGCTTCCACCCCGTAGAGCTCAACCGAGCGGTCATGGATGAAGGGATAGAACAACCCCATCGCGTTGGAGCCGCCCCCGACGCAGGCGACCAGGGCATCCGGTAAGCGCCCGATGCGTTCCTGCATTTGTTGCCGGGTCTCCTCGCCGATGACCGCATGACATTGGCGAACCAACTCGGGATAGGGGTGGGGGCCGGCCACGGTGCCGAGCAGATAGAAGGTGTCATCGACGTGGGTGACCCAGTCGCGCATCGCCTCGTTGAGGGCATCTTTGAGGGTGCGAGCCCCGGAGGTCACCGCCCGGACCTCCGCGCCGAGCAGGCGCATCCGATAGACGTTGATCGCCTGACGCTCCATGTCCTCGGCGCCCATATAGACGATGCATTCCATGCCTAAGCGGGCTGCGACGGTCGCCGTGGCGACCCCGTGTTGGCCGGCCCCCGTCTCGGCGATGATGCGGCGCTTGCCCATGCGTTCAGCCAGCAGACCCTGCCCGACCGTGTTGTTGATCTTATGGGCGCCGGTGTGGGTCAGGTCTTCGCGCTTGAGGTAGATCTGCGCCCCGCCGAGTTGTTCACTCCAACGGGCCGCGTGATAGAGCGGCGTCGGCCGACCCACGAAATCTGCCAGATCCCGTCGAAAGGCCCGCTGAAAATCCGGATCCGGCCACCAGCGCCGGAACGCGGCATCCAGGTCATCCAAGGGGGCGATCAGGGTCTCTGGGACGAAGCGACCCCCGAAACGACCGAAATGGCCGTTCGCGTCGGGCATCTCCTGGATCGGGTCGGCGGGACTAAGCGGGTTGACTGCAGACATGGATTACCTCGCGCATAAAAGCGGCCATCTTGAGGGGATCCTTATCCCCTCGGGATCTCTCGATACCACTGCTCACGTCGACACCGTAGGGGCGGCACACACGGATCGCTTGGCCGACGTTCTCCGGGTCGAGTCCACCGGCGAGGATGAACGGTCGCCCGAGATCACGGGGGATCTGCGACCAGTCGAAGGTCTGGCCGGAGCCGCCACCGGTTAGACTGGGTGTGTCCAGGAGTAGCCCCTGGGCCCTCGGGTGGCCGGCGTCGAGTGCCCGCACCGCGTCGGTGTTTGTGGCGGCACCCGCCTTGATGTAGGGCATCCCGAACGCCTCGCAAAAAGCGGCTGGCTCGTGGCCGTGGAATTGCAGCACATCGAGACGGAGCGTGGCGATGACGTCATGGACCCATGTCGAAGAGGCATCGCGGAACAGGCCGACACGGGTCACAAAGGGCGGTAGCCCGGAGACAATCGCTGCGGCCTGGGTCGCCGACACGTTTCGTGGGCTGGGCGAATGGAATACCAGACCGATCGCATCCGTTCCGAGTTCGGCCGCTGACCGGGCATCCTCCGGGCTCGTCACCCCACAGAACTTAACCCGCACGCGAAGCGGCGACCGGTCGGGGGAGGACTCATGCATCGCTCACCATCCGCAAGTGAGGGGTAATGTAACAAAAGTCATCGTGTAGGATAAGCCGACACGACGCGCAAGGGAACATTCACCGGCTCGGGTTAGCCCGCGGAAGGCGGCGTCGCCGGAGGCGGTAATCCGTAGGCGGCGGGGTAGTGGATCCCGACCAGATACAGCCCAGCGGCCGGGGCGGTCACCCCGGCTTGGCGGCGATCCCGGCTTGCCAGTATGCGCGCCATCGAGGCGGGCTCCCATTCGCCGCGGCCGACCGCCAGCAGGATCCCGACCAGATTGCGCACCATATGGTGCAAGAAGGCATTCGCCGTGACATCTACGTAGATCCACGGCGGGCGACCCTGCACCGCGAAGGCGGTGATCTCTCGCCAGGGGTGGCGGGCCTGGCAACCGGCGGCGCGCACCGCGCTGAAGTCCTGGTATCCGAGGGCATAGCGGGCGGCCTCGGCCATCGCCGGGACGTCGAGGGGACGCGGGTGCCAGCCGACCCGGCCGTGATACAGCCCGGGCGGAGCGGGCCGATTGAGGATGAGGTAGCGATACACGCGGCTCGTGGCCAGAAAGCGTGCGTTGAACTCGGGTGCGACCGGGCGCGCCCACAGCACCGCCACATCGTCCGGCAGGTAGGTATTGGTCCCGAGCACCCAGGCCCGTTCCGGTCGCTCCGCCGTCGTGTCGAAGTGTACCACCTGCCCCAGCGCATGGACCCCGGCGTCCGTGCGTCCCCCGCACTGGACCGGGATCGGCTGATCAGCGATTCGTCCCAGCGCGTGCTCGAGCGCCATTTGGATCGTGGGCCCGTGCGCTGAGGCCTGGGCCTGCCAACCGTGATAGCGCTGACCGTTGTACTCGACGCCGAGGGCAAGGCGCTGTTGTTCGACCGTCACGGCGGTCGGATCAACCGAGGTACACGCGATGCCAACGCCAGGCGGTCTCGAGGATCGTCCCGAGCGCATCGTATCGCGGCTGCCAACCCAGGCGCTCATGCGCCGCGGTGGCGTCGCCGACGAGGCGATCCGGGTCGCCGGGGCGCCGGTCTCCGGTCTCGACGGGGATCGAGCGGCCGGTGACCCGCCGCGCGACCTCGATGACCTCGAGCACAGAGAAACCTGCCCCATTACCCAGATTGAAGGCGTGAAAGCCAGGCGCCGTGCGAAGCCAACCCAGGGCTCGAACATGGGCGTCCGCGAGATCCGTCACGTGGATGTAGTCGCGGATGCAGGTCCCATCCGGTGTGGCGTAGTCCTCGCCGAAGACCGTGATCGAGCCTCGGCGACCTGCGGCCGCATCCAGGACCAAGGGGATGAGATGCGTCTCCGGATCGTGGGCCTCACCGATCCGCGCCTGCGGATCCGCCCCGGCCGCATTGAAATACCGTAAGGCCACGGCGTTCAAGCCGTAGGCCGAGGCGTAATCCCCGAGGATTCGCTCGACGGTGAGCTTGGTCGTCCCGTAGGGATTGATGGGGCGTTGCGGGTGATCCTCCGGGATTGGCACGGTCTCCGGCCGACCGTAGGTGGCGCAGGTGCTGGAGAAGACCAGGTCGGTGACCCCGTGGCGGCGCATCGCCTCGACGAGCTCCAGGCTGCCCTGGACGTTGTTGCGGTAGTAGCGGGCCGGGTCGGCAACGGATTCGCCGACGTAGGCATAGGCGGCGAAATGCATCACTGCGGCCGGCTGGACCCGCGCCAGGGCCGCATCGATGTCCTGCGGCCGAGTCAGGTCCCCGGCGATGAACTCGCCCCATTGCACGGCCCAGGGGTGGCCGTAGACGAAGTTATCGAAGACGACGGGCGTGTAGCCCGCCTCCGCGAGGGCCAGGCAGGCATGGCTGCCGATGTAGCCCGCGCCCCCGGTGACGAGGACCGCATCACGTGCCATCGGACAACAGCTCGTCGAAGTAGCGGATGGTCTCGGTGAGACCGTCGCGCAGCGCGACCGTCGGCTCCCAACCGAGCAGATCCTTGGCCAGGCCGATGTCCGGGCGCCGTTGGACCGGGTCATCACTGGGTAGGGGCTTGTGGATCAACGCCGAGCGGGACCCGGTGAGCTCCACGATCTGCTCCGCCAGGGCCCGGATCGTGAATTCCCCGGGATTGCCCAGGTTCACGGGTCCGGTCACCGTCGCCTCGGTATCGTCCATCATCTGGACGAAACCTCGGATGAGGTCGTCGACGTAGCAGAAGGAACGGGTCTGGTTGCCGTCCCCGTACAAGGTGATCGATTCATTGCGCAGGGCCTGGACGATGAAGTTCGATACCACCCGCCCATCAAAAGGGTGCATCCGCGGCCCGTAGGTGTTGAAGATCCGCACTACCTTGATGGACATCCCGTGCTCGCGATGGTAGTCGAAGAACAGCGTCTCGGCGCAGCGCTTCCCCTCGTCGTAACAGGCGCGGCGACCGATCGGGTTGACCCGACCCCAGTAGCTCTCGTGCTGGGGATGGATCTCGGGGTCGCCGTACACCTCGCTGGTCGAGGCCTGCAGAATGGGTGCCTTGACCCGTTTGGCTAGGCCTAGCATGTTGATGGCCCCGTGCACGCTGGTCTTGGTGGTCTGTACCGGGTCGTGCTGGTAGTGGATGGGTGAGGCCGGGCAGGCGAGGTTGTAGATGCGATCCACCTCGAGATACAGAGGCAAGGTCACGTCGTGACGGATCAATTCGAAGTAGGGGGAGTCGAGGAGATGGGCGATGTTCTCCTTGTGCCCCGTGAAAAAGTTGTCGACGCAGAGGACATCGTGTCCGTCGGCGAGCAATCGTTCACACAGGTGGGAGCCCAAGAACCCTGCACCGCCCGTAACCAAGACCCGTTTCCTGAGCATGCCAATGACCCGCGTTGAAGTGGATTGCGCCGTCGCCCCCGGGGCCGACCTCGTGTCAGTTTATCAGAACGGGGGCTGCACGGGCCGCGTCCGCGGGACGACGGCGCCTGGCTCGGCCGTGCCGGACGGTAGGGTGTCGTTCCCGTTCGGACCCCTTATCCGGCGGTCTGCATCTGTTTGACGGCGTCGGCGGCGCAGAGGACGATCGGGTGGGCAGGGGCGGTCAAACGCGGGTGGCTGCCGAACTGGAACGAGACCAGGTCGGAGGCGGAGAGTTTGGCCTGGATGGCGATCCCAATGGCGTTCAAGACCTCGGCGGTCGTCGGCCCGCCGACCACTTGGCCCCCGAGCAGCGTCCCCCGCTCCGTGAAGATCAGTCGGCAATCCATCATCTGGGTACCGGGCATCGTCGGCGGATGGTGGTCCGGAACCGTCGCATTGCCGATAACCACCGGCATCCCCTCCTGTTCTGCGGCATGGGCCGTCAGCCCGGCGCAGCCGAAGGCGAGGCCGTCCAGTTGGCTGGCATAGATCGCGATGGATCCGGTGTTATAGCGCTCTTGGCGCAAGCCGAAGAGGTTCATGCCGGCGATCCGGCCCTCGGCGGCCGCCGTGGAGGCGAGCAGGGAGGGGATGGAGCGGCGCATGAAGAAGTCCTGCTTGAACGCGCAGTCCCCGACCGCGAAGACCGCCGAATCCTCCCGACTCCGCTGAAAGGCGTCGACCCATACCCCGCCGCCGCGGGCCATGGTCAAGTCCATCGGCTCGGCGAGCTCGGTGTTGCGTCGATCGCCAATGGCCACCAGGACGCGATCCGCCGGCAGGCGTTGGCCGTCCTCAAGCAGGATGGATTGCACCGGACCGTCCGGTCCTTCCCCCTCGAAGGCCACCACGCCGGTCCCTGTGATGACCTCGATCCCGTGTTCCTGGAGCGTGGCTTCGACGCGGGTACAAACCTCCGCGTCGAAGTTCCGCATGAGCAGATGGGGGAGTTTCTCGACGATCGAGACCTGCATATCGCCGAGCTTACGCGCCTCGTCGGCGAATTCCACCCCGATGAATCCCCCGCCCACAACCACCAAGCGTTGGCTATCCGGCAGGACCTCATCGAAGAGCTCCTCGAGGTAGCTATGGTCCTTGTGGATGGTGAAGACGCCGGGTCGGTGGGCCCCGCTGATCGGGGGTGTGTAGGGGCGGGTCCCCGTTGCCAGGATCAAGCGCTCCCAGCGGATTCGCGTGCCCTCGGCGGTTAACGCGGTGCGGGCGTGGCGGTCGACACGCACCACCCGGTCGCACAGGATCTCGCCGCCGAGTTGGGTGAACGGGGCGGTGGAGAGGAGATCTTTGTCGACGTCCTGCAGGGTCCCGAAGATATACGGGATGCCGCAGGGCACGATCGGGGTTTCTTCCCGGCGGACGACCAGGATGCGCTTCTCGGGCCAGGTTTGGGCCGCGGCGATGGCCGCGCTCATGCCCCCGGGGCCACCCCCGACGATGAGGGCGTCCACGTGGCGTTCGGAGTTGATGGCCGGTTCCGAAGGGGCGGAGTCCGACTGGGCCATGGGATGCCTCGTAGGGTTGATGGATTCGCAACGATCGAATCGCGATTATCCCGCACCGGAGGCCAGTGAACCAAGCCTGTCGTCGCACCCATCGGCCCCCGGGAGGGGGGGGGCGAATTCGGTTAGGTCCCGCAGAAGGTCCGCTGGACGACTTCGTCGGGGCGCGGGGGCTCGGCGTAGTGCTGGAGCGGGGGATGATCGTCGAACGGCTGGGTAACCACCTGCAATAATTCGTCCAAGGGGGTTGTATCGCCCCGTTGGGTCAAGGCCTCGATCACCTGCTCCACCCGGTGATTGCGGGGGATGAATGCCGGATTGATGGCTCGCATGGCCGCCTGGCGCTCGGCCTCGTCCCGACCCTCGGATCGCAGCCGGGCCCGCCATCGTTCCGCCCAGCCAGCGAAGGCGCTCGGATCGGCGAAACGCCCGGACACCGCGCCATCGCCGCTCGCGTCACCCACCGCGAGATCCGCTAATCCCCGGAAGGTCAGGGTGAAATCGGCCTGTTGTTCCGCCATGCGTTTGAGCAGATCGCCCATGAGCTCGGCATCGTCCGTTCGGGCCTCAGCGAGGCCCAGCTTTTCCCGAAACCGCGCCTGATACGCGCCCTGGAAGCGCTCCACGTAGCCCTCCAGGACCTCCTTGGCCTCGGCCACCGCCGCCTCCTGATCATCGCCCCATAAGGGCAGCAGGGCCTCGGCGAAGCGTGCCAGATTCCAATGGCCGATCTTCGGCTGCTGATCGTAGGCGTAGCGCCCGTAGTAGTCGATGGAGCTGTACACCATCGAGGGGTGGTAGGTGTCCATGAAGGCGCACGGGCCGTAATCCAGCGTCTCGCCGGAGAGGGTCATGTTATCGGTGTTCATCACCCCGTGGATGAAACCAACGCCCTGCCATTGGGCGATCAGATCGGCGGAGCGGTTGACGACCGCCTCCAAGAGACCCCGGAACGGATTGGTGGCCGCCCGGGCTTCCGGGTAGTGGCGATCGATGGTGTACTCGGCCAACCGCCGGAGGGTCTCGATATCGCCCCGGTGCAAGAAATACTCGAAGGTGCCGACCCGCAGGTGACTGGCCGCGAGGCGGGGCAGGATGCCGCCGGGCTCGGGGCCATCTCGGTCGACCGCTTCACCGGTACCCAGGATGCCGAGCGAGCGGGTCGTCGGGATCCCGAAGGCGGCCATGGCCTCGCTGACCACATATTCCCGAACCACCGGGCCCAGGGAGGCCCGACCGTCCCCCATGCGCGAAAACGCCGTGCGACCGCCGCCCTTGAGCTGGAGATCGAGGGCGGCTCCGGTCGGTCCGGGGAGTTCGCCGAGGAGCACTGCGCGGCCGTCGCCGAGGCTTGGGACGAAGTTTGCGTACTGGTGCCCGGCATAGGCCAGGGCCAGGGGTTCGGCCCCGTCCGGGACGCGGTTGCCCGCCAGTCGCGCGATACCGGCGGCCGAGGCCAGGGCGTCGGTATCGAGCCCGAGCCGCTCGGCCAACGGCTCGTTCAAACGGATCAGATGCGGTTGGGCCACCGGTGTCGGGGCGATACGCTGGTAACAGACCTCCGGCAGTTCCAAGTAGCTGTTGTTCAGCAGCAGGGGCTCCGAAATGGGTGATTCGTAAGGCGCCATGGTCTCACCTCGGACTCGATCGGGCTGAGTCCAATTGTTGACTTGAGGAGTCAGGATTTGAGGCCATTCTGCCGAATGGTGTGCCCGTAGGCAAGCCACGCCCCGGCCGGATCGCGACGATCGCTCAGCGCTGCGGGCCGCCGGTAAGGCTACGCCCCCCCGCGCGCCGGTCGGGGTTGGCTCGTTCAGGAGGCCATGTCGGGGTCGACCCGAGCCCGGGACCCGTGCCCGAAGTGAGGGGAGTCAATTGCCATGTTTCACGCACTCAACGGCCTCCCGCGGCCACTCAAACGACCGCTGATCGGATGGTATTTGGCCCACCGCAACGTTCGTTTTGATGATCCCCCCGAGTTCTCCGGTCGCTGGCCGGCGATACGCAACCGGGGGCGGATGCAGGTGGGGTGTGGATGTCGGTTTCGCAGCCTACGGTTACACCATTTCATCAGTATCCATGCAACGGGGGAGCTCGTGATCGGGGATCAGGTGTTCCTCAATGATGGCATCAATATCTGCGCCACCCAGGCGGTTCGGATCGGTGATCATGCCAAGATCGGTGACCTGGTCTATATCTACGACACGCACTTCCATCCGCTCTCCCCTGAGGCCCCGACCCGCCAGAGTCCCGTGTTTATCGGTCGTAACGTCTGGATCGGAGCGAAGGCGACCCTTCTGCCCGGGAGCGTGATCGGCAACCACTCGGTGATCGGAGCCGCTGCTGTGGTAACCGGCGAGATTCCCGCCAAGTCGCTCGCGATCGGATGCCCCGCCCGCGTGATCCGAACCCTGAACGTACCGGACGACTGGATTCGCCCGTGAGGGGAGGCCGCGTGAGTCGCGCCCCGGGGAGCCGTCTGATCCGCCCCGAGGGGACGCCGTATCGGTGACTGACGGACCTTGGGGGGCGATCACGCCTCTCCGGCAATCACGTTGGCATCCTCCAACCGGGCCAACCAGTCGTAAACCCGCGGGAAATGCCGCAACTCGAAGTCCATTCGATTGGCATCGACGAGGCTATTGCCGGCGGCAAAATCGGCGACGCTCAGGGCATCGAAGGCCAGATACGAGCGATACCGAAGCTCCTCATTGATCACCGCGAGCATCCCCCGCAGCCGTTGTAGGGCCTCACTGACGGCAAGGGTATCGCTGCCGTCACTCATCCCCAGCATCGGCTCGAGGACACGTCGGAAGAAGATGGTGCTAACCGTGGGCGCGAGATGAGCCGATTCCCAGCACAACCACTGCTGCACCCGCGCCTCGTCCGTCCGTTGAGGTGACCCGACGAGATCGGCGTGATCGAAGGCTCGCGCCAGATAGGCAAGGATGGCGGCAGACTCGACCAGCACGAACCCATCGTGGTCCATCGCCGGGACTTTGCCCATCGGATTGACCGTGCGATAGCGTTTGTCGTGCTGCTCGCCTTGCTCCAAGGCTACATCATGGTGTAGGTAATCGAGACCGAGGTAATCGGTGAGTGCCACAACCTTGCGGGCGTTACTGGACTTCGAATGGATATACAAGGTCAGCATGAGGGGCGACTCACGGGATCAGGGAGAGAACCGCGTCGACGCTATCCGGGCCGCGGCCTGGACTCCATCAGGTTGAAGCCGCCGGATGGAGAAAGCATAGCAACCCGGCTGGGCCAAAAACCAGCGAGATCCCGGGGGGAAGGGGGGCTCGACCCCGGGTACCCCCCTGCCCGGGACACCCCTACCCCGATCCTGCGCGACCCCGCTCGCACGCGCCGTTTCCCTCACGACCCGTTTCCCTCACGACTCCACAGACCCAAACTGCCAGACAGCGCGCCTCGATCGTAAACGCCTATCCCGTAAGCGCCTGTCCGGCTCCACCGCCGCCCTTAGTCGGACTCGATGGGGGCGAGTAGCGCGGGCGCTGTCACCAACGGGCGCACCCCATGACTTGCCGTCTCCTCGAAGACGTTGCCGGCGGCTGACCAGGCGTGCAACGAGTGGATGTCGAGCTTCGCGCACTGGGGCCGCACGTTCCACGTCACTTGCAGCGGCGAGCAGGTGCTCTGCGTGTAGGACGACCCGGTGGTCGAACCACCCAACAGCACGGGGGTACCGGTGCCCTCGGGCAGGGCCTTAGGCTGATGACGGCCCGAGACCATCGTCCCCTCATAGGTGAAGTTGCGAAAATCGAGGGCCTCGCGATCATTGACCACGAGGAAGACCTGGGACTCGACCCGCAACTCCGGATTGGCGCAGCGATCACTCAGGCACGACCCCAAGCCAGGCCCGGGCTCCACGTCGCATGAGGTGAACACCCAGTGAACCTCAATCGTGTCTCCGGGCTTGACCTGCCCAAAAGCGGCCTCGTCCTTGGCAACGGGGCTCAACTCCGCCTCCGTCAACGCCTCGGTCCCGTTGCATCGATAACCCCCATGCACCCCCTCACCAGCGAACACCGAAAACCCCGGCCCCTTGTGCTCGGCATGTGTGTGGGTGTGGATATTGCAAAGGTTCAGGTGTTTCGGGCTCGGGGCAAGTGACCACATAACCGGATTTTCCCCTTGGGTTTTCGCAATATCTCGCGGTGTTTGCGGGCCGTAATCGGTGCACAAGGTCTCACCTTGAACGGAGCCAAACCCCATCAAGGCAATGAACCCAGCAGCCAGGTATCGTTGTATATGATTGGTTATCATCTCATGAACCTCCAGCATTCGATCGCCGAAAAGCCGACGAAATACTCGCCTCCCCGGTCGACAAAACCGGAAAGAAACGAATTTCCGCCGCCGAAAAGCCCAACGGAATGCAGGGTAAGTCGCGTGTAAACCCCGCCCCTGAAGTTCTGAATCCGAAGCAGGTTAAGACGGCAAGGAAGCCGGAAGCAATCGATGTTTTCGAAGTGGGGCTTCGCTCGTTGTCGATGAGAAGCGCCCGCGGGGATGGCAGCCCCCCGGGATTCAACCCGATCGCGCGGGAGAACGCCCAGTCAGCTCCGGCTCGACCCAAATCAATCGCTAGGACATAAGGCGTCATGTCATCGTAAGGCCCTGGGCTTTACGTGGTTTTACCCCCCTAAAACCCCATTCGCGATCGGTTTAGCCCCGCGCACCACCGCAGTTACTGTCACGGACAAGCGGCCAACGCCGTTTGCGAAATTGAGAACAAAGCCCCAATCGCCGATTGATCAAAAACCCTTTCGCGCATCCCCAATGGGCTCATTCCCGCGACATTGGCAGAGACTGCCGATACTCGACTACGCCTCGGGTCGGGGGACCACGATAGCTCGATACGAGCCCCAACGACCGCCGAACGGATT
>CAYFWJ010000013.1:0-17070 GCA_964346755.1 uncultured Ectothiorhodospiraceae bacterium
TGGCCTGAATCCAGCTCGGTCAAAATACTGGCACAAGTCGCGTTCAACCAGAACGCAGGATGCAGCGCCAAAGGCCGTGAATGGCGCCGTGTTACCCTAGCACAACAACGGAGGTCGTGGCAGGCAAGTGATGCATCTATAATCACATGGGACCTTACACGCAACGGCACCCAGCAGGTCATGCGGTGAGTCCGCCGTCCGCACTTCGATGCCCGGCTCACCACGCAAGCACCAGTCACCGGGATTCGTTGGCAACGCGGCCCAGTCAAGTTGATGGGTGGGGAACTCAAAGGTACGCTAATGAGCGCGGGTGGGAGCCGTGTCCCACGATCACCCGATCGAGCCAGAGGAGTCCGCGCCATGGCCACACTTGAACAAGCCATCGTAATCGCCGCCAAGGCCCACACGGGACAGGTGGATAAGGCCGGCGCGCCCTACATCTTGCACCCGTTACGGGTCATGCTGAGCTTGGATTCTCCGGAGGATAAGATCGTCGGGGTGCTTCACGACGTGGTCGAGGATTCCCCCACCACCTTCGAGGACCTCCGAGCGGCGGGCTTCTCGGAGACGACGATTCAGGCCCTGGCGTCGGTTACCCGGCGACCCGATGAGGCCTACCTGACCTTCGTGGCCCGGGCAGCGGCCGATCCGATCGGGCGCCGGGTCAAGTTAGCCGATCTTCGCGACAATACGGATCGCTCGCGGATCCCCAATCCCTCGGCCAAGGATTACGCACGCCTCGAACGCTACCGCCAGGCGATTCGCTTGCTGGAAGAGACGGCGCCGAACGCTGAGCGCTGAGCGCTGGCTTCGGTTCCCTCGGGTATACCCGCTGTGACGGATCACGCCCCGAACAGGGCCTGGATCCGTCCGTGGATCGAGAAGGCCGCGGCCAGGGCGACAACGGCAACCGCCAGCACGAGGACGCTATTCGTGGCAAGACGATTGCGGTAACGCGGCCCGATCCAGGCGCTTCGGTTCGTGAGCACCAGCAGGACTCCGCCCAGCGCGGGCACGAATAAGGCCCCCACGAAGGCGTAGGCGAGCTGCACCGTGGAGAAATCGACGAACAACCCGAGCATCGGCACCGTGGCCATGCCAACGAGGTAGGACCGGTAAGGGACTGATCGGGCATCCACGACGGCCGCACTCACCCGTTCCGGCCGACCCACGTGGCGGCGGAGCAACCACAGATCGGTCGCCACATAGGGTACCGCCTGCCAAACCCCCAGAAGGCTGGAAAACACCGCCCCGAAGGCACCGACCAAGAAGGCCAGCCGGACGAAGTCGGCCAGGGGCTGGCCGAGCCGTGGCGCCAGAGCCGCATCCAAGCGGGCCGCCAACTGGACCACGAGATCCGCTCCGCCACCGGCCAGCTCGACCCCGGAGGCGATGATCACCATGGCCATCCCGAACACCGCGGTCATGGTGTACCCGACGGCGATGTCGAGGCGGGCCTGACGCAATCCACCGGGCCCGAGCCGGCCGGCCTCGCGCATCCAGTAGCTGTAGCAGATCAAGGTCAAGGTGCCCCCAATCCCCCCGATCAGGGCCACGGTCTGGGCCAAGGCCTCGGGGCGCTCGGGAATCCGAGGAACCGTCAGGCCCTGGACGACGGCGCCGAGATCCGGCGCCAGGGCGATGGCCGTGGGTACGGTTACCAGGACCATGAGCCCAATACACGCGGCCATGATCCGCTCGAACAGTGGGAACCCGCCCCGCCACACCAGAAGCAATCCCACCAGACTGCAGAGGGCCCCCAGCACCTGTTTATTGAGGGCAGCATCTTCGGTGAACGGCAATAGGGCCTGGAGCGTCACCCCACAGGCGCTGATCAAGGCCGACCCCACGAAATAGGTCCAGGCCAGCAAATAGATCGCGAACGGCACATAGAGCCACCAACCGAGCCGCGTGACCGCTCCCTCGAGGATCGTCTGCCCCGTGGCGATCTGCCAGCGCGCCAGGTGCTCATTGAGCACGAACTTGGCCACGGCCCCCACCACCACCGCCCACAATACAGCGACCCCGAGGCTTGAGCCGACGAGACCGGCCGTCGCCAAATCGCCTGCACCGACCCCGGTGGCGGCGACCAGAAGCCCCGGACCGACCCCCATCAGTAACGCCGCCGGGGATCGGGGCACGGGTCCGCCCGCGGCATCCGCCCCGCGATGCTGGGGGTCGGCTGGCGGTGAGTCCTCGGATTCGGGGGGCTGGGACATGACGGCTGACTCGAGGTCGCTTGGATGGGCAGCGCACGGGTGGCGCCGAAGTTGCTATCAGTTTAGCCGCTGCAGCGCGCGGGTACAGCGGAAGCTCCGATCATCACGCAACGAATCCGGGCCGACGGGTCGGCGGGTCGACGCGCGGGGGCCCTAAGCGGCCTCGGCCCGGATCCCTGGGTTTTCTCCTTTGGGAAGTCAGCCATGGCGAGACCGACAACGCGGTCTGTCCCCATCGGCGCCGGCGGTCTGCATGACCCGAATCAAGAAGGTTGACGAATGCTTGCCCCTGTACAATGGGATCAATCGGCTCGTCTCAGATCCTCGCTCCGGCGAGGTCAGTGCAAACCAGGGAAACGTTCCGGAAGTTGCCCTGTTCATTCCGGTCGTTCCGCCCACGGCATTCGAGGGTCTTCGATGTTCGATCTGTTCCTGACGGAGTGGCTTACCGCCTTAACGGGCCTTGCTCTGCTCGGTGGCACCGCCGTCGGGGTATCGCGGCGCGACCCGAGCAACCGCAAAGGACAACCGCCGCCATCCCCAGAACCGGCTGAATCGACCCCCTGGCATGCACTCGATGTCGATGAAACGCTGCAACGCCTCGAAGCCGACCGGCAAGGCTTGACGGCCGAACAGGCAATGAACCGCCTTGCGACATTCGGTCCCAACCGGTTGACGGAGGCTAAACCCCGCAGCCCCTTGGCGCGCTTCCTGGCCCAATTTCGTAACGTCCTAATCTATGTCTTGCTGGCCGCGGGGATCGTCACGGCCTTACTCCAACACGGGCTGGACTCCGGCGTGATCTTCGGCGTGGTCATCGTCAACGCCCTGATCGGCTTCATCCAGGAAGGCAAGGCCGAGAACGCCTTACGCGCCATCAGCCAGATGCTCTCGCCCCAGGCCCTCGTCGTGCGGGACGGACATCGCGTGACCGTCGACGCAGCTAAGCTGGTACCCGGGGATGTCGTGCCCCTACAAGCGGGCGACAAGGTCCCCGCGGATGTCCGTCTTCTACAAGTCAAAGGGTTGCAGGTGGAAGAAGCGGCCCTGACCGGGGAATCGGTCCCTGTTGAGAAGGCAACCGCCGCCGTCGAACCCGACACGCCGTTGGGCGATCGCCGGTGTCTCGCCTTCTCGGGGACCTTGATTACGAACGGCCGCGCCTTGGGCGTCGTCGTGGAGACCGGGGCCAATACCGAGATTGGTCGGATCAGCGCCCTGGTGGCCCAGGTGCAAGAGCTCACCACGCCGCTGCTGCGCCAGATGGACCAATTCGGCCGCTGGCTGACCGGGGCCATCCTCGTCCTGGCAGCCATCAGCTTCACCTTCGGGGTGCTGGTCCGGGACTACACCGCGGTGGAGATGTTCTTGGCCTCCGTCGGCTTAGCGGTGGCGGCCATCCCCGAGGGCCTTCCGGCCATCATGACCATCACCCTGGCCATCGGCGTGCAGCGCATGGCTGCTCGAAGCGCCATCATCCGCCGGCTACCCGCGGTTGAGACCTTGGGAACGATCGCCGTGATCTGTTCCGATAAGACGGGAACCCTCACCCGGAACGAGATGACGGTCCGTTCGCTCGTCACCAGCGACGGAGAGGTCGAGCTCACCGGGACAGGCTATGACCCCCACGGGGGCCTCGAGGTCCAGGGCCGGGTTTACGCGATGGATGAGCCCCATGACCCGACCAACCGGGCCCTGCACGCGGCGGTGCTCTGCAACGATGCCACGCTCGAATCCCATCAGGCGGCGTGGATTGCCCAGGGCGACCCGATGGAGGCCGCCTTGGTCGTCGCCGGGATCAAGGGAGGCGTGGAGCCCGCCGAAGCTCGGGCGAACTTCCCCCGGGCCGATCTCATCCCCTTCGATTCAGCGCACAAGTTTATGGCCACCCTGCACCAGGGTCACACGGGTGAGGGGTTCATCGTCGTCAAGGGGGCGCCGGAGCGCGTTTTGGCGATGTGCTCACACGTCGGCACGCCGGGCGGTGAGACGCCGATCGATCGAGAGGCCTGGCACCATCAGATCGTGGAACTGGCCGCCCGCGGCTTTCGAGTCCTGGCTGTGGCCCAGAAACCGGCGAACGATCGAAGGGAGCTCCAGTTTGCGGATGTCGAGGACGGCCTCACACTGCTGGGCTTGTTCGGGCTCATCGATCCGCCCCGAGACGAGGCAATCGAAGCCGCCGACCTCTGCCGGCAAGCGGGTATCCGGGTGAAGATGATCACCGGCGACCACGCGATCACAGCCGGGACCATCGCCGGTCAGGTGGGGCTGGAAAACAGCACCGAGGTGCTTACCGGAGCCGATATCGATGCCCTAGACGCGGCAGCACTCGCCGAACGGGTGGAGACGGTCGACGTCTACGCCCGGGTAAGCCCGGAGCACAAACTACGGCTCGTGACGGCGCTCCAGGGGCGGGGGCAGGTGGTCGCAATGACCGGGGATGGGGTCAACGACGCCCCCGCCCTGAAGCGGGCCGACGTGGGAGTGGCCATGGGGGCCAGCGGGACGGAGGTGGCCAAAGAGGCCTCGGAGATGGTCCTGGCGGACGACAACTTCGCCTCCATTGTGCGTGCCGTGAAGGAGGGACGTACCGTCTACGACAACATCAAGAAGGCCATCCTCTTCATCCTGCCCACCAATGGGGGCGAAGCCCTGATCATCCTGGGCGCCATCCTACTGGGCTTTCAGGCCCTTCCCATAACACCGGTCCAGATCCTGTGGGTCAACATGATCACGGCGGCCACTCTGGCCCTCGCACTGGCCTTCGAACCGCCGGAGCAGAACGTGATGCAGCGCAATCCCCGAAACCCGCGGGAGCCGATTCTCTCCGGCTGGTTCATCTGGCGCATCGCCTTTGTCTCGGTGATCTTGATGACGGGCACCTTTGCCCTGTTCTCCTGGGAGATCAGCCATGGAGCGAGCATCGAATACGCCCGAACCGTTGCGGTGAACACCCTGGTCATGTTCGAGATCTTCTACCTGTTCAGCGCTCGTTACGTCGACGAGCCTGTGCTAAACCGGGCGGGGTTGACCGGTAACCGCTACGTCTTGCTGGCGGTGGGTCTGATCGTCTTGTTCCAATTAGCCTTTACCTACCTCGGCCCGATCCAGACCCTATTCGGAACGGCACCCCTCACCTTAGGGGACTGGTTGCGGACGATCGCAGTCACCTCGAGCGTGCTGTTCCTCGTCGAAGGGGAGAAATGGTTGCTGGCCCGACGCAGACGGAACCGGGAGACCCGCGCGTCGTAGGCCCATCGAGTCACTCGAACCCTCCGGTCACCGCCCTAACGCCGCCTTACGCTGGACCGCCGGGCCCTTCTCCCGGCTCGGCGGCGTTCGCGAAGCGCGCCTCGTTCCCGATTCGACCCGGGCTGAACGATCGGTGATCGCCTCGCGCGGCTAACCCGCCTGGATTCCGCTACGAGACCGACTAGACTCTACGGCGGAGGCGCCCGCTTGATGATTCGGGCCCGTCGCCGTGCCCGGTAACCACCGGGCCAGGCCTCAGGATCCCCTCTGACCGGAGTCGTCTGAATCCACCGCGACGATTGGCCAAAGGACGCCCGGCATCCTGAACATCCGCTTTCGGCGTTGATCAAACGGCCCGACGCCCACTCGACGGGTCGTAGCCGCTTGAGCTATCGTCACCCTCCACAATCGACAGAACCCTCCTTATACGAAAGCTTTATCGGGAGCTGACTCGGCCCATGACCTCCGCCAAACAGGCCTCGAACCACAAAAGCACCCCCTCGACCCAGGGAATGACGCTTTTTACCCGTCTGATGGTTTCTTTCTTGAGTTTTATCGCAGTACTCGGTGTACTCCCCAGCGTTGCAAAACACTGCCGCGGCCTCACGGTTCTATGTCTATAAAACAATAGGTTATTAAGCATTTGATGGTGTGACGCTAAAGTCACTTTTGGTGAGATTAACAAATAAAAACAGAATAATCGATTTGACAATTATAATTGAGACGGTCGACCTAGGCTTGTAAAATATATGGCTAACCATTTCCACTATTAACAAGCGCAAGGCGACCGTCCATTATGAAATCTAGCAAAGCTCAGACCCGTTCTCAAAGCCGCGGGTAGCGCCCCAATCAATAGGGTAGGAAAAGCGTTGCATTCTTATCTATCAAGGGGTTACGGACGCTAAATCTTATCGATTGGGGGACCACCCCGGCTGACCTGACGGCCTGGATGGATCAGTCGGATGAATCGACAGCCGAAAGGGACCCCCAGACAGCGGTTGACTCGTTCGAGCCGCCCCCGGCCCCCGAGCAACAAGCCCAGGGGTCCGATTCAGTGGGCCAAAACCAACACCTGATGAAACGCGGACAGGAGTTGTACGAATACATCGTCGCGCAGATGTCCGAGCACGTCGGACCAGTCGCCGGTCTCATCTGCGAAGAATACGAGACAGCCCTACGCGAACTCGACGATGTCGAGCGACTGGCGGGTATCCTCGAAGAACTCGGTTCCCAGATCGAGAACCCGGATCTCGCCTGGGCCATATACGAGGCCGTCGTACAGGACCGGATCGTCTAACAACCCACGCTCGTACGTCTCTGGGTCAATCGAGCCCAAGCGGACACGCTGCAGGCAAGGAGGATTTTATCGATCCGACAATCAACTGAGGTAACGACCGGGTTGCGAACCGAGCGTGGGCCCCCTCGCACGGGCCATCACCGGGGCAGGTCAATCCGGCCCTGAAAGGTCGGCACCCACCCGTGGAGATCGCCTTCTACGAAACCCGTACAAGCTCACCAGAATAAAAAAAGAGGCCATTGGGTTTGCACCCGATGGCCTCTTCCAAACCTCCCCGAGCGGTTATTGTTCTTCCCTGGGGGTGGGGCGTCTCTGCCCTTTTTTAGTTCTGATTCGCCTCGCGTTCTTTGGCCTCTTTGATCACGGTTTCCGCCACGTTGGTCGGGCAAGGGGCATGATGATCATAGAGCATGGAGTACTGCCCACGACCCGAGGTGATGGTCCGCAGATCGCCGATGTAGCCGAACATCTCGGCCAGTGGCGCCTCCGCCTTGATTCGCACACCCGTGGGCCCCGGGTCCTGGGACTTGATCATGGCCCGACGCCGATTGAGATCGCCGATGACGTCGCCGACGTAGTCCTCCGGGGCGAAGACGTCGACGGCCATGATGGGCTCGAGCAGCTGGGGTCCGGCCTTGGGCATGGACTGACGGTAGGCGGCCTTGGCCGCGATCTCGTAGGCAATCGCCGAGGAGTCCACGGGGTGGAAGCCGCCGTCTTGGAGGACGACCCGGAAGTCGACGCAGGGATAGCCCGCAAGCACCCCGCGCGCGCGGCTCTGATTGAAGCCGGACTCGACGGCCGGCCAGAACTCCCGGGGCACGTTGCCGCCAACGACCTTGGATTCGAACTCGAATCCAACGCCCTTGTCTGCCGGCTCGATGCGGTAGTCGATGCGGGCGAACTGACCGGAGCCACCCGTTTGCTTCTTGTGGGTGTAGGTATCTTCGACCTGTTTCGTGATGGTCTCACGGTAGGCGACCTGCGGCTTCCCGACCTCGACCTCGACCTTGTGGGTCCGCTTGAGGATATCGACCTTGATGTCCAGGTGCAACTCACCCATGCCGCGCATGATGGTCTCACCACTGTCCGGATCCGTCTCCACTCGGAACGAGGGATCCTCCGCAACCATCTTGCTCAAGGCGATGCCCAGCTTCTCGGCGGCGCCCCGGTCTTTCGGTGATACGGCGACGGAGATGACCGGCTCCGGGAAGACCATGGGCTCGAGCGTCGCCGCATCCTTCGGATCGCACAGCGTGTTACCCGTCTGGATGTTCTTCAGGCCGATGATGGCGACGATGTCGCCTGCCTGGGCGTAGTCCACCTCTTCGCGACTGTCCGCGTGCATCTCCACGAGCCGTCCGATGCGTTCGGTCTTACCGGTCGCGGTGTTGAGCACCATCGTGCCCTTCTCGATGTGGCCGGAATATAACCGCGTGAAGGTCAAGGCGCCATACCGGTCATCCATGATCTTGAAGGCGAGGGCACGCAAGGGGGCCTCGGAATCGACCCACGCGACGTTACCGGTCTTGTTGCCCTCGAGGTCCATCTCCGGCTGCGATTCGACCTCCTGCGGATTGGGCAGGTAATCGACCACGGCGTCGAGCACGTTCTGGACGCCCTTGTTCTTGAACGAAGAGCCACAGTAGGTGGGGAAGAAGTCAAGGGCCAGCGTGCCCTTGCGAATGCACCGTTGCACGGTCTCCACGTCGGGCTCCTCGCCCGCTTCGAGGTATCGCTCCATCGCCTCTTCGTCCTGTTCCACCGCGGTCTCGATGAGATCCGACCGCCACTTCTCCACTTCATCGACCATGTCCGCCGGGACGTCCTGGATTTCGTACTTCAGCGGATCGCCGGTCGCATCCCACACCCAGGCCTTCCGGGTCAGTAGATCCACCACCCCACTGAACTGATCCTCTTTGCCAATCGGCAGGACCATGACGAGGGGGCGCGCCTTAAGGATGTCTTGGACCTGCTGGACGACACGATAGAAATCGGCCCCCACGCGGTCGAGCTTGTTGACGTAGATGATGCGGGCGACGCGCGATTCGTCCGCATAACGCCAGTTGGTCTCGGACTGTGGCTCGACGCCCCCCGAACCGCAGAACACCCCGACGCCGCCGTCCAGCACCTTGAGGGAGCGATACACCTCGATGGTGAAGTCGACGTGGCCCGGGGTATCGATGATGTTCAGCTGATGATCCTTCCAAAAGCAGCTCGTCGCCGCGGACTGGATCGTGATGCCCCGCTCTTGCTCCTGGTCCATGAAATCCGTGGTCGCCGCCCCGTCGTGAACCTCGCCGAGCTTGTGGATCTTGCCCGTCAGTTTGAGGATGCGCTCCGTCGTCGTGGTCTTACCGGCGTCCACGTGCGCGAAGATGCCGATATTCCGGTATTTGCTAATGTCTTTCTTCATGTCGACTCTTCAGGGAAATTGGGAGTAAACGGGGGGATACCCCGACGGGGCGGCCGCGCTCCGCCGATTCGGGGCAACCGGGCCGAATCCGGCTCGAGGCGTGGCGCTCCACGGAACAGGGCATTTACGCCGTGGTTTCAAGTGTAAAGCATTCTCGGCCCGTTGCGTAAGGCATCATCGATTGCAATTCAGTGACGCGAGGAGGCATCCGATACCGCCGGTTCCGGGGCTTCCCGCGTGAGCCGCTGGCGGGCCTGGCGGATACTCCACCATACCGCGAGGACGACGACCGGCACGGTGAGCCCCGTGGCCAATGTGACATTGAGGGACACACCAGCCGCCTCCGCGCCCTTGAAGCCGTAGTTGACGAGGCCGATCAGGTAGTAGCTGATCGCCGCGACGGATAATCCCTCGACGGTCTCTTGGAGCCGCAGCTGCAGAGAGGCCCGGGTGTCCATCGAATGCAGCAGCCCCCGATTCTGCTCAGCCATCGCCAGATCCACTCGACTGCGAAGCAGGCTGCTGACCCGGATGATGCGTTCAGCCAGGTCCTCCTGACGCCGTCCGGTGGAGGCGCAAGTGGCCACGGCGGGGCTCAACCGCCGGTCCAAGAAGACATCAAAGCGCTGCACCCCATCGATCCGCTCGAGCTCCAGGGATTGCAGCCGCTGCTGGACAATATTGTAGTAGGCCTGAGTCGCCTCGTAGCGGTAGCTGGTCCGCGCGGTCAAGCGTTCCGCCGAGGCGGCGAGATCGATGAGCCGGCTAAGGAGTTGCCGATCCGTCGCAAGATGCTCCTTTTCCTGCTCCGCCATCTCCCAGGTGAGGCGACGCGCTTCCTGGTCGATGCGTGCGATCTCGGGCCCGCTCGAGCGGGCCACCGGAAAACCGAGCAGGGTCATAAGCCGATAGGTCTCCAGCTCGAGCAAGCGCTGTACGAACCGGCCGGTGCGGATCGCGTCATCATTACTCTGGACGAAATACCGCACGTAGCCGTCGCCGTAGGCGCGGAGATCCGAGAAGATCCGAATACCTCCGCTGCGGCTGCGGCCTCCGATGAGTCCCTCGGCACCGAACAGGGCGCTCGGTACGGTTGTTCCATCGTCCCCGTCCTCGTTTGCCTCGGCTGCCTCCGCGGTCTCGACCCGAAGATGGGCAGCGACCATGCGCAATCCGGGGAGCGAAGCCAGCCAATCCGCCGGAACCGCCTCGATGGCCGGATCGCTGAAGGGCTCGGCGGGCAATCCCGGTCGAATGAAAGTGTAGCTGGTGAACTCGCTGTGCCGCTCCCACTTGAGCACGAAGGCACCGAGCTCGGCCGTAAAGAAACGGGCGTCGTCTCGGGGAATCGCCACCGATCGACTCTCGAGGAGTCGTTTGAGGTGCTGGAGATCGTCCGCATGCGCAAGCTCATCGGTCATCATCACGAGGTGACTGACCCGCGATCCGGTCGCAATGGGCACCGAAGGCCGTGAATGGACCTCGTCAAGGAGTTGCTGGCGTTGCGGGTGATCCGGTGGTCGGGTGGCCGTTTGGTTGGAGGACATAACCATGGAAGGATTCACTCAGCACTCGCTCACGGACGGACTCGATGGCTCGGGTCCCTGAGGACCCCGAAGACGGCGGTTCGCTGATCGATCAGGGCGTTAGCTCGACCGGACCCAGATACCCTCGGCCTCGACCACAGCCCCCTTGGGCAGCGCAGCGACCCCCACGACAGCCCGCGCCGGATAGGGTTCGTCAAAGTAGTCCGGCAAGATCGCGTTCACCCGGGGAAAGTCCCCCAGATCCACGAGATAGATCGTGAGTTTGACGACGTGATCCAAACCGCCGCCGGCCGCACGACAAACCGCCGCCAGGTTATCGAAGACCCGGCGGATCTGATCGTCCACCGACCCGGAGACCAATTCCATGGTCTCGGGGTCGAGGGGGATCTGCCCGGACAGATAGACCGTATCCCCCACTTGAACCGCCTGGGCATAGGCGCCGATGGCGGCGGGGGCCTCAGCGGTTTGGATCGCATGGCGCGGCATAGGATGATTCTCCTGATATGGGCTTCGGGTGAGGGGTCAAACGCCGATGGGCTCGTCTCAACTCGGGCCGCTACGCCAGACCCGGTGGACGTGCTCGTTGTGCCGCAACCGGCGGAAGATCCGGGCGAGGTGGGTGCGATCCGCGACGGAGAGCACGAAGATCAACAGCGTCTGGCCGCCCTCTCGCTCCACGAGCTGCACGTCATCGATGTTCGAGCCCTCCTTGGCGATGATCGCAGCAAGCTGCGCCAGCACGCCGCGGCGATTGGTAACCCGGACCTGGATCGCTGCGGTCAGCACCGGCTCGGCCTCGAAGGGACGCGTCCATTGCACAGGGACCGTGGACGAACCACGCGAGCCGTTGGGGGGACGCTTACCCGAACCGCTGACGTTCGGGCAGCGGACCCGATGGATCACCACGCCCTTGCCCGCACTGAGAAACCCGAGGATGCGATCGCCGGGGATGGGGTGGCAACAGCGCGCGTAGCGCACCGCCAGACCATCGACCCCCCGGATGAGGGGATGACGCGACGGGACCGCCGTTGCATCGGCCACGCGGGCGGGCTCGGCACCCTCGCCATCCGCTGGCGCCTCCTCGGTCTGGATCTGCTTAGCAATGAAATGGGCCATCCGGCGTCCCCGGCCGAGATCCAATCGCAGCTCGTCCAGGTTGGCGTAACCTTCCGCTTCCATGAAGGCATGCAACGTTTGCTCCAGACCGGCCGATGGGCCACAACCCATGCTACGCAAGGCGCGATCCAGGGCCTGCTGCCCGAGCGCTTTCAGCGATTCCTCCGGCAATCCCTTCAGATAGTGACGGATGTGGGCCCGCGCCTTGCCGGTGGCCACGAACCCGAGCCACCAGGGCTTCGGCGAGGCGGCCTCCGCGGTCTTCACCTCGACGCTCTGGCCACTGCGCAGAACGGCGCTCAGAGGTTGATATTGCCGGTCGATCCGGACTTCCGCGCAATGATTGCCCACATCGGTATGGACGGCATAGGCGAAGTCGAGGGCCGTCGCACCTTGGGGGAGCTTCAGGATCTCACCCCGCGGGGTAAAGACATAGACCTCATCGGGGAAGAGATCGATCTTGACGTTTTCCAGGAACTCTTCGGAGTCCCCAGCTCGCTGTTGCAGCTCCAGCAGGCCCTGCAACCAGCCGTGAACCCGAGCCTGGGCGCGGCGCGTGCCGCTCTCGTCGCTCTTGTAGAGCCAATGGGCCGCGATGCCCTGTTCGGCGAAACGATCCATGTCCTCGGTCCGGATCTGGATCTCGACCGGGACCGCCTTGGGCGACATGACCACCGTATGGAGCGACTGGTAGCCATTGGACTTGGGGATGGCGATGAAGTCCTTGAAACGCCCCGGCCGCGGCTTGTAGAGGTTATGTAAGACCCCGAGCGCGCGATAGCACTGATCGATGCCCTCGACTACGACCCGGATCGCGAACATATCGTAGATCTCGGAGGGGGGCACGTGCTTTGCGCGCATCTTCTGATACAAGCCGTAGAGGTGCTTCTCCCGGCCCGCCACGCGCACGGGGATGGATTCCGCATGCATGCGTTCGGCGATGGTGGTCTCCATCTCCTCGCGCCATTCCCGGCGCCGACCGGCGGAACGCCCCACGACGTTGCGCAGGACCCGGGCACGCATCGGGTAGAGGATCTCGAAGCAGCGATCCTCGAGCTCGATCCGAAAGCTGTTGATCCCGAGCCGATGGGCCATCGGGACGTAGATATCGAGGGTTTCCTTGGCAATGCGTCTGCGTTTGGCCGTCGGCAGCGACCCGAGGGTGCGCATGTTGTGCAGCCGGTCGGCCAGTTTCACGAGGATGACCCGGATATCCCGCGACATCGCCAGGACCATCTTCAGGAAGTTCTCCGCTTGGGCCTGGGCCCGAGAGCGAAACTTCATCCGCGAGAGCTTGGTGACGCCATCAACCAAAGCGGCGACGTCCTCGCCGAACTCGGCGGCGACCTGTTCGCGCCCGATCGGGGTATCCTCGATCACATCGTGGAGGATGGCGGCCATGATGCTGGCGTGATCCATGCGCATCTGGGCGAGGATCTGCGCCACGGCCAAGGGATGGGAGATGTACGCCTCACCGGTTCGGCGGGTCTGCCCGAGATGGGCCTGGGCCCCGAACAGATAAGCGCGGTAGATGGCCCGGACATGCTGGGGCTCGAGGTAGGCCTCCAGGGTCGGACAGAGATCCCCGATCAGAACCCGCTCGCTCTCTGGACACGCGCCCTCGACCGCGGTCACCGGTGGGGGTGCCGCCGGATGACGGGTCTTGGCTGGGTCGACTCGGGTCATCTCATGCCCCATCTACATGACCTCGCGCACGTCCTCCTCGTTAATCTGGGATTCCTGGAGGTGAATCTGGGAACGCACGCTGTCCAATACTTCTTCTCCGATCTTGCCCTCGGCGATCTCGCGCAAGGCCACGACGGTCGCCTTGTCGTCATGCCGCGGGACCAAGGAATCACCGCCGGATTCCAGCTGGCGGGCGCGCTTGACCGCAACCAACACCAACTGGAAGCGGTTCTCGATACGTTCCAAACAATCTTCAACTGTAACTCGTGCCATCACCGACTCGCTTCAAGGGTTGCTGAATCATCGCCGCCGAGCTCCTCAGCGGATCGTCCTCGTTGCCGACTCCGGCCGCTTCAGTCGGCCGGGTCCCCGTGGCCGTCGGCCCGTTGCGTCATCAAGCCGGGAATGGCTTGAAACAGGGTCCGATAACGGGCCTCTTGACGGGGCCGCGTCAAACGTTGAGCGCGTATCACGGCCTTGAGATCGGCGACAGCCTGGGGGAAGTCATCATTGATGACCAGATAGTCGAAGGCTGCGTACTGGCGCATCTCGGCGCGTGCCCCGTCGATCCGTCGTTCGATCTCATCTGGGGTGTCCTGTCCGCGCCGCCGCAAGCGTTCGAGGAGGCTGTCAGGCGAAGGCGGCAGGATGAAGATCGAGACACTGTCGGGCAACAAACGGCGCACCTGAGCCGCCCCCTGCCAATCGATCTCGAGGATGAGATCCCAACCGGAGTCGAGCCGCGCCTCGACTTCGCGCCGAGTCGTCCCGTACAGGTTCCCGAACACCTCCGCGTACTCGAGAAACGCCTCTTGTTGGATCAGCTCATCAAATTCTGACCGCGAAACAAAGTAATAGTCTCGACCGTCGACCTCACCAGGTCGTTGCCCCCGGGTGGTGTGGCTGATCGACACCCCGATATTCTCGACTTCGTCACGTACGGCCTTCACGAGACTCGTCTTTCCCGCCCCTGAGGGGGCGGAGATGACGAACAGACGCCCTTCACCCACCAGCCAGCTCTCCGCGCATACAAAGCCCGCATTCTACCAGCATCGGACGCTGCCTTCAGCGTCCGTGGCTCGGCTATCGACGGGTTCATCCCCCGAGGCGGCGCATATGGTCGAACAACGAGCCCCGTCCAAGCATCTTGCGGGCGATCAGATCGGCGATCACGATCGCGACCATCCCGGGCAGGATGATGTGGGACTCGGCGGTCAGCTCCAGTAGGGCCAGGAGACTGAACAGGGGCGCCTGGAGGACCGCCGAGAGCATGGCGACCATACCGACCGTGGCATATACGCTCGGCACCCCCACGCCGATGGGCGCTAAACCCCCGAGCAGGCCGCCGACGGCCCCGCCAATAATCAAGGATGGCCCGATGAGCCCCCCGGGCATGCGAACGCCGATTGCGATCGTTGTGGCGACCAGCTTGCCGAGGACCAGACCTGCCAACCACTCGACCTGGATTTCATTCGAGAGGATGGCATCGAGGGTGTCATAACTAATCCCGAGCACCTGCGGTACCGCCAGACCGATGAGGCCCGTGGCAAGGCCCGCAGCGGTAAAGGCCCGAGCCAGGGGCCAAGATCGAGTCCACTCACTCACCCGCAGGGCAAACCGAACGAAGAGCACGGCCAGCAGCCCGGTGAGCAGGCCGAGCAGGGCGAACAACGGGAGATCCGCAAAGCCGCTCGGGGGGATCGCCGCCGGATCGAAGGCCGGATCTTCGCCGTAGCCGAGCCGACCGAGCACGGCACCCACGACCGCGGCGGCGATGATCGGTATGAACCGCTCAAAACGATAGTCGATCCGCAGCACCTCGATGACGAACAACACCGCGGCGAGCGGGGTATTGAAGGCCGCCGCGATGGCCCCGGCCGCCCCGCAGACCGTCAAGGCATAGACCCCCGGGCCCTGGAACAAACGGCGCCCGATCTGGTTGCCCAGCGTCGCCCCGAGATGGACGCTCGGCCCTTCCCGATCCAGGGATTGGCCGCTCATGAGGGCCCAGGCACCCCCGAGGAATTGGGCGACGGCATGGGACCAGGGCAAGTCGGGGCGACCGGCGCCGTGCAGACGCACCAGCACATGGAGGATGCCGACTTGGCGCCAGCTCGGGCAGAGACGCTGCCAGAGGTGCCCGAGCAGGAAGGCCCCGATCGTCGGCAGAAGGACCACGGCCCAGACGGGAAGGGCCTCGTAGTTGCCCACCTGACCATCCGGCAGAAACACCCGTTGACCGTCCTCGACGAACCAGCGGAAGGTGAGTGCGGCCGTCCCACCCAGGAAGCCGGCCACCCCTCCCACCAGGGTTAAGGCAATAAGCGACTGATAGTTCGGCATGAATGCATGGAGGACGGGCGAACCGGCCGCGGCTAGCGACGAGCCCGATCAACCCCCTATAATCTCGCTCCCGCGTGACGCCTGACCATCGACTCTCCGGATTCCACTCTCGGGCACGTGACGGGCCTTATGGACACGATCGACGGCAACCTGCGGGGCTTCGCCCTGTTCAACCTCCTCGCCTTGGCCACCGGCGTAGTCTGCGGACTCGTCGCCGTGGGCTTCCGGTATCTGATCTTCGGCGTCAACACCGCATTCGAAGATGGCTCCGCGTGGCTGCTGGGCGACTTCGCCCCCTACTACATGATCCTCGTTCCAGCCCTGGGTGGATTGATTGTCGGGACCCTCATTCACCGCTACGCCCCCGAGGCGAAGGGTCACGGGGTACCGGAGGTGATGGCCTCGGTCGACTTCAGCGGCGGGCGTATCCGGCCCCAAGTCGTCCTCATCAAGGCCCTGGCCTCGGCGGTCTGCATCGGTTCGGGCGGTTCAGCGGGGCGAGAGGGTCCGATCGTCCAGATGGGATCGGCGACCGGCTCGACGATCGCTCAGAGCCTACGTTTTCCGCCCTACTGGACGAAGATCCTTGTCGCTTGTGGGACCGCTGGGGGGATCGCCGGCACGTTCAACACGCCGGTCGCTGCCGTGCTGTTCGCCCTGGAGCTCATCCTCCGCGAGCTCCGCGTCACCTCGCTGACCCCCATCGTCATCGCCGCGGTGTTCGCGACGTCCGTCTCCCGTACCCTGCTCGAGGCCCTCGGCGTGGAGACGGCCTTCATCTTCGAGGTGCCGGGATACGCCCTGATCACCCCCTGGGAGATCCTGTTCTACCTGCTCCTCGGCATCCTCGCGGCCGGGGGTGCCGCCGCCTTCATCCGCGTCGTCTACGCGATGGAGGGCCTCTTCGACTCCCTAAAGGCCGTATCCCCGCCGATCAAGCCCGCCCTTGGGGGGCTGGCTCTGGGGATGTTGGCGGTCGCCATGCATCAGCTTGCCGGCGAGTACTACATCCTCGGGATCGGCTACGAGACGATGGAGTCGCTCTTGGCAGGCGATCTCGTATTCGGCGTGGTCGTCGCCCTGGTGGGGCTGAAGATCTATACCCTCAAGCTGAACGCCCGGGGCCTGACCACGGACGCCTCGTCGGCATCATAACCGATGCCGACATCAGCACGAGCGATATCGTCCAAG
>CAYFWJ010000013.1:17170-28653 GCA_964346755.1 uncultured Ectothiorhodospiraceae bacterium
CGCCTCGTCGGCATCATAACCGATGCCGACATCAGCACGAGCGATATCGTCCAAGAGGGACGGGATCTCACCGTCGGCGATCTCATGAGTCGGGATGTCTCGACAGTCACTCCGGAGGATTCCTTGGAATCCCTGTTACTCGACTCCGGCGTGACGAGATCTCCCACTTCCCCGTGGTCGACCCCGAGAGCCGGCGACTTCAGGGCTTCATCACCAAGGGGAATATCATTCGAGCGTACAAACACCGCCGCCTCGCCGAATTCAACCGGGAACTCGAGAGCGAACCGCCCGCCTCAGGAAGCAAACAACCGGGCCGCCGCCGGAAACGGCCCGTGGCCCCGAATCCCTAGGTCACCGATCCTCGGATCGCGGGCACGCGTCCGAGGCCGATGCCCGGATCGCCGGCCGGGCTGAACATCCACTTAACCGCCCGCGACCCGGTACGCCACGATCGGCGTCTGGGCCCCGGCCTGGACCGGCAGATCGGCCTGTGGCGAGACGAAGAAGAAATCGCTGGCCTCGTGCCCGGCGTGGCGAATGGGTGCGTATTGAGGATTTTGTTCCACCTGAAAGGAGGCGGCTGCCCCGGCGACCCGCTCGGCCACCTGGCGAAACAGCGTGTGGCCCTCCAGCACGCCGCGGTTCTCCGCGAGCACATCGATGAAGGCCTGGGCAAAGACCGAGTGGTCCCCGCGACCGACATCGAGCACCGGCGCCAGCCCACCGGAGGTCAACACCGTCCGCGAGCGGACCTGAGACATCACCCGATACCACTTGCGTTGCTTGGCCGCGGGCAGCGTCCGCTCGAGCCGGGCAACGGCGGTCCGGGTCATGGATCCCGAGTAGCAGGAATCCGCGACGACCAAGATATGCTTGGCGGGCATCGCCGTCACCAGGTCAGTGATCGCGGTGTTGGCGATCCAATTCGCCGGGTTCTGCCAATTCGCATCGATCGGTAGCCAATAGCCTCGATCGCTGCCCTCATCCAATTCCCCGTGGCCTGCGTAGTAGATGAGCAGATTGTCCTTTGGCCGCAATCGGCCGCGGAGCTCGTTTAGCTCCGAGAGGATCGTGTAGCGGTCCCCGTTTTGGAGGATCGTCACCTCGAAGCCGTAACGCGCCTCCAGGAGGCTTCCGATTGCCCGGGCATCGCGGATCGGCGTCTTGAGATCCGGTAGGTTTTGATAGTCCTGGTTGGCGATGATCAAGGCGTGGTAACGGCCGAAGGCGATGTCACCGACCTTGACCGGTTCCGCCTCGAGGGGATCGGCGGTCTCCGGAGCCGGTTTTGACACCGAGGCCGTCGACAGGACCAATTCCAACTCGGAGCGTTGACCGGCCCGATCCTCGGCAACGATCGAGACTGGGGTCCGCCCCGTCTCGGAAAGATCGATGGGCACCGAGAACAGCCCGCGTTCATTCAGCTCGGCGGATCGCTCGTTGATGCGCAGCTGCTCCAGGCCCGCCGCCGCGCGGACCCGGCCCTTGAGCTCGACTTGGGGACGGATCGATCGGACCCGGATCAAAGGTTGCCCCCGCGTGAGGGTGAGCGGAGGCTCCAGCACCTCGATGGTCGGTCTGGCGACCGCCTGACCCGCCGCGCGCTCCAGGCGCTGCCGCTCGGCCTGGACGCGTTCTTGTAGGGCGGTCAACTCCGTGCGCTGGGCCGCCAGGGTCGATTCCTTACGGGCGAGTTCATCGCGGAGCTGCTGCAGATCCCGATCGCCGGCTGCTGACTGCGCATTCGGCGTGGCTTGCTCGCGAGTCTCGATCCGCTCTCGGAGCTGCTCGAGATCCGCGGTCGCTTCGGCCAGTGCCCGGCGCTTATCGTCGAGCGTGCGGCGCGCTGAGGCGAGTTCGGACTGCAGCGCCTGCTCGCGCTCACGGCGTGCCTCGACCTCCTCCCGGAGACCGGCCAACTCGGCCTGGCGTGCTTCCCGCCCCTTGAGTTCGGCGGAGGAGACGAACTCAAGCGTCCCATCATCCAGCCCGGAGGCCTGACGGTACCAGTTGAGGGCCGTCGCCACGTCCCGCTCCACGCCAAGGCCCTGCTCGAAGAGATAGCCCAGGTTGATCTGGGCCGGGGAATACCCTTGGTCCGCGGCTTGACGGTACCACTGAGCGGCCAGGGCATAATCCGGTTCCAACCCCAGGCCCTGCTCGTAGATCTCACCGACGTAGTTCTGGGCCTCGGCATCCCCGGCCTGGGCCTGGGGCAACCACACCTTGAGCGCCGTGCGGTAGTTGGAGCGATCGTAGGCCACGTACTCGCCGCCGCGAATCGCACAATCCACCGCCGTGGTCCGAATCGCCCGCCGTTGCGTCAGGTAGGTCCGGTTCGCCCCGAGCTGACGCACTTGACCGGGCAACAGACAATCCACCACCAAGAACTGATCCGCATCCCGCGGACCGTCGGTCTCGGCGGAGGTCCCGTTCTCCGGCTCGACGACCGCCGGCGGCTTCCCCGCACAACCCACGACGAGGAGCGAAAGACCCACGAGAAGCGAACAGAGGACAGGATGCCGTAACATGCGAAACACCCGCAGCAGCATGGGGATTTGGTGATCGGCCTCGGGACCGTGCCTCACAGGCGTTTCTCGATCCGTTGTTCGAGGGCCAGGAGCCCGCGATCGCGAGGCCGAGCGCGCAACGCGACGGTAATAAGTCGCTTGGCCTCAGCGACCTCGCCGCCCCGCAGCGCCTCGCGCGCGCGATCGGCGTAGTGCTCGGCGATCGCCTCGAGCCCGGCCAGGGCGTCTCGATTATGGGGCTGCAACTCCAGTACCTTACGGTAGGCATCGTAGGCGCTGCTCCCGGAGGGCTCGACGTAGCGCCCGACCATTTGATGGACCTCCGCAGCATTCAGGAGACGATCCACCTGCGCTGCCACCTCGGGATCCGTAATCGGCTTGGGTTCCGGCAGGTTCTCCGGCTCGAGGAGACCCAATTGCGTATCGTACCAATACCAGACGGCCGCCGAGACCCCCGCCGAGGCCACCACGCCAACGGCCGCGACCGCCATCACCAGGCGCCGCTTCCCCCGAAGGCCGTCGAGCAACTCCATGATGTCGGCGGTACGGCTCGCCCGATCCAGGCTGAGGCTCTTGCGCAGGGCACGCCATTGCCGAGGCGACAGGCCCTTGATCGGCTCCGGACGTAGGCCGCGTTCGCGGGCCTCATGGGCGGGGCGTCGGTCGAAGGGATGGCGGCCGGCGAGCAGCTCGTAGGCGATACACGCCACGGCATAGATATCGTCCCGGGGATCTGGGTCATACCGGGCGAACATCTCGGGGCTCGCGTAGGCTGGGGTCAGCGCGTTCAGTGAACCGGCATCGAAGGCGGTGTCTTCCGGCTGTTTCTGGCCCGGCCCCTTGGCGGCCCGGGCGATCCCGAAATCCAGCACCTTGACGCCATCCTCGTGGGTTACAAAGATGTTTCCGGGCTTGACATCCGAGTGGACGATGCCCCGTTGATGGGCGTAGGCGAGTCCAAGGATGGTTCCTTCGATCAGGGGCAGGGCCTCTTTGAGGGCCATCCCACGCCCCCGAACCCGTTTAACGATCGACTGTAACGGCTGCCCCTCCAGATACTCCATCGTCATGAAGACGATTTCCCCGTCGCGGTCGAAATCGTAGACCGTCACGACGTTGGGATGGGCCAGCTGCTGGGCCTTTTTGGCCTCCCGCTGCAAGGCCTTCAAGGCATCCGGATGGGACTTAAAATCCCCGGTCAGGACCTTGGTGGCAACGAACGGATCCTGATCGAGCGCCTCTTCCTTGCGGCGATCCCGGGCCTTATAGACAACCCCCATGCCGCCAGCGGCAACCACGGCGGTGAGGTAGAACCGGTCCTTGAGGACGCTTCCAACATCCAGGTCGTCAACCGTTCGACCGCCGGATTCCACATCCGTCCACTGGCTGACCGGGGTCAACCCCGAGGCCTGACTGTCCCCGGGAGACACCGGTCTTGCCTCGGTACGCCCGGTCGCGGTGTACCCCACCCGCCCCGAAGGCGCCGTGACGGTGAGGGGATCCTCGGACCCCATCGACGGGCGTGTGGGGACCTCCGTCGGCTGATCCGGCTCCGCCGATCCGTTGGGTTGTGTCGACGCGCGGGTCGCCGAGTCCGGCCGGACCTCGGTAAGCGCCGTCCGAAGCTGTGTCGCGATCTCCGGCGCGGCGAACTTTTCCTCGATTTCGGCGGTTCGGATGACCCGCGTGTACTCCTCAACCCGATCCGGTTCTTCGGCAACGGCGGCCTGAAGCTCGTTGACGAGCTGGGGGAGACCTTCCTGGCCTGCCATAAACCGGCTCAAGTGATTGAGAAACCCACTCATGCCGACCCTCACTCAACGAACGACGGAGACTCGAGGTGACCGGAACCTCAGCGACGCGGTGGCCTTCGAGGGGCCCGCGAGCCGCCCGAACGCGAGGGTTCTAGAACGCCCAGCGAGCCCCGAAATTGACCGTATACTGCGTCAAATCCTCGAATCCGAGGATGGTGTTGTAGAAGCCATAGGCACTGAACCCGCCGGCTAAGACGGTGCTCGCCCCGACGCCGAGGTCATAATAGCGCGTGTCCGGACGGTCCGTGGGCATCCGAAAGGCCGTCTCGGCCGGATCCCCCAGGAAATGACCGGTCACGACCCGGACATCGTCCTCGGCCTCCACGATCCAACGACCCCGAAGTTGAGGCTGCACCACGCCCCAGCCGGTGCTCACCGCGTAGACCAATTGACCGCCGAGGCCGTAGGTGAGCGATTCATAATCCTGGCTGTCGATGGCCACGGCCCAGCCGGCACCTGGCGCATTGGCATCCGAGACCTGCTCGGTGTACGCGCCGATCTCGGTGCGGATGTACTGCAGATGCACCAATGGGCCCCCGGTGAGCCCACGCCAACGCCAATCGTACCCCCCCGAGAGCATCGCCCCGAACTGGTAACCGAAATAGTCCGCCTCAGCGGTTTGATCCACGGGTGTCCCCTGAGCCGTATACCGGATGTGCCGATCCTGCTCGTAGTCGAATCCGCCAAAACTGAGATTACCGTCCAGATACGACCGCTGGCTGGGATAGTAGGAGCCGAACAGGTTGGTACTGAATCCCTGCCCGTCCAGTGAACCACCCGCGTTGTCGAGGTCGGTTTGCGAACTGGAATAGCCTAGGGCAACACCGAAGACCGCTTGGGGGTTCAAGCGATAATCGACGCCCAGGGTAAGATCGACCCCGCTCAACTCGAAGCCACGCTCGTTGGCCGTCGCATCCTTGTCGCCTTGGGTCAAGGTGCCATTCACGAACACCCCGAGGCGTTGGGCGAGCAAACCGCCGGGTATGGCCTCGGCCTCGCCGTTCGGATTACCCTCGCCCTGGGCCAGCGCCACGCGATAGCGTATGTCGTCTCGACTCGCGAGCGTCACGCCGTCAAGCCGGATATCCGCCTGGAACCCGGGGTTGAGCGGGCGCGCCCCGAGGGACTGGCGATGGTTCCGGAGTCGCCCGCGGATATTGCGGGTTTGAGCCGTCAGGCTGGTCTGGCTCTGATCGATGGGGACGCTGGATCCGTTAGCGGTGATGGCCTCGAGGATCGCCGCTGCCTCCGCTCGTTGTTCCGGATCCTCGGAAAGCAGCCCCTCGACAAGCACGTCGCAATCCCGTTGCATCGTGGCGGTCACCTGACGACCGGTACAAACCTCGGCAACGACCGCACCGACCGACCGCGTCGCCGGCGTGGTGGCCAGCTCGTCCGTGACCGATTCGACGGCCTCGGGCGCCGGGCCGGTGATCGCAACGCGGATCCCGCTCCCGTCCTCCCCGATGGTCTCGTAATCGGCCCCCGCCGCCCCCGGCAGGTCACACTGAGCCGACCCGTCGTCGATCTGACAGGTGATGCTCTGACCCGCCGTGGTCTCGCAGACCGCTTCATCGGTATCGGTCTGGGCGCAGGTGTCGATCTCGCTGACCGTATCGACCAGATTGGCGATCGCCACCCCATCGCCCCCTTGCACGAACTCACAGGTATTGAGATCCGTGGCGTCGGTGCATTCCACCACGATGGTGCGTTCGGCCACCTCCTGGGCCTGGGCCAGGTCGACGGGTAGGGCCACCGCAGCCCACAGGGCCCCGACGATCGCGACGCCGACGCATCCGTTCACAAACATCCCGAGGGGACTCCCAGCCCGGGTCGTACCCCAGCACGGTGGCCGAACGGTGTGTCGCTTGAACGGGGTGGACATGACGCAGGGTCCCCAAACAGTGGCTGTCGAATGGTCTCAGGACGGCTTTGCCGGTATCGGCAAGTCAGAAATGATAGGCGATTCCCAGAGAAAGAACGGGATAGAATCGCAACGGCTCAAGATCGTCCTCGAGTCGCGCTTCTTGTTGGCGAAGATCCTCTTGGAACGCCGCCTCGGTCTCGGCGTCGATAATCGAGCCGTCGCTCAGACGCGTCGCCGTTCCTCGGGCCTCCAAGTCGATCCCGGGCGCCCCCTGGAAGATGACCCCGAGATCAAACCCAAGGGACCAGCCCCGGCGTTGACTGGCGCCGACCCCCCAACCCAGTCCCAGATACGGGGCGACGGGCCGGAAATCCGTCTCGCCCGTCAGGCGGAGTTCGCCTTCATAGTCATTGCCGGCAATACTTAAGGTCTGGCCGGATCGTGCCTCCAACTCCAATTCGTTCCCGTTGATCAACCCACCAAGCGAGACACGCCAGGCATTCCCGAACGGATGCCAATCGAGGAACGTCGCCAAGCTGGCCAGTTGGAGATCCACCCGGTAGTCAATATCATCGATGCTTTGATCGCGTTCGATCGCAAACCCATTGACCAGCCAGCGGTTCGTCAGATGTTGCCCAAGCCCGATCTTGAGCCCAGCCGCCGCGCCGAGCGTTCCAGCCTGAGCAGTCACACCCAGATCCGCCGACCGGCTGTTGGAAACGGGCAGCCAGGACATCACGAAGAACACGCCGACCAAAAAAACCGAACATCGGGATCGAGCGGGCATGATCGTGGCCTCATGAACAGCAGGTCGGGCCGGAGCCTCGGGTACGTATGAGCCGCCGACCCCGGCTCGCACGACGATCGGAGTATACACGAACGAACGCGAGGAATCCCGCAGCACTCGCTTCCGATCATCCCGTTCAATTCCATCAAAATCGCTGATAAGCACGCCCATGCCACGCCCCGTCGCCCTGCTCCAACCGCTCCCGCAACCCCGCAGCTGTCGCGTCCGGTATCCCCCACTCTTGATGCACGGTTTTGGGGCCATCGTTCCGCCCTGGAGCCGAGGCCGACTGGACCCGCACGCCCGACACCTCCGGGCGCACACCCTACCGGCGTTCGCCCCGAACGTACCGCCCTACGGAACCATCGAACAGCGAACCGACGCGTGGGGTGAACGGCTTGAGGTGATCCTGGAGGCCACCGGCGCGGAGCGGGTCAATTTGATCGCCCATTCGATGGCCGGTCTCGATGCGCGCTGGCTGGTTTCAGTCCAAGGTTGGCACCCCCGGGTTGCCTCGATCACCACGATCTCGACCCCCCACCGCGGGAGCTACCTCGCCGATTTAGCAAGGCGCTCGCTGCCGCCGTTCCGCCTGCTCCGCGGCTACATGTCCCTGGTGGGTCGGCTCGCCTATCCCCGAACCCCGCCGAAGGTCGCAGCCGCATTGAAGCAGCTCACACCGCAACACCTCCAGACCCAATTCAACCCCACCGTGCCGGATCATCCCACGGTCGCCTACTTCTGTTACGACGCCCGCGCCGGTAAGAACGCCCCGAACCCCATCACCCCCGTGCTCTGGCTCCAGAATCGCTTACTCCACGCCCGAGAGGGTAGCAACGACGGCTTCGTCTCCCAGCACAGCGCCCGCTGGGGTGAGCATCTGGGGACACTCGATGCCGATCATCTGCAGCAGGTGGGGGTCCACCTCTGGCCAACCCGCTTCCAGTCCCAGGGCTTTTTTCTCAGCGTCGTCGAGCGGCTCGCCGCCCGGGGCTTTTAGCACGCCACGCCCCTCTGGAACCATCGGCTTAAAGCAAAGCCTGAGTCATCGCACCGTTGATCATCCGATGTATTCGGAGGCGACCTCCGGTACACTGACGGGTCGAGGATCCGATCTGGGATTGGAGCTCGTTCGCTCTGCTGCGGCCCAGATATCCAGAGCGTATCCACACACTATTGATCCACCCACTTCCCGCGAGGAGCCGCGAGCCCAAGCCGCGGTCACTGAGGTCAACCCATGAAGGCGCTCATCTCCTTCTTGAAACGCTGGTTCGTACGCACGGGCCAACTCCTCGCGGGTTGGTTCCTGGTCATCGCCGGGCTGATCATTACCCCCATGCCAATCCCCGTGGGCCTCATCATGGTCTTCACTGGACTGGCCTTGCTGGTTCCCACCAGTGTCACCGTGCGTCGCGCCATTAGCCGGGTCCGTCACCGCAACCGACGGCTAAACGCGCGCTTTCGCTTGATCAAGCCCCGCCTACCCGCTCGAGCTCGGCACCTCATCGAACTGACCGATCCCCGTCATTTATATCGGGGTTCCCGACAGGAACGGTGACCGCCAAGAATCCTGCGAACGCGATGGCCGTTCAACCCGTGTCCAGGGTCGCCGGGAGCCGCCGCAACCAATCGTCGACGGTTGCCAACCGCCAAAGGGGGTCATCGGCCTCGAGCAATCGCTGGCGCATCTCGGCGGGCATGGGAAGCCACTCCCCGAGGCGGTCGGCGACCCACGCGGCATCGCCGTACTGCGGCGTTCCACGATCCTGGTACAACTCCCCGAGCTGCTCGATGACCCGTTCGGCGAGTTGGGCCAAGTGATTCCGGGCGGCCGGTAGGGGTTGCGCGGGCGGCGTTGGCAGGGACTCCACCTCGCCTACCATCAATCGATCCGTTTGGTAGTCGTGGGTCAGGATGCGGACGCGAGCCTCGCCCTGAACGACGATGCCGAGCAGACCGTCGGGATTCCGATCCCAATCGATGATGCGCACCTGGGTACCGACGCGGAAGATCTCGCCTTGGGAGTCCGCTTCCTCGCCGGAACGGGCGAGCGTCACGACGAATCCCTGATCCTCGCGAAGACAGCGGGCGACCATATCCAGGTAGCGGGCCTCAAAGATCCGGAGCGGTAATAGGCCGTCCGGGAAGACCAGGGCACTCAGCGGAAAGATCGGTCGAGTCATGGGTTGATACATCCCCAAGCAAGGGCAAAAGGACGATCAGGGGTCCGCTGAGGACGACCCCCGCGAGGCCTCTTCGGGCACACGCCCCCAGGGGTTCATGAGATCCTGCGGGATACCGAGCTGATCCAGAACGCGGGCAACGATGAAATCCACGATGGCCTCGACGCTGTCCGGTTCGTGATAGAAGCCGGGGTTGGCCGGCAGGACCACGGCGCCCTGGCGGGCTAGCCCGAGCATATTCTCGAGATGGATCACGGAGAATGGGGTCTCGCGCGGCACGAGGATGAGACGATGCCCTTCTTTGAGCATAACATCCGCCGAGCGCTCGATCAGATTGTTGCTCAGCCCGTGGGCCACGGCGGCGAGCGTGCCCATGGTGCACGGACAGATGGCCATGCGCGTCGGCGCGCCCGAGCCGCTTGCCACGGGGGCGGTCCACTGCTCCGCACCGAAGACCGCCAGTTGGCCCGTGGGGACGTCGAGGCGCTCCCGTAACCGCTCGGCGACGCCGCGGCCCGATCGGGGCAGACTGAGACCGGCCTCCATCCCCACCACGACGCGACCGGCTTCCGAAAGCATCAGATACACGCTTTGCTCCGCCCGCAGCAGGCATTCCACCAAACGCAAACCATAGGCGATCCCGGAGGCCCCGGTGATCGCAACGGCAATCGCCCCCTGAGCCGCTTCCCGCTCAGCCACGGCTGCGCTCCTGCAAGGCCGTTGCCAATCGCTCTGGCAGCCCGCCGAACCCGCCGTTGCTCATGATCACCACCCGATCGCCCGGCTTCAGATGGCCCGTCAGGTAATCGGCCATCGCCTCTGCATCCGACCAAATCTGTAAGGCCCCGTGGGACTCGGCGAAGACTGCCGCCGGATCCCACGGAAGATCCACGGGTCGGTACAGGTGAACCGCATCCGCCGCCGCCAACGCCCCTGGAAGGGCCTCCCGATGATAACCAAGCCGCATTGTATTGGATCGCGGTTCCAGGACGGCCACGAGGTGGCCTGCCGGGACCTGAGGGCGAAGGGCCTCAAGGGTTGCCTGGATCGCGGTTGGGTGATGGGCGAAATCGTCGTAGATGACGATGTCCTCCGGGACGGTACGCGCCTGGAGTCGGCGCTTGACGCCCTGGAATGGGCCCAACGCAGCGACCGCCGTGTCCGGGGCGACGCCGGACTCGGCCGCCGCCGCCACCGCCGCTAGGGCATTGCGCGCATTGTGGGCACCGGGCAAGGGCCAGGGGCCCCGGAAGACCTGCTCATCGGGGGCGACGATGGCCAGCGCCCCGGCCAGCGCCTCGCCCAGCCCCCAATCACCTCGACCCGGCGTCGTCCCGAAGCCGACCACCGGACTCCATACCCCCTGTGCTAGAACAGCGGTCAAGGCCGGATCGTCCCGGTTCACTACGACCCGCCCGCGCCCGGGCACGGTCCGGATGGCATGGTGGAATTGACGCTGGATCGCAGCCAGATCCGGATAGATATCCGCATGATCGAACTCGAGATTATTGAGCAGAAACACCGATGGCCGGTAATGAACCAGTTTGGCCCGCTTGTCGAAGAAGGCGGTATCGTATTCGTCCGCCTCGATCACGAAACAAGGCCCGGTACCAAGCCGCGCTGAACGCCCGAAATTCTCCGGCACCCCCCCGATGAGGAACCCCGGCGATTCGCCGGCGGCCTCCAGGATCCACGCAACGAGGCTGGCCGTCGTGGTCTTGCCATGGGTACCGGCGACGGCGATCACCCAACGCCCGGGAAGGACCTGCTCGGCCAACCACTGGGGCCCCGAGGTATAGGGCCGTCCCGAATCGAGCACCGCCTCGACCGCCGGGTTGCCCCGGGACAAGGCGTTGCCGATGACGAACTGATCGGCATTCGCCGGCACATGCTCGGGCGTATATCCCTCGGCCACGTCGATGGCATGGGCGGCGAGGAGATCACTCATGGGGGGGTAGAGCTGGGCGTCGACGCCGGTCACATGATGGCCGGCCTCTTGCGCCAGCAGGGCCAGACTCCCCATGAAGGTGCCGCCGATACCGAGGATGTGGATATGCATGGGGCTGAGACTCGCGGATCGTCTGGCGGGACGGCTGAATGGCGATTCGGGATGCGCATCGACACGCATCCGTGTCAACGGGTCAGCGCAGTCGACCCGAGGGGCCGACGCCATGGCTCGGTCGACGGAAACCGGGTGTCGTTCAATCCGGCCCCGCGCCGGATCGCGCGAGATTCCCGTCGTACTGGAGCGTCGGACCGCTGCCGCGCGGCGCGGTTCAGACACCACGGGCCGGGGCCCTC
>CAYFWJ010000013.1:28753-39083 GCA_964346755.1 uncultured Ectothiorhodospiraceae bacterium
CGGGGCCCGCACCAGCCGTCCTGCCCGTGCATCCCGGCCCGACAACGCCGGGTCCAATCCGCAGGCTCAGCGGTCACGAGTCCGATGCGGGATCTGTCGCGCCCGCCTCGTTCAGGCGGGCTCGGCTTCCAGGGCGGGAATGACTTCCCGATCCAACAAGGCCATCGACTCTTGGACCGCTGCGCTCGGCATGACCCCGGCGCCGACGGCGCAGAGGACATGATCAACGCCACCGGCCGCGAGACGCTCCAAGCGCTCTCGGCACTGCGCCGGCGTCCCGACGACGACCATGCCGAGCTGTTCGAGCACCGGGAGACTCACGGTGTGGTTCAGGAGCCCCGAGAAGGCGCCAAAGCGGCGGTAGTACTCGTAGCCGGCGTAGAGCTTCTCAAGGATGGGTCGGGTCTGACCGAGCAGCCGCTGGTAGAACCACACCAACCCCTCCTTGGCCATGGACCGCGCGCGGCGCCCGTCCTCGTGGCAGAAGATCCCGACGGTCATACCGACCCGTGGATCGGCGTCGGCCGTGCGGTCCCAGCCAGCCGCCGCCCACGCCTGGCGATACAAACGGATATCCTCGCGCACCATGAACCAGGGCTTGAACGGCCCGGCCAGAACACCCACCCCGAGTCGCGCCGCGAGCTCGAAGCTCTCCGGGCTCACCGCCGCCGTCCACAACGGGGGATGGGGCGATTGGACGGGGCGCGGGATAACCGGCAAATCGTCGAATTCGAAATGGGTCCCGTGGAAGGTTAGGCGGGATTGCTGCCAGGCCGCGAGGATGACCCGCAAGGCCTCATCGGTGTAGGATCGGCTGTTCTCCATACGCTGGCCGAAGGCGGCGTATTCCTGGGGCGAGAAGCCACGCCCGAAACCGAACTCGGTGCGCCCCTGAGCCAGGATGTCCAAGGTGGCGACCCGCTCGGCCACCTGCAGCGGATGGTGATAAGGCAGCGGGATGATCCCGTGCCCCAGTCGCAAGCGACGGGTCCGCTGTGAGGCAGCGGCCAAGAATAGATCCGGGGCCGCACTATGGGAGTACTCGGGCATAAAGTGGTGTTCGACCAACCAGGCTGTCCGAAAACGCAACCGATCCGCGAAGGCGAGCTCGTCCAGGCTCTCCTGAAAGACTTGGGCCTCGTCCCGGGCGAGGAACGCGGGGACCGAGAGTTCGTAGAAGAGATCGAAGTGCATGCAACGCCTCATCGACTCGAATCGCGCCTCGAGGCGCGGCTGGATACGGCGCGGAAGAGACCGACATGACGACGCCTGAGGCGACCCCATCGATTCGGCCTCGCGTCCGCGTAGGTGCCCTGGGTTGGGATCACCCCGCTTGGCGGGATATCTGCTATCCCGCGGATCTCCCGGCCGAGTGGCGACTGACCTTCTACGCCAACGCCTTCGAGGCCGTGCTCATACCCTGGGCGCAGTGGTCGCAGCAGACGCGGGCGACATTCGAGGACTGGGCCGAGGCGACGCCCACCGGGTTTCGCTTCGGACTGGCCACCCCCGCCTCGGCCGCTGCCGACTCCGCGACCCGGACCACGGCCCGCGAGGCGTCGGCGGCCCTCGGGGACCGGCTCATCGGTTGGGTCCTCCCCCCCGCGGAGGCCTCGGCCTCCGGCGGGTCGGCCGGCGGGTCGAATGCCCTTCCGCTTCAATCCCCCTGGACCGAATCGGGAGGATCGGTTGCCGGATCGCTCGGTTATCTACCCATCGATTCCGAGGAGCGCCCGGCGAGAGACCTGCGTCCCCTGCGGACCCGCATCGAGCGATTCGCCGCCGAGACCCAGGGCTCGGAGCGGTTCCTGTTCCTGACCGGCGATCCACCCTCCAGCCATCGCCTCCACGAGGCGCGGACGCTCGTTGAGCTGATGGGGTACTAGGCCCCTCGGCCTCTAGAGGGAAGCACGTCGACCGCAATTCGCGTATACTACGCGGCCAGCGTTCTGCGGGAAACCACGTCCCCCATACTGGCCCCGGCCATCGACGCAACAGGAGTCTTCCCCGTGCCCCGCGCCGAGTCCGTATCCCCCACAACTCAAGCCCCGTCGAATACCGAACCGCTGGTCGATATCCGCCACCTCGACTTCCGTCGCGGCGAGCGCGTGATCTGTCGGGACCTCTGCCTGCAGATCCCCCGCGGCCGGGTGACTGCGGTCATGGGACCAAGCGGCACCGGGAAGACGACCCTCCTCAAACTGATCGGGGGACAACTCCGGCCGGACCGGGGTGAGATCCGGGTCGACGGCCAAACCGTCCATCGCCTCGGGCGCGCCTCCCTGTACCGGCTCCGCCAACGCATGGGGATGCTCTTCCAGAACGGCGCCCTATTGACCGATCTCTCGGTGTTCGAGAACGTCGCCTTCCCATTGCGCGCGCATACCCGATTGCCCGAGCGACTGATCCGCGATCTGGTGCTGATGAAACTCGAAGCGGTGGGTCTGCGAGGGGCTCGGACGCTCATGCCGAGCGAGCTCTCCGGCGGCATGGCTCGGCGAGTGGCCCTGGCCCGCGCCATCGCCCTGGACCCGATGATGATCCTTTATGATGAGCCGTTCACGGGCCAAGACCCCATCTCCATGGGGGTCCTGGTGCAGCTGATCCGTCGCCTCAACGACGCCCTGGAGCTCACCAGCGTCATCGTCTCCCACGATGTCGCCGAGACCGCCTCCATCGCCGATTACATCTATCTCCTGGCCGACGGTCAGGTGGTCGGCGAGGGGACTCCGGCGGCATTGAAGGCAACGGATTCGGCGCGGGCCCGCCAGTTCATGGACGGGTTGCCGGATGGCCCCGTCCCGTTCCACTACCCGGCCCGCCCCTTCGCCGAAGAGCTGCTCGGGTCAACGACCTCGACCCACCCCACGGGATCCGCCGAACCGGCGGGCCCGGGGGAGGCGCCATGAACGATCCCATGGGACGCCTCGCGGGCCTGCGCGGGCTCGGCCGCAGCACCTTGGGCGGGTTCGAGCGCCTAGGGCGCGGCACCCTGTTCTTAGTGCAGACCTCGATCAGCCTACCGGGACTCGTCCTGCGCCCGCGACTGGTGCTCCAGCAGATCTACACAGCCGGCGTACTCTCCCTGGCGATCATCCTGGTTGCCGGACTGTTCGTCGGTATGGTACTCGCACTGCAGGGTTATAATAACCTGGTCGACTTCGGGGCGGAGGCCTCCTTGGGGGCGGTCGTCGCCCTGTCCTTGGTGCGCGAGCTCGGCCCCGTGGTCGGTGCCTTGCTCTTCGCTGGACGCGCCGGCTCGGCGTTAACCGCCGAGGTGGGCATGATGAAGAGCACCGAACAACTCTCCGGGATGGAGATGATGGCGGTGGATCCCTTCAAACAGGTGATCGCCCCGCGCTTTATCGCCGCCTTTCTGAGCCTGCCCCTCCTCGCGGCCATCTTCAGCGCCGTCGGCGTCCTGGGGGGCTATCTGGTCGGGGTCGAGCTACTCGGCGTCGATGACGGGGCCTACTGGTCCCAGATGCAGGCTCGGGTGGATCTTCAGGAGGATGTGCTGAACGGGGTAATCAAAAGCATCGTCTTTGGTTTCGTCGCCGCCTGGATCGCACTGTTCGAGGGGTACGATTGCCCCCCGACCTCCGAGGGCGTCAGTCGTGCCACGACACGCACGGTGGTCAATACCTCGCTGGTCGTCCTTGGACTGGATTTCATCCTCACGGCCCTCATGTTCGGTTAATGTCAGGAGACGCCATGATCAGTTCCCGAACCGTCGAGATCCTCGTCGGGCTGTTCGTCGCCCTTGGCCTCGCCGCCTTGTTCTTCCTGGCGGTACGGGTCAGCAACCTCTCCAGCCTGGCCCCGCAGGACGGCTACACCGTCAACGCTCGCTTCGACAACATCGGGGGTCTCACGGCCCGATCCCCGGTCAAGGCGGCCGGCGTCAAGGTCGGCGAGGTCGCCTCCATCGACTACAGTCAAGACGAATACCGGGCGGTTGTCACCCTTGCGATCGATGGCCAGTACGACCGTTTCCCCTTGGATACCTCGGCGAGCGTCTACACCGCCGGGCTACTCGGCGAGCAGTACATCGGACTCGAACCCGGGGCGGATTTCGACTACTTGAAGCAAGGGGACACCATCGAGATCACCTCCTCAGCGGTCATCCTCGAGCGTTTGATCGGCCAGTTCCTCTACAGCCAATCCGGTAACAGCGGGTCCTCTGGAGGCGGTTCGTGAGTCGCCCGCCAACCCCCGAACTGACCGTTCGCACCGACGACCACGGGCGCTACATCCTCGAGGGAGAACTCGACAAGGCGAGTGTCCCGTGGCTCATGCAACAACCCCGCCCGGCGGCCCCCGACGGGGTGCGGGTGGACTTGGCCGGCATCCGCCGGGTCGATAGCGCCGGGCTGGCCTGCCTGTTGGACTGGTTGCGCACCACCCGCGAGGGGGGTGTCGACTTAACCTTTGAGAACGTCCCCGACCAACTCATCGCCATCGCCGAGGTGAGTGGCGTGCGGGACATCCTGGCCCTATGACGTTGGGCCCCCTAGCCCCGCGTATCCGAGACGGGCATCGACTCGCCCCGAGAACACCTCCCGCTGTGCCGATCGCTCGCCCATGACCCCGGCCGTCGCATTCCAATCCCTCTACAAGGATTACGGCCCCTTACGCGCCCTCGACGGGATCGATCTCACCATCGAGCCCGGGAGCTACTATGGGCTCCTCGGGCCGAACGGCGCCGGGAAATCCACCCTCATCGGCATCCTCGCCGGGCTCGTCCGCGCGACCCGCGGCACGGCCCGGGTGATGGGCTTCGACGTGACCCGGGACTATCGGCGGGCTCGCTCCGCCCTCGGTGTCGTCCCCCAGGAGATCGTCTACGACCCCTTCTTCAGCGTCCGCGAGATCTTGAAACTCCAGGCGGGCTATTTTGGATGCGGCCGTTCCAGCACCGCGTGGATCGACGAGCTGCTCTCAGTCCTGCAGCTGGAGGACAAGGCCGACACGAACATCAAGGCCCTCTCCGGGGGTATGAAACGTCGGGTCCTCATCGCCCAGGCCCTCATCCATCGACCCCAGGTCCTCGTGCTCGACGAACCCACCGCCGGCGTCGACATCGAGCTCCGACGCGCCCTTTGGGCCTTCACCCAAGAGTTGCATCGCCAGGGTCACACCATCGTGTTGACCACCCACTACCTCGACGAGGCCGAGACCCTCTGCGACCGGATCGCCATCGTCGACCACGGGCGGCTACGGGCGGAAGACAGCAAGCATGGCCTGCTCGCCCGACACCCTTACCGGATCCTGGATGTGGAACTGGAAGCGCCACCCGGGCGCTTGCCCGAGTCGGTACAGCCGCATCTCGTGTCCGTTGAGGACCGGCAGGTGCGCTTCCGGGTGCATCGGGTGCGAGACTCCATTGGGGCCCTGCTCGAGCAACTCTACGCCGCGGATCTTCGGGTCCGGGACCTGCGTACGGAAGAACCGGGGCTTGAAGAGGTCTTCGTCAACCTGCTCAACGCGACGGACAATGGGGAGTGATCGACGGCATGAATTGGTCCGGCATGGTGACCGTCTTCAAAAAGGAAGGCATGCGCTTTGTGAAGGTCTCCGTCCAGACGGTGCTGACCCCCATCCTCACGGCCTTGCTCTACCTGCTGGTCTTCGGGCAGGTGCTCCGGGATAAGCCGGAGGTCTACACCGGGGTCCCCTACCTGGCCTTCCTGGTGCCCGGCCTGGTGATGATGAGCCTGATCCAGAATGCCTTCGCCAACAGCGCCTCATCGCTGATCCAATCCAAGATCTCCGGTAATCTGATCTTCCTGTTGTTGGCCCCCCTGTCGAGCCTCGAGCTGTATCTTGCCTTCGTCACCGCCGCCATCGTGCGCGGGGTCATGGTGGGGATCGGGGTGTATCTGGCAGCGAGCTTCTTTATACCGATCCCGCTCGCCCACCCCGAGGTGGGCCTGGCCTTTGCCGTCCTCGGCGGCGGCGTCCTCGGCGGATTGGGTCTGATCGCTGGTATCGTCGCCGATAAATTCGAGCATATGGCCGCATTCCAGAACTTCTTGATCCTCCCCCTCTCGTTCCTCAGTGGGGTGTTCTACTCCATCCACACGCTGCCGCCGTTCTGGAGCGAGCTCTCGCACGCCAATCCGTTCTTCTACCTGATCGATGGCTTCCGCTTTGGATTGCTCGGTGCCTCGGATATGCCGCCCGCCATCAGTCTCGCGGTGGTGACCCTCGCCTTCCTGATGACCGCAGGCGTCGCTATCTATCTCCTCGCGATCGGCTATAAGATCCGGGACTAGAGACACGAGCGGAGTCGATGATGAATGTGGTGCGGATTCACGGGGGGCGGCCCCTGGTGGGGGAGGTCACGATCGCCGGGGCCAAGAATGCGGTGCTCCCGATCCTGACGGGTGCCCTGCTGGCGGATGATCGAGTGACGATCGAGAACGTCCCTCATCTCCACGACGTGACCACGATGATGGAGCTGCTCGGCCAGATGGGAACCGAGCTCGCCATCGAAGAAGACTTGAGCATCCATCTCGATCCGCGCCCCCTGCGTGAGGCCGTCGCCCCCTACGAGTTGGTCAAGACCATGCGGGCCTCGATCTTGGCCCTTGGCCCGCTGGTGGCCCGTCACGGGCGCGCCCGGGTGTCGCTACCCGGCGGCTGCGCCATCGGCGCCCGCCCGGTCAACTTGCATCTGGACGGTCTCCGGCGCCTCGGGGCGTCGATCCAGGTGGTGAACGGGTACGTGGAGGCGACCGCGAGGCGTCTGCACGGGACGCGATTCCGCTTCGAGCGGGTCACCGTCACCGGGACCGAGAACCTGCTGATGGCTGCCACCCTGGCCCAAGGCACGACCGTTCTGGAGAACGCCGCCCAAGAACCCGAGGTCAGTGACCTAGCCCGTTTCCTCGTCGCCCTCGGCGCGGATATCGAGGGGATCGACACAAATCAACTGGTCATCCACGGGCAGGAACGGCTTGGCGGGACCCGCTACCGGGTGCAACCCGACCGGATCGAGACGGGGACCTACCTAACGGCCGCCGCACTGACCGGCGGACGGGTTCGGGCCAACCACACGGACCCCGGTCTGCTGAGCGCCGTCCTCGAGGTCTTCGAGCGGGCCGGCGCGGGCATCCAGTGTGGTCCGGATTGGGTGGAACTGGACATGCAACATCGCGAGCGCCCACGCGCCGTGGACGTCGCCACGGCTCCCTACCCCGGTTTCCCGACCGACATGCAGGCCCAACTGGTGGCCCTCAACGCGCTCGCGGATGGTGAGGCCCGCGTCACTGAAACCGTATTCGAGAACCGTTTTCAACACGTCCAGGAACTCCAGCGCATGGGCGCGGATATTCGTCTCGAAGGCAATACCGCCATCATTCGGGGCGTGGAGTATCTCACCGCCGCCCCGGTCATGGCGACCGACCTGAGGGCCTCGGCGAGCCTGGTGCTCGCCGGACTCGTCGCCCGCGGGGAGACGGCCGTGGATCGGGTCTATCATATCGATCGGGGGTACGCCTGCATCGAAGAGAAACTCCACCAACTCGGCGCGGCCATCCGCCGGGTCTCCGGCTAAACCGTCGCCCGGGGGAGATACCCCCCGGCGTCCATACAGCGACCATCGGCGCCACCCATGTCCGAATCACTGACCCTCGCCCTATCCAAGGGCCGCATCTTCCAAGAGACCCTCCCATTGCTCGAGGCCCTCGACATCCGACCGGCCGAAGACCCGGAGTCGAGCCGCAAGCTCCTACTGGCCACGAACCGCCCCGAGCTGAACCTACTGATCGTCCGCGCGGCGGACGTCCCTACCTATGTACAATACGGTGGCGCCGATCTCGGGGTCGCGGGCAAAGACGTCTTGCTCGAACACGGCGGCGACGGGCTATACGAACCCGTCGATCTCGGCATCGCCCGCTGCCGGCTGATGGTGGCGGGTTTCCCCGAGGGCACGCGGCGGCGCAGCCGCTTGCGGATCGCCACCAAATACGTCAACACCACTCGCCGCCATTTCGCCAGCAAGGGGCAGCAGATCGAGATCATCAAACTGTACGGATCCATGGAACTCGCCCCCATCGTGGGCATGGCGGACTGCATCGTCGATGTGGTCGACACCGGCAATACCCTGAAGGCCAACGGGCTCGTTCCCCTGGAGACGATCGCGACGATCAGTTCCCGACTCGTCGTCAATCGGGCCTCGCTGAAGACCCAGCATGCCACGCTGGGCCGGCTCTTGGAGCAACTCAGCCAGGTCGTCGCGGCTCGGGAATCGGCCCATTCGGCGTGATGGGAAACGGCTTGCCCCGTCCCCGAGGGGTGACCGCCGGATGGTCGCCCTGGAAGAAACTTCGACAGTGGATCCTGTCTAACCCACGGGCCGAGGCGCTGGATCCAGGCTCGGTCGACACACCCCACACGCACCGTCGTTTCCATCGGTATTCCGGAGTTCATTATGCGTGCATCGCGAATCGCCCTCAGCCTCATTGTCTTTTCCTTCATGGCATCCCCCGCACTGGCCGCGGATCGCTACACCTTCGACACGGCCCATACCCAGATCCTGTTCTTCGTGAGCCACCTCGGCTTTTCCCAGTCGCAGGGTGAATTTCTCGACTATGACGGCCACTTCACCTTCGAGTCCGACGATTGGTCGAACTCAGAGGTCAACGTGGACATCAAGACCGCAAGCGTGGACATGGATCTCGCCGATTGGGACGAGCACCTCCGCTCCGAGGACTTCTTCCACGTGACGGAATACCCGACCATGAGCTTCACGAGTCGGGAGGTTGAGAAGACCGGCGAGCAAACCGGCACGATCCACGGCGATCTCACGCTGCTCGGGACGACCCAGCCGGTTACCCTGGACGTCACCTTCAACAAGGCGGGCAAACACCCCATCTCGGGTAAATACGTCGCCGGGTTCTCCGCCGAGACGGTGATCGATCGCACAGCCTACGGCATGGACTATGGCGCCGGTATGATCGGCAACGACGTCACGGTACGCCTCGAGGTCGAAGGCTTCCGCCAATAACCTGAATCCACGACGCCGGATCCCCCTATGCGCTGGTTCAACACCCCAGAGCGATGGGGGGCCGTGGCCCAGTTCTTACACTGGGCCATCGCCCTGCTCATCGTCGCCGCTGCATCGCTGAGCTTCACCGCCGAACAGATGGGGTTCTCGCCGACCAAGGTCGAGGTCTTTCTCTGGCATAAATCCATCGGCTTGACCATCCTGGGGCTGGTCATCATCCGCGTCCTTTGGCGATTCGCTAACCCCCGTCCCCGTCTGCCGGCGGGATTCAAGCCCTGGGAACGTTGGGCGGCCCATGGTGGTCACCTGGCGATCTACCTCTTGTTATTCGCCATGCCACTGTCCGGTTGGGTCATTAATTCGGCAGCGAACTTCCCCTTCGAATGGTTCCATCTCGTCCCAGTACCCAACATCGTGGCCCCGAGCGAACAGACCCAAGATTTGGCCGAGGCGGTCCACGGAACGCTATTCTGGATCCTCGCCGCCGTAGTCGCCATCCACGTCGCGGCCGCCCTCAAGCATCACTTCATTGACCGCAACGACATCCTGCGGCGCATGCTGCCGTGGGGCAACGCTCGCCACCCGAGCTCTTTGGAGGAGTCGCGTTCATGATCGCTTCCCATACCCGCGGGTTGGTCCTCATCGCCGTCGCCGGCCTGCTGTTGGGTGCCGCGCCCGTGTCGGCCGCCCCATCCTGGGCAGTGAACAAGGACGAAAGCGCCGTCGGCTTCACGGCGAAATGGGAGGACGTCCCCTTCGACGGAGTATTCCACCGCTATGAAGCCGAAACCTTGCAGTTCACCCCCGACGACTTGGACACCAGCCGTTTCGCGGTCACGGTCGACGTGACCACCGCCGACACGGATAACCGGGACCGGGACGAGGCCATGGCCAACCCGGATTGGTTCCACTTTGCGCAATACAGTCGGGCCGAATTCGAATCCACCGGCTTCAAGGCGATCGGCGACAACCGTTTTGAAGTGACCGGCGAACTCACGATCAAGGACGTCACTCGAACCATCCAATTCCCCTTCACCTGGAAACGGCAAGGGGATACGGCCCAGCTGACCGGCGAAATGACCATGGATCGTCGCGATTTCAACATCGGTGAGGGGCAATGGTCGTCGGGTCGACTGATCCGGCCGACGGTCACCGTCCGCGTGGATCTGCAACTCAGACCGGCCTAACGGGGGGCCCCACAGACGCGGAACGCGGCCATATCTGCGGTCCGGGCAAAAGCCCGTCCGCAGAGCGCGCCAGGGGTTGGGTCGGCGGAGGCAGGGATTGGCACGCGCCCATCGATCGACACCACCTTAG
>CAYFWJ010000014.1:0-1125 GCA_964346755.1 uncultured Ectothiorhodospiraceae bacterium
CTCCTGGGTCGATAACAACGGCGACTCGGACTCCAGCGAGACCACGGTCCGATAGGTCAACGGATTCGCCGGTGGGGGACGACTCACCCCGCTGGCGAATCGGCGCGATCCCGGGGTAAGCACGGGGTAGCGGCTCCGACCGCACCCCGCCCGTATGGGTTTTGATTCGACGGCTGCCTAGCCTCGACCGGCAGCTTTCCAGAGGGCTTCGATGCCGACTCGCAGCTACGATACGGCGCCTATGCCAAGTCAATTGTGCGTACTGCTGCACGGCCTTGGGGCCGACGGCCGGGATCTCCAGCCATTATGTGAGCATATCCAACCCCAACGGCCACGCCGCTGTCTTCTCCCGGATGCCCCCGAACGCCCCGTCACGCTGAACGGCGGAATCACCATGCGGGCCTGGTTTGACATTCGGGGCTTCGGTCCCGACGCGCCCGTCGACCAAACGGGCCTGGACCATGCCATCGACACCCTGGCCAGACAGATCGAAGCGGAACAGGACGCCCGTGAGACACCCTTCGAGGTCTTGGTCATCGGCTTCTCCCAAGGCGCCAGTCTGGCCCTCCACGCCCTCCTCGCCGGTCGCATCCAACCGACGGCCCTCCTCGCCTTCTCCGGTTTTCTGCTCAGCGGGGCCCGCAGCGACCCGGGCAGCGCCATCCCTTCGGTCCCAGTCTTCTGGGCCCACGGCCGGAACGACCCGGTCGTGCCCTACGCCCTCGCTCAGAAGGGGATGAATCAACTGACCGCTCGAGGCGTCGCGATCCACCACTACCCCTTCCCCGGCGAACACGCCCTCCCGCCCGAAGCCTTGGGTGAGGCCAATCGCTGGTTGGAGGCGCTAAGCCTCACCTAGCGACGGTCTCATCTCGCCCGGCACGAGCCCCATCGGTTATAGCCGTTGGGTTTGTCGCCGACTCCAGCCATGGCACGACCCGCCGGTCGACACCCCTTTATCGACGGCCAACCACTGAGGTCGCGAGCTTACCCTGGACGGTCACCGGGCCGGCGCGATCCCGCAGGCGATCGACCCACCAAGCACGGCGGTCATCGCGGGCGCGGTAACACGCCTCACGCCGCACCCTGATGGGCTGGGACCCTCGGTGGGTCAGCGCTTCGCGA
>CAYFWJ010000014.1:1225-38484 GCA_964346755.1 uncultured Ectothiorhodospiraceae bacterium
CGCCTCACGCCGCACCCTGATGGGCTGGGACCCTCGGTGGGTCAGCGCTTCGCGACCTCACACCGTCGGGGGACGCTAGGGATCCGTCCTGCGAGGCTCGGTGACCGCCGTCTAGGCGATCACCGCCCCCCAGCGCGAGACCCCGAACCGCCTGGCGCCTGGCCGACGGACCACCGCCTGACGCCGGATCCCATGTATCGCCGTTGGATTGGGTCGACGCACTCAAAGAACAGCACTCGCCTCAGAATCGACGCCATCTCATCGATCCGGCATCAACGGAGGCGGCGATCGAGCCACCGCGGGTCGGACCCTCCCGCGGTCAGGGGCAACCAACCCGGAGACGGGCGCAAACGGGTCACACGCCCGTGGAGGCGCCTTCCGTCACCGATCGGGGGCGGTTATACTCCGGACGATGGGGTCAAGGACGACTCAATCGAGGCCCATCGAAGGCCAACTCGCCGGTTTTCGATCCCCCGGCTCCGTATCGCCCCGGGACGTAGCGACACGCGATCCCGGCGCCCTCCGACCTCTTCACCCCTTCGGAGGCTGACGCATGGCCGAACAGCCACACCACCTGCCAACAACGCCGGGCCACCGGGATATCCGCGTCACCCGTCATTACCTGCCAGCCGCCCCTCTATGGCAGCGCGCCCCCACCCGCGACACCGACGGCCGGCTCCTCGCCGACTTCATGATGCTGATCCCCGGCCTAAAGCATCAGGAAGGCCGCCAGGTCGAAGCCATCATCGAGCGCATCGAGTGGGTCCTGACCTACTACCAGGACGACATCCGCTTCGCCGACATCAACCTGCGGCTCGGAATCCTGTGGATCTCGCTCCGGTTTCGAACGGGTATCATCCTCGAAATCGCTGCAGCCGTGCAGCAATGTGTGCCTCAGGCGCGGCTCGTCTCCCAACGAACCGGCTGAACGCCTCGAGACCGAGGACACGGAGGGGCGGCCCGAGCAGCCACAAACAAGACATCGAGACGCTCGCGCGGGCCGTCGATCCCCCGGCGAGCGTCGGCGGGGCGATGGATGAGGATCGGAACCGAGACGGGGATTGCTCAGTTCCGGGGTCGGGAAGAACTCGCGGGGTTCGACTCCTCGCTGCGCATCGAGGTGATCACGGACAATAGGGCACGCTCGAAGATGTTGTCGTCATTGATCATCCGCGAATTGCCGTTCTTAAGCTCCATGGCGAAGTGGTCGGCCTCTTTGTCCAAGACGCGTCGACCGCTGCGATCCACGAAGACGAGCTGGGCCGTTTCCTCGATGATGGTCGACAGGCGCAATCGGCGGACCGCCGACTGCTCACCGGTGTAGATCTCGAACCAAGTCCCCGGTTTGACGTCGGCCGGCAACTGCTCCAGGGACTCGCGCCGCTTGCGAATAAAGGCCTGTTCCGGTTCTTCCGGATCGTCTTCCTGATCCGCGGCTGCCTCGACGGGCTCAGGCTCGGGTTCGGCTGCCGCTTCCACCGAAGCAACCGCGGAAGCCGGGGACTCCTTGGCGCGCTGATACTCCTCGAACTCCCGCTGACGGCGCGTAAAGTATTCGGTCCGAAAGACCTGGAGTGCGGAGGCGACGGCTTGTTCTTGCCGATAGGTCTCACCCAATAGGGACTCGATTACCTCCGGTAGATCCGCCCGGATCTTCTTAAAGCGTCGGAACTTGTCGACGCTGTCGAGGGGGAATATGCACAGGATGATCTGCTCGAGGAGCCGGGCGACCTCGCGCCATTCCTCGGCCTTGCGCCCGTGCTTGAGATGGCGGAGCATCATCAACGGGGCCCATCCTTTGAGCAGCAGCGGATGGAGATCCGCCGGCAAGGAGCGGTCGCCGAGAAACTTCTTGATCTCGTACAGTACCATCTTACGCGCCAAGAGCCGACGGGATTCCTCCTGGGCCTCAGCTTGAATCTGTTCCTCGAGGGTTCGTGCCTTATCCTCTTCCTCATCCCGAATCCGCTCGAGATCCTGCAGGGCGAAATTGAACAACTCCATGTTGTCGTGAAAATTCACGGCCACCATCTCGACCAGCTCGGCCACCTTCTCGTACAAGGGATCATCCCGTTGCTGAATCCCGATGCTGGTGTGCGTGACCTGATTCAAGAACAGGCGTGCGACATGCTCGTCGTCCTGTAAGAGGGTTGAATCGACGAGTGCCGCCTTGATATAGGGGATCTGCAAGCGACTCAACAACGCCTTGACCGAGTCGGAGAGCTCGCCGTTGTTGTAGATGAAGTCGAACATGGCGCTGACGAGGTCGATCAGCTTCTCATCGTACCGGGCGACCTCACGGTCTTCCGCCTTGGCATCCTCGGTAATCCGATTGACCACCGTTTCCTTGATCTGGGCCGGCGTCACGGGCTCCTCCGTCTCCTGTGGCAGCTCGGATTGAACGGCCCGTAAACTCTCGTTGATCGAATCCGGGGTATATTCGTCGTTGCGGTACTGACGCGGTCGCTCCTTGATGATCCCATTGATGACATCCAGGGCCTCTTGAGGTAACTCCGAGTCCACAACGCTGCTGCCACCATCCCCTTCCGATTCGTCGCCATCCTCACTCGCGGCCTTCTGATAGCGCCCCTGGGACTTGAAGCTTCGCGTGAGCTTGATCTGTGGGAGGACGCCGGCGTCGATCAGGATCTGGTTCAACCGCTCATAGAGCCCTCCGAGACGTGAGACCACCTTCTGCTCGAAGAGCTTGAAGATGACCAATTTGCTCTCGAGGGCGAGCTCGAGCCCATCGATGGCATTACCGAAGGCCTCGCACACGCGATGGGGGTCGATCAGTTGTTTGTCGATCGACGTCCCATAGCGATACCCGAGCCACTCGATTCGGGTCTCCAGGTGGGCGATCTCCTCCGGGAACATCCCCCGGGCCTTCTCGCTCATGTTCTTGAGCGCCACGGATCGCTCCATGACCTCGGGATCGACCATCTCGAAGTCCCCGTCCCTCGGCTGCTGTCGACCCGGACCCCGCCGGCCTGGTTCCGAGCGCCGACGGTCCGTACTGCGGAACAGCCCGTCGATCTCCGAGACGAACTGGCCCAGGAGCTCCTGGCGACGCAGGCGCAACAGGCGCATGGCATCGAAATAACTCGCCTGGCTCCGATTGCTGCCCGCTTGCTCCGCCAGGGCGAACAGGGCATCGTCGGCGCCATTGAACATATCGGTGAGGAGCGCCCGCAACGTCTCCAAGGTCGGCGCCTTGAGTCGCGCGAGGATCGCATCCAGTTCCTTCGAGCTTGAGGAATGCAAGGGCTGTACTTTCGCGCTCATAGCACATACTCACCGAATAGTATAAGGACGGGCTAAACGGCGCAATCGCCAAAGACCCGATGGTCTACGCACCGCATATGATACGAATCATCAAGGCAGGCTGGGCCCATCACAAGACCGCCCATCTTCGAATCGCGGCGCTCGGGTACCCGGGATCCTCATACACACGTTACCACCGATATTTATCGAATAACTCCGGATTGGCCCAGTGCTTGGCATTCAACCAATCGGGGGCGGGCTTGTAGTCGTGAAGGCTAAAGCGATAGGACTGAACCCCTTCGGGCCGATCCGCGAGCGCCGGCCCGGGAACCAGGCCGAGGGCCCGGAGATCGTGCCCTGTCCACAGAGCGGTCGCCCCGGCTGTGGCATTCGCCAATAGGACCATCAGCTCATCCGCATATTGATCGCGGCAGAGCGATAATAACCGTTCCGCCGCGCGCCGCTCGATCTCATCCGACCGCGGCCCGACTAGCACGATGAGCCCCAACCGACCGGCGGAAGGCAACGCCTCGAGCGCCGTATCCCAGGGAACGATGCGGGTCCGCACCTGCTGAACCCACGACGGCCCGGCCTCCTGGGAGGACGTCGGGATGACGACCCAATCGGGCTCCTGTTGCGCTAGCAGGGCCTGTACCATCACCCAGCGTGTATCGGCTGCCTCCACGATGTCTCACCCCCCTCAAATCGCCACAAATCCAGCAGAATGGCCCGGCAAACGCCTGGGGGAATGACCGAGCTGCTCCCCGACGTGGGACGTCGTTACGACTTGGACGCCCATCGGCGGCGATGGATCCCAAACCAAAAAAAGCCCCGCCTTGGCGGGGCTTATGCTTCGCGTTGCCGGATTCACAAGCCTCGAATCGCGGCATCGGGACGAGCGAGCGGCGGGCGTTACATCATGCCCATGCCGCCCATATCGCCCATGCCGCCACCACCACCGCCGCTGTTGTCTTCCTTCTTCGGAAGCTCGGCGATCATGGCCTCGGTGGTGATCATGAGCCCGGCGACCGATGCCGCATTCTGCAAGGCCGTCCGCGCCACCTTCGTCGGATCCAGGATCCCCATCTCGATGAGATCGCCGTAATCGCCGGTGGCCGCGTTGTAGCCGTAGTTGCCTTGCCCCTCAAGGACCTTCGACAGGACCACGGAGGCCTCGTCACCCGAGTTGCTCACGAGCTGACGCAGCGGCTCTTCCATGGCTCGATAAAGGATCTTGACACCGACCTGCTGATCGTGATTTGTACCCAGGGACTCACTGACCTTGCCACGCGAGCGCAGCAGTGCCACGCCGCCCCCCGGGACGACGCCCTCTTCGACAGCGGCTCGGGTCGCATGCAAGGCATCTTCGACCCGAGCCTTCTTCTCCTTCATCTCGACCTCGGTCGTCGCACCCACCTTGATGACGGCAACCCCGCCGGCGAGCTTGGCGACCCGCTCCTGGAGCTTCTCTTTATCGTAGTCCGAGGTGGCCTCTTCGATCTGAGTCCGGACTTGCTTGACGCGATCCTCGATATCCGCGGCCTGACCGGCCCCGTCGACGAGGGTCGTATTCTCTTTGGTCACGACCGTCTTCTTGGCCTGACCAAGGTCTTCGAGGGTCGCCTTCTCAAGGGACATACCCACTTCTTCGGAGATCACGTTGCCGCCGGTAAGCACCGCAATGTCCTGGAGCATGGCCTTACGCCGATCGCCGAAGCCGGGCGCCTTGACGGCACAGACCTTGACGATACCCCGCATGGAGTTGACCACCAGCGTTGCCAGGGCCTCACCCTCGATATCCTCGGCGACGATGAGCAGGGGCCGATTGGTCTTGGCCACGGCCTCGAGCACCGGCAGCAGATCCCGGATATTGGAGATCTTCTTGTCGTGCAGGAGGATATAGGGATCCTCCAGCTCGGCGCTCATGTTCTGCTGGTTATTGACGAAGTAGGGGGAGATGTAGCCCCGATCGAACTCCATCCCTTCGACCACGTCGAGCTCGTTCTCGAGCCCCGAGCCCTCTTCGACGGTGATCACGCCTTCCTTGCCCACCTTCTCCATCGCGTCGGCGATGATGTCCCCAATGGCCGAATCGGAGTTAGCGGAGATGGTGCCCACCTGAGCGATGGCCTTGTTATCCGAGCAGGGGGTCGAGAGCTCCCGAAGCTGCTCGACGGCCGCGGTCACGGCCTTGTCGATGCCCCGCTTGAGGTCCATGGGGTTCATCCCCGCGGCGACGGACTTCATGCCTTCCCGCAGGATCGACTGGGCGAGCACGGTCGCCGTGGTCGTCCCATCGCCCGCGTTATCCGAGGTCTGGGAGGCAACCTCCTTGACCATCTGGGCGCCCATGTTTTGGAACTTGTCCTCGAGCTCGATCTCCTTCGCGACGGAGACCCCGTCTTTGGTCACCGTCGGTGCCCCGAAGCTCTTCTCGAGGACGACGTTACGGCCCTTCGGCCCGAGGGTTACCTTGACCGCGTTGGCCAGGGCATCGACGCCCGCCGCCATCTGATGGCGTGCGTCATCGGAGAATTTCAGCTCTTTTGCTGCCATGAATCGGATGCCTCTTTCAATCGAATGGAAGCGGAAACGGCGGGAACGGGCGTGCCTTTAACCTTCGAGCACAGCCATAATGTCGTCTTCCCGCATGACCACGAGCTCGTCGCCGTCGAGCTTGATCTCGGTCCCGGAGTATTTCCCGAATAGGACCTTATCGCCGACCTTGACGGCCAGGGCCCGGGTGTCCCCGTTATCGAGGGCCTTACCGGGTCCGACGGCGACCACTTCGCCACGGATCGGCTTTTCGGCGGCGGTATCCGGGATGACGATCCCGCCGGCCGAGGTACGCTCTTCTTCCACGCGTTTGATGACGACGCGGTCGTGCAGCGGACGAATAGTCATGAGTTGCGACTCCCCGTGATGGATGTGATCGGAACGAATCGTACTAGCACTCGCCTCAATTGAGTGCTAATGATAACGGCCAGACGCCATGTGTCAAGGGCTGCGACACCGGCTTCGCAACCCGACGACGGGCCCGATCACCCCTCACCGGTCGCGATCGGAATCGCGCGTCTCCCAATCGAGTCCCGAACGCGGCCGTTCATCGGCCGGACGGAACTCGCCTTCGATGGGATCCGCCCCGCCGGGCGACGCGGTCGATTCCTGCCAGCCCCGCAACCAGCGCCGCACGATGAGATGCTGCACGGGGGGCAGAAGTAACAATACGCCGGCGGTATCCGTCACCAACCCGGGGGCAATGAGGGCAAGCGCCCCGATTAGCGTCAGCGGCAAACCGAGGATCCCGGGCAGCGGCGATCGGCCGCGATGCCAATCCCGCCGCAAACGGGCTTGAATGGCCTGCTGCTGCCGCGACAGAACGACCAACCCGAGTCCGAGGGTCCCGACGACGACCCCCAAGGTCTCAAGGGCGCCGATCAGCTGGCCGAGGCGGATCAGAAGATACAGCTCCAACAATGGGAAGAGCAGGACGAAAATGGCAGGATGCATGGATTCTCCGAGGGCTGCGCAGGTCTGAGGCTGATGTACTAGACTTTCGGCATCCTGCTGGCACACCACGATAGGCGACGAGAATCAACCCGATGACCGACACGAATGTGCGCATCGTCCTGTGCACGGTCGACACAAACGAGGCCGCTCAACGACTCGCCCACGGCCTGATCGAGGAGCGATTGGCCGCCTGCGTCAACATCGTTCCCGGGCTCACCTCTGTTTTCCCCTGGCACGGGGCGGTACAGACCGATCAGGAACTGCTGTTGATCGCGAAGACCACGGTATCGACCTATCCGGAGCTGGAGCGGCGTCTGCGGGCGGAACACCCCTACGACGTGCCCGAGATCCTCGCCCTGCCCGTTGCTGCCGGGCTGAGCGAATACCTGAACTGGGTCGAGGAGAGCACGGATCGACCATCGTGAATGCTACCCCTTACCCTCGACGCCCCGATCGGATTGCAACCCCTATGACCGCTCACCGCCCAATGAACTTCCATCGCTTGGCCCTGTGGCTCGGCCTGGCTCTGGGCCTAGTCGGCGCCGCCCCCTCACCGGACGTGGGCGCTCAAGAAGACGAGCTGCTCCCCCCGAGGGAGGCCTTCCAACTCACGACCGAGGTCGTCGGGCCGGAGCGCCTACGCCTGACCTTCGATATCGCCGAGGGCTACTACCTCTATCGCGACAAGCTCGGCGCCCGCTCCACGCGCGAGGGCCATACCCTCGATTCCGCCGAGCTACCCCCGGGGACAATCAAACACGATCCGTTCTTCGGGGAAATGGAGATCTACCGGGACGAAGTCAACTTCACGGTGCCAATCGTCGAACGCCCGTCGGACGCCACCGCGATGGACATCGAGGTACGGTCCCAGGGCTGCGCCGATATCGGCGTATGCTACCCCCCGCAACGCCATCAGGCGACGCTCGAACTGGCCGCGCTGCCCGCCGCCGGGGCGTCCCCTACCGCATCCGACGCCGCCGGCGGAGCCCCCGCCTCACCGAGCGCGGGCGACAACGGGGTTCAAGCGCTCCAAGCACTCAGCCGGAGCATCACCGGCGATGAACCGGAGCTCCTGCCCCCCGAGCAGGCATTTCGTCCCAGCGCCGAGGTCATCGACGGGGCGGTATCGGTGAGCTGGCAGATCGAACCCGGCTATTATCTGTACCGGGATAAGCTCGCCATTCAGCACGCGGCGGGGGAAGGACTCACGATCGCCGACATCGAGCGCCCACCCGGTCGAACCAAGACCGACGAATTCTTCGGCGAGGTCCAGATCTACCGCGATTCGCTGCGCGTGCCGGTGCGCGTCCAGCGAACCACCGCCGACCCCGCCGACACCCTGACCCTCGCCCTCGAGTACCAAGGGTGCGCGGATCAAGGCGTGTGTTATCCGCCGCAACGCACCGAGCTTCCGGTCCAGCTCGCCGCCGCCGAATTACCGCCCGCCTCGGGCACGTCCGATGCGGATGACTCGAGTACAACCGACCCGGAACCCGCGCCACCCACCCCCACCGAGGAGGCCGCCGAGGCCCCAGCGTCTGCCGCCTCCGCCACCGCGGACGACGATAGCCCGGAGACGACCTCCACCGAGGCGAGTGGCGCGACCGCGGCGACCCAACGGGTCTCGGAACAAGATCGCATCGTCGGCTACCTGCAAGAAGGCAACATCGCCTGGATCGTCTTGGCCTTCTTTATCTTCGGGCTGCTGCTGGCCTTTACCCCCTGCGTCTTCCCGATGATCCCCATCCTGTCCAGCATCATCATCGGCCAGGGCGAGTCCCTGACGACTCGGCGTGCCTTCGTCCTATCCCTGATCTACGTGCTGGCCATGGCGCTCACCTACACCGCCCTCGGGGTCCTCGCCGGGCTGTTCGGTGGCGGCCTGCAGGCCTATTTCCAACACCCGGCGATCATCGGCGCGATCGTGGTCCTATTCATCGGGCTGTCGCTGTCGATGTTCGGCTTCTACGAACTCCAGTTGCCGTCCGGCCTGCAAAGTCGCCTCAATACCCTGAGCAATCAACAACAGGGCGGGTCGTTGACGGGCGTCGCGGTGATGGGGCTGCTCTCGGCCCTCATCGTCAGCCCCTGCGTGGCGGCTCCTTTGGCCGGTGCGTTGATCTTCATCGGCCAGACGGGGGATGCGGTCCTCGGCGGCACGGCCCTGTTCGCACTTAGCCTGGGCATGGGGGGGCCCTTGCTCCTCATCGGGACCTCGGCCGGCAAGCTCTTACCGAAGGCCGGCGGCTGGATGGATGCGGTCAAGGCCGTCTTCGGGGTGCTGCTCCTCGCGGTGGCCGTGTGGATCCTGGATCGGGTCGTCCCCACCTGGATGACCGCCCTGTTGGTCGGCCTCCTCGCCACCCTGAGCGGCATCTACATGCGAGCCCTCGAGCCGGTCCCGGCTGGTGGTAGCCCATGGCGCTTCCTCTGGAAGGGCCTCGGTATTATCCTGGTTCTCTATGGTCTATTGGTCCTACTTAGCCTCGCCGGCGGCCGACCGAGCGTCCTCGAGCCGGCGTCTCCCTGGCTCACGGCCGCCTCGACCCGCGCACCCGCCGGGGTAACTGGCGAAGAACGGGTGCCAGACCATCTGGCCTTTGAACCGATCGCCGATAACGACGGGCTGAACCGCATCCTGGACGAGGCCGGTGCCGCGGGGCAGATCACCATGCTTGATTTCTATGCGGATTGGTGTGTCACCTGCAAAGAGATGGAGCACGCCACATTTTCTGACCCCGGAGTCATCCAAGCGCTGGAGCCGGTGCGGGTGGTGCAGGTCGACGTGACCGCCAACGATGCGGCAGACCGTGCCCTCCTGAAGCGCTTCGATCTGTTCGGCCCACCGGCCATCCTGTTCTTCGAGCCGGATGGCGACGAGCTATCCGGTTACCGCGTGATCGGATTCCAAGGCCCGGATGACTTCCAATCCCTCGTCAACGAGATCAAGAACCGTCATGGCTAACCGTCGATCTTCGATGCGTCTGATCCCCATCGCGGCCATTGCCGGGGCCGCCATCGCCGGTTACGGCGCCTATCGCCTCAGCGCCGACCCCGGACCCGACCCGAATACCGCCGCGCCATCGCCATCGCCATCGTCGCCTCAGGTGGGGTACAATCCCGCACCATCCGGGGGACAGACCATCCGCCTCCCGGATCTTGCGGGGGAGATGCGGAGCCTCGCCGATTGGCGGGGTCAGATCGTTGTCCTCAATTTCTGGGCCACCTGGTGCCCGCCATGCCGACGGGAGATCCCGGCATTGATCGAGCTCCATGAGGCCTGGTCCGATCGGTCGGTCCACGTCGTCGGCGTGGCGATCGATGACAAGGCCAAGGTCGTGGACTACGTGGACGAGATCGGGATCAATTACCCCGTTCTGGTCGGGGAAACCGACGCGATCGCCCTCGCGCGCGCCTATGGCAACCAGGTGGGCGCCCTACCGTATACGGTCGTTCTGGACCGCCAAGGGTCTATCGTCGAGCGCCACAAGGGGGAGATCACCCGGGATGAGGCGGAGGCCATCATCCGATCCGCCCTCTAGACGATCCAATGATGGCACCCGAGCCAGTCACGGACCGCCCATCGAGGTCGGTTTCCAGGAGCGCGAATGCCCGACATCCTCTTGCTCAACGGGCCGAATCTCAACCGGTTGGGGGCTCGGGAACCCGAGCAGTACGGTCACACCGATTTGCCGTCCATCGAGACCCGTCTGACCCATGCAGCCGAGACCGCCGGCCTGACGATGGCCTGCCGTCAGAGCAACAGTGAGGCGACGCTCATCGACCGCATCCACGCAGCGGCCGACGAGGGGGTGCGGTTCATCATCTTTAATCCCGCGGCCTTCACGCATACCAGCGTTGCCCTTCGGGATGCCCTGCTCGCCGTCGCCATCCCGTTCGTCGAGGTCCATCTGTCCAACGTGCACGCCCGAGAATCGTTCCGCCACCACTCGTATTTTTCCGATATCGCCGCGGGCGTCGTGACCGGGTTCGGGGCCTTGGGCTACGACCTCGCGCTCTCGGCGGCCCTGCACCACATCCGTTCCAGTTCGTAGCCGGTGAGGCGTGCATGGATATCCGAAAGATCAAGAAGCTGATCGATCTGATCGACGAATCGAGCGTCGCCGAGATCGAGATCCGCGAAGGGGAACAAACCATCCGCGTCTCACGCCTTGCGGCCCCGGGAACGACGGGCACAGTCCCGGCGCCCACGACCCGCGTCGCGGGTGAGGCCGGCGCGCCCTCCGGGCCGACGCACCGCTATGAACCGGCCCCCGAGGCGGTGCCCGAGACCGCCGCCGAAGACGACACACCGAGCGGCCATGTGGTGAAGTCACCAATGGTCGGGACCTTCTACGCCGCCCCTTCCCCCGGGGCGCGTCCGTTCGTCGAAGTCGGCCAATCGATCGATGCCGGTGAGACCCTCTGCATCGTCGAGGCGATGAAGATGCTCAACCAGATCGAGGCAGATGTCAGCGGTGTGATCAAGGCCATCCTGATCGAGAACGGCCAACCCGTCGAGTTCGACCAACCGCTGTTCGTGATCGAGTAAGGGCCCCGATACACCGCCGACCCGGGCCCGTAGGCCCGCCTCGCTCGCCTCCGCCTGGATGAGCCGTAAACCGCATGTTCGAGAAGATCGTCATCGCCAACCGCGGAGAGATCGCCCTGCGCATCCTCCGTGCCTGCCACGAGCTCGGGGTCAAGACCGTCGCGGTCCACTCCAAACCCGACCGGGATCTCAAGCACGTCCGACTGGCCGATGAGTCGGTGTGTATCGGACCACATACCGCGAACGAGAGCTATCTCAATATGCCGGCCCTCATCTCCGCGGCCGAGGTGACCGACGCAGTCGCCATCCACCCGGGCTATGGCTTTCTCGCAGAGAACGCCGATTTCGCCGAACGGGTGGAATCGAGCGGCTTCGTGTTCATCGGCCCCAAGCCGGAGACGATCCGCTTGATGGGGGACAAGGTATCCGCGATTCGGGAGATGAAGCGCACCGGGGTCCCCTGCGTACCCGGGTCAGACGGCCCGCTCGGCGACGACTATGAGGAGATCTACCGACTCGCCCGCGACATCGGGTACCCGGTACTGATCAAAGCCGCGGGCGGGGGCGGCGGCCGCGGTATGCGGGTTGTCCACTCTGAAGCCAACCTCTTAAGCGCGATCTCTCTGACCCGTGCCGAGGCGGCCAACGCCTTCAACGACAGCACGGTGTACATGGAGAAGTTCCTCGAGAACCCTCGGCATATCGAGATCCAGGTACTCGCCGATGGCCAGGGGAATGTCATCCATCTGGGAGAGCGGGATTGCTCGATGCAACGTCGCCATCAAAAGGTCCTCGAAGAGGCCCCGGCGCCCGGCATCACCGCCAAGCAGCGTCAGAAGATCGGGGAACGCTGCAGTGAGGCCTGTCGCAAGCTTGGCTATCGGGGGGTCGGGACGTTCGAGTTCCTCTACGAAAACGGCGAGTTCTACTTTATCGAGATGAATACGCGGATCCAGGTCGAACATCCGGTGACGGAGATGGTGACCGGGATCGACCTGGTGAAGGAACAGATTCGGGTTGCCGCCGGCGGATCCCTGCGGTACCGACAAAGGGACGTGGAGATCCGGGGGCATGCCATCGAGTGTCGGATTAACGCCGAGGATCCGAGCCGCTTCGTACCCTCACCGGGTGAGATCCGCCATTATCATGCCCCGGGCGGCCCCGGCATCCGCATCGACTCCCACGTCTATTCCGGATACCACGTGCCCCCGTACTACGATTCCCTCGTGGGTAAACTCATCGCCCATGGCGAGAACCGGGACTCGGCCATCCGCCGGATGACAGGGGCCTTGAACGAGTTGCTCATGGACGGGATTCAAACCAATATCGATCTGCACCGTCAGATCCTCAAGGATGCCGCGTTCCAGGGCGGCGGAACCGACATCCACTATTTGGAGCGCAAGCTCGCCCTCTAACGGCGAGCCGCAGGCAAGGCGAATCAATCCAATGGATGCCGCAGGTTGGATGCAGATCTCGGTCAGCGCGACCGCCGCTCAAGTCGACGGGGTGGAAGAGGTGCTGTGGGAGGCGGGCGCACGCTCGGTGACCCTCGAAGACGAGGCCGACCACCCCCTTTTGGAACCCGCGCCCGGGGAGCTTCCCCTGTGGCCCTCCACCCGGGTGATCGGCCTGTTCGCCGAAGAAAACGCCGTCGAACAGGTGCTGATCCGGCTCGGTCAACGCTTCGCCGATCTGCCACGGGATGCCGTGGCGGTGGAACGGTTGCCGGATCAGGACTGGATTCGGGCCGGGCGCAGCCATACGAGCCCGCAGCGCTTCGGCGAGCGATTGTGGGTTTGCCCGAGTTGGATCCCGCCGCCCCATCCCGAGGCGATCAACCTCATCCTAGACCCTGGGTTGGCCTTCGGCAGCGGCAATCACCCGACCACCCGGCTCTGTCTGCGCTGGCTCGCCGCCGAGCCGCCCATCGATCGACGCGTCCTAGACTACGGATGCGGCTCCGGGATCCTCGCCGTCGCAGCCCTCAAACTCGGGGCCTCGCAGGCCTGGGCCATCGACATCGATCCCCAGGCCTGCGAGGCCACCCGGGAGAATGGCCGACGCAACGGCGTGCCCCCGGCTCATCTCCAGACGGGGTCGCCCGAGGCCTGCCCCGACGCCCCCTTCGAACTCATTATTGCCAACATCCTGGCCGGCCCATTGATCGAACTCGCCCCCACGCTCGGCCCCCGCTTGGCCGCGCAGGGGCACCTCGTGATCAGCGGTATCCTGGCGGACCAGGTGGAGGCCGTGACGGCGGCCTACGCCCCGTGGTCCGCGTTGGCCTGGGTCGACGACGAGGAGGATTGGTGCCTACTCGCCGGATCCGCCCCATCGGCCGATTCACCCCGATAACCCGGCCTCGAATAGCGACGGGTAAGCCAGCGCCACACCCACCCTTGGGGGCGGTCGTCCCCAGTCGCAAGATAATGAAGGCGCTCGGCATGGGTCAGGGTCCAGCGTACCCGGCCCTGGATTGCGGCGGGGGCACAAAACAGAAGCTGGTCCCCCACCGCGATTCCCTCATCATCCGTCGGTAACAGACGGTCCTCGTCGGCCGTGCGCCGCATCAGGACCCGCCCCGGAAGGCGCTGATCCCGATCAGCCCCATCCCGCCAGAGATAGGCCAAGGGCAGGGCCTGTCCCGTCGCCAGCCACTGCATCGCCGCCGGTGTCGTCCGCTCCTGGATCACCACAGCCCAGATATCCGGCACGGTATCGGCGAGCTCACCGGCAAGTTCCCCCACCAGGGCCTCGACCCAACGACGGCGCTGGTGTCGAGCCAATCGCAGAAAGTCTGCCAATAGCGGCGTGGTGATCTTCGGGATAATGCTCCGAACCAGGGTCAGAGCTGGCTCCATGGCGAGATCCAGATGCGCCGCCAGGAACAAATCCCGGTTGTCGCGTCGATTCTGGCGAGCCACTGAGAACAAGGCCGGGTTCTCTTGACGCGCGGTCAGGATGATGGAGAGGTTATCCGCATCCTGATCGGTGCCCGCAACGATCCCGGCCGCTTGCCGTACCCCGGCCTCCCGCAGGGTCACCGCCTCGGTACCCCGCCCGAGCACGCAAAAATCCTCACAGTGGTGGCGTTCCGGATTCGCCTCGACGACCGTCAACCGAACCCCCTCGTAATCCAAAAAGCGGTGGACCGCCTGGCCGAATCGCCCAAAACCGCACAGGATCCAGGTCCCGCGCGGTGGGCTCGAAGGCGCGGCCAACGGGGTACCCGGCACACCGGTCAACCACTCGTAGAGCTGATGGAGCCGCGGTGATTCCACCGCCATCGCGAGTCGGTCGGCAAAGGTATCGAAGGGATTGATGACATAATCGGTGCCAAAGGATTCGAGATTGGCCTGGACATCGTGGTCGTCGGCGCGGGCAATCACCCGCAGCTGGGGACGCAGGAGCTTGCTTGTTACGGCGATGTGCAGGTTGGCCCCGTTGTCATCGGTCAAGGCAATGATCCCGGCGCAGGCGGGATGATGGAGTCCCGCGGCCACGAGGTTCTCGGACCGACTGGCATCCCCCTGGAGCGCCGGGACACTGCCCCCGTACTCGGCCAGCTGCAGGGTATAGATGGGTTCGGCTTGGATATCCAGGACCACCGCCGCCCAACGTCGCCGGGCCAAGGATTGCACCAACAACCGCCCGGTCTCGCCATGCCCACAGACGATGAAGAAGGGTTCGCGCAGGCCGCGCACCCGACGCTGAAACCGCTCGCGCGTAAACGCCATCTGCAGGAGCGGATGTTGCAGCAGGCTGAGGATGGAGCCGATGGCGTACAGCCAGGCAATAACGGTGAGATAAATCGAGAAACTGACCCACAATCGCTGGGCCGGCGAGAAGGCGGTCGGCAACTCACCGAACCCGATGGTCGACGCGGTATAGCTGACGAAATAGAAGGCATGCAGAAAATCGAGCCCCTGACCGGCTCGCCCCGGGATCAACACCATCCCCAGAATGGAAATGGCATAGACCCCGATGAGTGTGATCAACGGCGCCCGCATCCGCCGCAAGATCAGGGCGAGGCTACCGGTCATGGGCTTAGCGACGTAGCGTGATGTTCTCGATGAGCAACAAGGCCACCGAGACCAGATTGGCCAGCAACGCGCCACCCGCCAAGGACACCACGCTTGCCATCGCCGCCGGGGTTATGTCCCCACCCTGCATATGACTCGCCATCCCCCACGTGATCGCAGCTGCGATCAATTGCAGATCGGCAACGAGGCTGGTTGCCAGCAATAAGGCCCCAATCTGGGTGCGCTCGCCCATCTTCAGCACAGTGGCGATCAGGTTGACCACCACCGCTGCAAAGAGCTCGTAGACGTTATGATGCGCCGGCTCGTCGATGGTGCCCCAGAAAAAGCCGAAGTTGAGGGTCAAGGCCAAGAGGATAAAGAAACCGAAGACGATCTTTTCGAGGTTCATCGCAGGACCTCAGCGAATACCGGGGAATCGGGATCGGAGGAGTCGACCCCCGCCGATCGCGTGCCGAATGCGGGACTTAACGCCCCAAGTCGTCTTTTCAAGAGCGGAGGAACCCGTAACAATGCCGCGATATCGGCGGATCCCCGGGGGATCTCGAGCCCGCCATGCCCGATACTGAGGTGGCTATGACGTCTCCGGTCTTCGTCTATGGGACGCTCAAACGAGGGGAAGCCAATCACGCGCTACTCCAGGGCTTTAGGCCGCAAACGGCTTGGGTATGGGGTCTGGTGCTGCACGGCGGCCCGGGCTTCCCCTATGCCTGTCCGGGCACCGGCCGGATCCACGGCGAGTTGTACGTCATCGATGCCCGGACGCGGCTCCGCCTGGACGCCCTGGAAGACCATCCCCACGTCTATCGCCGGCGCCTCTGGCGTATCTGGCTCATGACGGGTGGGATGCGTTGGGGTTGGGTCTATGTCGCGCATCGTCCCATCGCCTTGGGCCCCCGATTACCCACGACCCACTGGTCCGAGCGGGCGTATCCCCGGCAACGGAGCGCCCCGGTGCGTTCGAGTGAATGGGACTAAAATCGGTCAACGGATCGCATCGAGCCACATCGGCCGAACCACCAACCCAACCCTGATGGAGGGGCTCCTATGAAGATAGTAGTGGGTCACAGCGACCGCGCAACCCGCTTCGCCCTTCAGCGTCACCTGGGCGAGGGGCGCCACCAGGTCGAGCTCCTCTCGAGTGGTGAGGGCGTGTTGAGTCGAATCCCGGATCATCCGCCGCTCCCCGAGGTGATCTTCCTGGAATGGAATCGCCCGGTTATCCAGGGCTTGAGCTCCCTGGTCCGAGCCCGCGAAGGGGGCGCCACCCCGTACCTCATCCTCGTGGTCGCGCAACGACTCCCGGGGGACCCGGACCAGGTCCTTGCAAAGGGCGCGGACGACTTCCTGCTAACACCGGTCTATGCGGAGGATCTCGCTGCCCGCCTGGCGGTGGCGCGGCATCGTCTGCGCACCCAAGCGACCGCTGCCTCGGGGCCGACGGTATCCGAACGGGCCGCCAAGGCCCTGGAGCTGCTGGAGGGCTTCGACGATCTCCGCCACGGGGTACTCAACCCGGCCCAACAAGAATGGCTCGCCCAAGTCCGGGAGGTTCTGGAGGGGGAGCTCGAGCCGGAGGTTAAGCACGATGCGTCCGAGCCAACCCCGCCGCCCGAACCCGCGGCCTCCGACCCCGAGACCCCGCCTAACGACCCACGGGCCAAGACGACCCACCAGATCATGGGGCCGAACCTCGCCCAACTCATCGGCCGGGATGCCGCATTGCTCGAGGATTTCCTCGAGACGATGCTCGATGAGCTACCCCGCTACATCGCCGAACTCACGCTTGCGATCCAGTCCTGGGATCCGGCGCAAATCGGGTATCTCGCCCAAGACATTATGGGTATCACGGTCCAGGGATCGCAGCTTCGAGAACTGGCCGAGCGCCTGGAGACGGCGGCCAAATCCAATCAACCGGATCGCTGCCACCAGTTGGCCCTGGAGCTCGGTGAGGCCCTCGACGACCTACGCCAACTGGTGCGGGAGCGGGATTGGTGGCAGGTGGCTTGGGGGGAGACGGTCCTCGATCGCCAACTCTTCGAGGCCGCCGAGGAGGCGGATACGGGGCGGATCGCCGAGCTCGCCCAGGACGTCCTGGCGGAGACCCAACCCCACGTCGAGGGGCTGCGTACCGCCATTGAGGAACAGCGGGCCGGGGCGATCCGCAACCACGCCCGCGAGCTCCGCAGCGTGGCCATCGGGGCCGATCAATTGCAACGGATCGCCCAGGACATCCAACGGGCCAGCCAGGAGGGCAACCTCGAGCGCTGCCAACGTTGGCTCCCCTATCTGCTCGATGCCTTTACTCACTTCGAAGAGGCACTGAATCGCACCTACCGCTCGAATACGAGCGGCTAGGGGGGCCCCCCGTCCACGCCTTCGCTCAGACGGCGCGCGAGACGGCCTCTGGCCTCTTGAACCGCCTCGGCCACTCGTTCGGGGGCCGTCCCCCCCCAGGTGGTCCGCGAGGCGACGGATCCCTCCACCGTCAGCACGGCCTGAACATCCGCCTCGATCCCCTCGGAAAATGCCCGCATCTCGGCCACACTCAGTTCATCCAGGCCCCGGCCCTGATCCGCGGCATAAGCGACGATCCGCCCGACGAGCCCATGGGCATCCCGGAACGGGACTCCCTTGCGCACCAGGTAATCCGCGAGATCGGTCGCCGTCGAAAACCCGGAGCGGGCGGCCTCACGCATCGCCGTCGGTCGCGCTTCCAAGGCGGCCACCAGGTCGGCGAAGCCCCGCAGGCAATCGGAGAGGGTATCGACGGTATCGAAGATCGGTTCCTTGTCTTCTTGATTATCCTTGTTGTACGCCAGGGGCTGGCCCTTCATGACCGTCAATAAACCGACCAGATGACCGTTGACCCGCCCGGTTTTACCCCGGATCAGCTCGGGGACATCGGGGTTCTTCTTCTGGGGCATGATGGAGGAGCCGGTGCAATAGCGATCCGGGAGTTCCACGAAGCCCCAAAAGGGCGATGACCACTGGATGAGCTCCTCGCTGAAACGGGACAAATGGGTCATGACCTGAGCGGCCGCCGCCACGAACTCGATGCTAAAATCGCGATCGCTGACGGCATCGAGGGAATTCGCCGTCGGCCCGTCGAACCCCAACAGGTCCGCCGCCAACCGCCGGTCCAAGGGGAACGAGGTGCCGGCCAGGGCCGCCGAGCCGAGGGGGCAACGGTTGAGCCGACGCCGACAATCGGCCAGCCGCTGGGCATCCCGGTCGAGCATCTCGAACCAGGCGAGTAAGTGGTGACCGAAGGTAACGGGCTGAGCCACCTGGAGATGGGTCAAACCCGGCAGGATCGTGGCCGTATGTCGTTCCGCCTGATCCAACAGGGCCTCTTGGACCTGATGGATCTGGCCCCGCAACGTGTCGATGGCCTCGCGCACGAATAGGCGCAAGTCCGTCGCGACTTGATCGTTGCGGGAGCGTCCGGTGTGCAGGCGTTTGGCCAGGTCCCCGAGTTCCTCGGTGAGTGTGGCCTCGAGGTTCATGTGCACGTCCTCGCGACCGACGTCCCACGGGAAATCACCCGCAGCGATCCGCTCGCCGAGGGCATCGAGCCCCCCCTCGAGGGCCGCTCGTTCCGCTGCCGTGAACAGACCCGCCGCCTCGAGTACCCGTGCGTGGGCCTTGGAACCGGCGATATCCTGGCGGTAGAGGCGCCGATCGAAGGCCACCGAGGCGGTGAACCGCTGCACGAACGAATCGGTGGGTTCGCGGAACCGCCCACCCCACAGTGCGGAGACATCGGAATCGGAGCTCATGTCAGTACCCTTCGCCGTTCGATTACCGACGGGCATCGAGACGGGTATGACCCCCCGTCCTCCGACCCCCGAACCCGCCGGACCGCCTCGCCACCGCGCGAGGTTCATCCGATCATTCCTCACGCCGCGGCCCAGCCGACCGGATCATCTATGCCGTCCCATGCCACCTTCCCGCCATCGATCGCGGAGGATTCATCCCTCCCGGACTTCTGCCAATTCCGGGTGCTGCTCTCGGTCATGGCCCTGGCCCAACTCGTCGCCCTGCTCTTGGCGGTCGTTCCGATCAGCCCGCACCCCTTCGATTGGGGGCGTCTAGTCCTTGTGACGGTCTTCACCCAGGGCCTGGTCCTACTGAGCGCCGGGCTGCTATGCCTCTTAAGGCCGCTTCTACGGGTCCTAAGACCGGCCTGGGCGATCGCCTTGGCCTTCAGTATCCTCCCGACCTTGACCGTGCTCCTGAGCTATCTTGCCTATGGGACCCCGTCCATCCTTGCCCTCGGGCCCCAGGTACATGAGCAGCTCGGGGAATTCGTGCTCCGCAATACCGCGATCAGTGCCTTCATCAGCGTCGCGATGCTGCGCTACGCCCACGCCCAATACCGCTGGCGCAAGAACCTCGAGATCCAGGCCCGTGCCCAGTACCAGGCCCTGCAAGCGAAGATCCGCCCCCATTTCCTCTTCAACAGTCTGAACACCATTGCGAGCCTGATCGGCTCCCGACCCGAGCAGGCCGAAGCGGCTGTCGAAGACCTGGCGGATCTGTTTCGAGCGACGCTGTCCGAACGGCTCTGGGTGAGCCTCGAGGAGGAACTCGACATCACGCGGCGCTATCTGCGCCTCGAGGAGCTGCGGCTGGGGCCGCGCCTGCAGATCCGCTGGCGCATCGCTGACATTCCCACCGATGCGGTCATCCCCACCCTGATCCTTCAACCCCTGGTCGAGAACGCCATCTATCACGGGATCCAACCCCTACCGGAAGGGGGTTCCCTGATCATCGACGGGCACTTCGAAGCGGATCGCATCACGCTCGCCGTGCACAATCCCGTTCAGCCGAATCGAGCCTACGGCAGTCACAAAGGCAACCGCATGGCCCAAGACAACATCCGGCAACGCCTTGCAATCGCCTATGCCGATCAAGCGCGCTTTGTCATTTGCACCGAACCGGATAGCTATGATGTCTACTTGACACTGCCCTATCGACGCCATGCCCCGTGAAACACGCAATTCGCCCCCATCGCACCCTGGGGCGACGGGCCATGCCCATTTCCCGATCCATCCCGATGGGTTGTATGATCCCGGGACGGCCGTTCTGGCCCTCCGTCGGCGTCGGGTCCGGAAACCCACGCCCGGTCCATCTCAATGCAGACACGCCCTATGAAGGTACTGATCGTCGACGACGAACAACTCGCCCGAGAACGCATCGCTCGCCTGATCCAGGCCCTGCCCGACTACCGCGTCGAGGGCGAGGCGGCGGATGGTAAGGAGGCCCTGCGCAAACAAAACGAGCTGCAGGCCGATATTGTCGTGATGGATATCCGCATGCCGGGCATGGACGGCCTGGAAGCGGCGCGGTACCTCGCGGAGCTCGAGACCCCGCCAGCTGTCATCTTTGCCACCGCCTACAGCGACCACGCCCTCGAGGCGTTCGAGACCCAGGCGATCGGCTATCTCCTCAAGCCGATCCGGCGGGAACACCTGGAACACGCCCTCGCCATCGCCCGGCGATTAACCCGCCCGCAGCTCGCCGCGCTCGACCAACAACGCGACACGGAGAAGCGCAGCCGCAGCCATATCTGCGCACGCTTTCGGGGGAATTTGGAGCTCATCCCGCTCGATGAGATCTACTACTTCCACGCCGACCAAAAATACGTCAACGTCCGTCACCGGCACGGTTCGATCCTGATCGAAGAACCCCTGAAGAACCTTGAACAAGAATTTGGCGATCGCTTCGTGCGCATCCACCGCAACGCCCTGGTGGCCATCGCCTACATCAACGGGCTCGAGAAGACCGCCGAAGGCCATCAAGCGGTGCTCTTCAAAGAGATCGACGAGCAACTCGAAGTGAGCCGCCGCCACATCCCCCATATCCGGGCCCTGCTCAAACGCATGTAGCCCGACCCGCGGGACTGGGTCGTTCAATTGAGCGGGATCCGTACCCCCCAAGGAACCGCTCCCGGCCCTTTCACCAGCCAGAGCACCGGATAGTCCGGCGGCTCGTCGGGAAAGATACCCTGGGCATCCGTGAAATAGACCAGGGCATCGGGCCCCGCGCGCTGCTGGGCGATCCAACGGAAGACGGGTCGGAAGTCCGTCGCCCCGCCACCGCGGATACGCTCGGGGGGTTCCAGCCGCTGCCCCGGTTCGAATGTCCACGGCCCCTGATCGCTAAGCCGGTCATCACAACCGTGCAGCCTCACCTGCGCCGGCAGGAGACGCATCAAGGCCTCGAGCTCGGCCAGGAAACGCCCCATCTCCGCGGCCCCAATCGATCCACTGGTATCCAACACCACCTCGAGCTCGGTCCGCTCATGCGCCAAGCGCGGCAGGATGGCCGGGCCCTCACGGCGCGTCGGCCGCCGGAAGCTATGGCGATCCCGAGCCACTCGGGTCAGGTAATGGGCCAGTACGTCGGGCCAGGGGACCTGGGGCACCAGGCCGGTCTCGCCCAGGCGCCGCAGGAGACGGTCCGAACGGGCGTGACCCCGGGCGTTGCGAGCCGCCGCGGCCGCCCGTTGGGCCCATTGACGGCGCAGTGCGGCAGCCGTCCCCGGATCGACGGCCGGTGGGGTTCCGGCGGAATCACGGGATGACGGCCCCGACACAGCGACCTCCGACGGGTCGGATGCCGCCTCGCGCGGGGTGTCCTCGGCCCCCGAGGCCTTCCCACGGGTCAGCATATCACCGCGCGTCCCGGCCTCCGAGGAGGCCGGGACCGGTCGCGGCCTCCTCCCCTCAAAGGCGTGATGGTCGATCGGCGACTCGGCGGGGTCGTTCGGCAAGAGATGATAGATCGCCTCGGCGCTCTGATTGGCCCAATCCGCCCGGTACAGGATACCGGCGGGTGGCGTCAGTCCCGCCTCCACCAAAAGGGCATTGACGGCGTAATCACAGGCCACATTCCAACGATGGACGAGACGATGCTCGCCGCGGGCGAAGTGGCCCAGGGCACAGTGCAGGGTCTCATGGCCGAGGAGAAAGGCCGTCTCATCCACTGAGAGGCTCCCGACGTAATCTGGGTTGTAGTAAATGGCTCGCGCATCAGTGGCAAAGCCGCTACACCACGTCCCCTGTGCCTCCACGAGGGGCAGATGCAGGACCAAGGCCCCGAGGAAGGGATGATCCAAGATGAGTCGGCTACGGGCCCGCGCGAGGCGCCGCTCGATCCCTTGCTGTTCCCGCGGACGATTCATGACGCGGGCCCGGTATCCACCAGCAGATCGCCCACCACCTCCGCCCACTCGCTAAAGCCCTCGAGGGCGAAGACGCGGCGTCCCAAGCCCCGCACCAATTCGGCCACCAGCATCACGCCGACCTCGTGCTGGGGAAGACGCCCGGCGTAGCTCAGGATGGCCTCGAGACAGGCCTGGCCGTCGGGGTCGTCGGCCCGTTCAACCCCGCGCCGAGCCAAGGTGACAGCCACCCCGTATTGAAGATCCAACGCGGAGGGGACGGCCACCGATTCCCCCCGAAGGATGGCCTCGATATCGGGCAGGGCCTCCATGTGATCCAAGAACGCCCGCAGTTCCCAGGCCGCTGAGGCCCCGACACAGGCCGCCAGGGCCTCATCACGCAGCGCCGATTCCCCCGCAAATTTCTTGAGGGCCCGATCGGCATAGACCCACGATCGAGGCGTCGGAAAGGCGACCGGATTCTGCGCAGGATCGAACTCGAAGAGTCGCTCCGGGCGATATAACAGAAAGCCCACGAGCTTCGGCTCGATCCCGTGCTCCATGGCCCACTGGGACCAGTCCCCCAGATGCGCCTCCATGTCGTAGTGGGCGAATCGATTCGCGAGGGGGGTGGGCAGGCTGAAGGCCACCCCCCGATCGCTGTGGCGATTGCCGGCGGCGACGATCATCCAGCCCGACGGCACCCGGTAATCCCCCAATCGTCGATCGAGGACCAGCTGATAGGCCGCGGTGCTCACGCTAACCGGCGCCGCGGTCAGCTCATCCAGAAACAGGATCCCCTCCGGGCCATGGCGTTCGGCATCCGGGAGCATCGTGGGGATCGCCCATTCCACGCGATCGTCGACGCGGAATGGGATCCCACGCAGATCCGTGGGATCCAATTGGGACAGACGGATATCCAGCACCGGGACTCCGAAACCGGCGGCGACCTGTCGCACAATATCCGACTTACCGACCCCCGGAGGCCCCCACAGCATCGTCGGGGTGTGCCAGCCCCGCGCCAAGGACTGGAACTCGCGGGACAGGATGGACTTGATCTCAGACGGTCGCATCGAGGCGCCTCCTTCCGTCGACTCCAGCCACCCGCGCGGGCGACCGCATTATTTGCCGATACAGAAGCTCGAAAAGATATGCCCCAGCAAGGCATCGGGCGTGGTCCGGCCGGTAATGGTCCCAAGGGCCTCGTGGGCCATGCGGAGCTCTTCGGCAACCCAATCGCCAGCCAGGCTAGGACCGGCCAGGGCCAAGGCCCGATCGATGGACTCCGCCGTCTCCCGCAGGGCCTCGAGATGACGCTCCCGCGCACTATAGACCCCGGCCCCCGTCGGTTGAAAGCCCACCAGGGCCTTGATGCGTTCAAACAGGAGCTCGACGCCCGCCCCTGTCTGGGCCGAGAGATAGACCCGCCAACCCCGATCAGTGGGCTCGATCCGAGGCGTGGCGTCGATCCGGTCAATCTTGTTGCAGACATGCAAGAGCGGGGTGGACTCGGGGAGTCGAGCGCTGAGATCGGTCTCGGCCACCTCGGCACTCGCCCGAACCGCCTGGACTTCGGTGACATCCTCGATGAACAATAGGCCATCCGCCGAGCGGACCTGCTCCCAGGCCCGGCGCACCCCCTCCTGCTCGACGGGATCATCGGTCTCGCGCAGACCGGCTGTATCCAAGATATGAACGGGTAACCCATCGACTTGTACCGTCTCGCGAAGGACATCCCGCGTGGTCCCGGCGATATCGGTTACGATGGCGGCATCATGCCCCGCGAGCCGATTCAGAAGGCTCGACTTCCCGGCGTTCGGGGGCCCCGCGATGACCAGCGTCATCCCGTCTCGGAGCAACCGACCTTGCGCGGCCTCGCGCTGGATCGCCGCGATGCGCTCCCGCATCCCGCCCAGCGTCTCGGCAAGCGCCTCGGGGGACCACATGTCCTCCAGGTCTTCGTCCGAGAAATCCAGGGCCGCTTCCACTTGCACCCGGACCGCCAGCAGGGACTCCGCCAACTCGGAAACCGCCTCGGAGAAGGCCCCGTCCAGGGAGCGCTGCGCTGCCCGAGCCGCCGCCTCGGTCTCGGCGTCGATCAGATCGGCAATCGCTTCAGCCTGCGCCAGATCCAATTTACCATTCAAATAGGCACGCTGAGTGAACTCCCCCGGCTCGGCGGCCCGAGCCCCCTGCGTCAGGGCTTCACGCATCAGCAACTGCATCAGGACCGGCCCGCCATGGCCATGAAGCTCCAAGACCGACTGCCCAGTGAACGAGGCGGGCGCCGGGAAGTACAAGGCGATCCCCCGATCGATGACCGCCCCTGTCCGGTCGCGAAAGGCACAATAGACCGCCTGCCGGGGACTCGGCATAAACCCGAGTAGCGCGTGGGCAAGCCGCGGGACGGAATCGCCGGAAAGCCGTACGATACCGACGCCACCCCGCCCCGGCGGGGTGGCGACGGCCGCGATGGTGTCCGTCGCCACCAGCCGCATGATCGGCTACGAGGCCCCGGCTTTGGCCGTCTTCCCCTCCATCTGACGGGTGATGTACCACTGCTGGGCAATGGATAACACGTTGTTCGCCAACCAATACAACACGAGCCCCGCCGGGAAGAAGGCGAAGAACCCGGTGAAGACGATCGGTAAGGCCATCATGACCTTCTGTTGGACGGGATCGAGCGGGGCCGGACTGATCTTCTGCTGCAAGAACATGCTCACCCCCATGAGCACCGGCAGGATGAACAGGGGGTCCTTGCTGGAGAGATCCTGGACCCACAGGAAGGAGGCATGACGAAGCTCGACGCTCTCCAGGAGCACCCAGTAGAGGGCGATGAAGAACGGGATCTGGACGAGGATCGGCAGACAGCCCCCCAAGGGGTTGATCTTTTCCGTTTTGTAGAGATCCATCAAGGCCTGGTTCATCCGTTGCCGATCATCCCCGTAGCGTTCCTTCAAGGCCTGGAGTTTCGGCTGAACCGAGCGCATCTTGGCCATGGAGCGGTAGCTCGCCGCGGACAGCCGATAAAAGGCGAGCTTGATCAGCAGCGTCAGAATCAGGATAGCCGCCCCCCAGTTGCCGAGCACGCTGTGGATCTTGTTGAGCAACCAAAAAAGTGGTTGGGCGAGCACCGTCAGGTAGCCGTAATCCACGGTTAGTTCGAGTCCATCGGCGAGCGGACTCAGACGCGACTGGATCTTAGGCCCCACGTAGAGGGTGCTGCGAAAGCGGCCCGAGCTCCCGGGCTCGACGGTCTGGGTCGGGGAGATCAACCCGAGGGTATAAACCGACCCCACGCCCGGGCGCTGCAGGCCATTGCTGTAGGCGCGGTTGGTCTCATCAGCCCGCTCGGGCACCCACGCCGCCACGAAATAATGCTCGATCATGGCGATCCAGGCGTCGGCGACCGATTCGTCCAGGGAACCCTCCGCCAGCTTATTGAAGTTGATCTTCTGATAGCGGTTTTCGTCGGTATGCAGCACCCCACCTGTGTAGGTATGCAGGAACGCGGAATTCGCTCCGCCGGCGGTGGCCGGGTTGCGCTGCAGCTGCCGATATTGACTGCCGACCCAGGCTTGCTCCGCGGAGTCCGGGAGTTCGACCCGATGCTCGACGTCGACGGCGTAGCGACCCCGCTGGAACCGATAGACCTTGGTGACCCCCAAGCCGGTTTCCGGGTCTTGCCAGCGCAACGGGACCTCTAACACCTCCTGCCCATCCTCGAGTCGGTAGCGACTACGCTCGGCGGTGTAGGTGGCGTAGTGATCGGGAGCCGGCGCATCCAGGGCGCGGAGCCCAGATTGGGCGACGAAGTACCGCTCCCGGGTCTGCTCGAGCAGGCGTAAGGGCTGACCCGATTGGTCCAGATCGACCGGATAATCCACCAGCGCCGTACGGACTAACGTCCCACCCTGAGGATCGATGTGCGCCTCAAAGCGATCCGTTGTCACGCGGATGAGGTCACGGGCGGGAGCCGCGTCCCCGACGCTCGGCTGGGGCGCATCGGGCGCCCCCGTGACATCGGGAACATCGTCAACCACGGGCTCAGGAACGTCTTGCGGCCCCCCCGCCGGCGCGGCATCCGACCCTTGCGTGGAGGCATCGACCTCTTGAGATGTCGTCGATTGTGGAGCGGCCTCGCGGCGCGGTCCGTAGTCCTGCTGCCAAGCCTCCCACAACATGAGCGACAGGATCGCGAGCGCGCTGAACAACACGATACGTTGTAAATCCATAAACCCGTGAGCTCCGGATGGCTAGGGAGTCGTGATGGACCGGGAGGTTGGCCGCCGCGTGGGGCGGATCGAACGGAGTAGTCGCCGGGAGATCGCGGACGACTCCGCGCGGAGAAAGACACAACGAGACACCCACACGGATCCGACTAGGCCTCAGCCATCATGCGCGACCAGACGTGGCGCAGTGAGTCAGACAGATCAGCCGAAGACAATGAGATCGCCTCTAGTCTCGGGTTTATGACGATATCATACGGTGGGATTCGATCCGCATGATATCGGAATGACTCCCGGACAACTCGGCGAATTCGAGTTCGGTCGACCGCTCGGCGAGCCACACGGCGCGATACGGCCAGTCCGAGCCGCGCGTGACCGACCTCGTTCAGGCGATACGCGACTCGGAGCGGGAATACGTTGAACCGTTGCCCTCGGCCGAGCACCCGCTGGAATTGGTATCCCTCGAGGAGCCGATAGCTCCTCGGAAATCCGAATCCGCAACGAGGGTCCCCATCGGCGTTACGGACACAGACGTCGACGTCCCTTCGCACGCCGCGCATTGAGCACCTGCCGGCCACCCCGGGTCGACATGCGCGCTCGGAACCCGTGGGTTCGCTTACGATGGAGATTACTAGGTTGATAGGTGCGCTTCATGGGATTGGCTCGATGAACTTGAGCTTGAACACGATAAACGCGTTAGGATACGTGATTCGTCGCGCCTAAGCAAAAGCGCCCCACCATCGAGCGCGCGGATGTCGGTGAAGGAACCCGCTTGCCCCCAGGGATTCATCATCACCGCATCCGCTGACGATTCCATCCACCAACCTTGAAGGGAAAGCCATTGATGCTGTGGCAAAACTGTCTGGAGCGACTCCGAAGCGAGCTGTCCGAACAGAAACTCAATACGTGGTTACGCCCTTTGCAGAGTATCGAAGAAACGGACCGGTTGCGCCTCCTCGCGCCCAACCGATTCGTCCTCAACTGGGTTCAACAACACTACATCGAACGGATCCAAGAGATTACCCGGGAGCTGCACGACACGACCGACATCGCGGTACAACTCGAGATCGGGACTCAGACCGTGCGCCCAAGCGAACCCTCGAATCCCGGCGGCACCTCCCCCGAACGCTCCGAAGAACCGCGATTCGAGGGGCAGTTAACCCATAATCAGCCGGTGGTGCACAATCTCAATCCGGAGTACACCTTCGCGAATTTCGTCGAAGGGAAATCCAACCAGCTCGCCAAAGCCGCAACCCTGCAGGTGACCGAGAACCCAGGACACACCTATAACCCGCTATTCCTGTACGGTGATGTCGGGCTTGGCAAGACCCACCTGATCCATGCCGCCGGTAATCAGATTCGCTCCCGCAACCCCCAGGCGCGGGTTGCCTATCTCCATTCCGAGCGGTTCATCGGCGATATGGTCAAAGCACTCAAGGACGGCGCCATCAATCAATTCAAGAGCTACTATCGAAATCTCGATGCCTTGCTGATCGATGACGTGCAATTCCTCGCCGGCAAGGATCGCTCCCAGGAAGAGTTCTTCTACACCTTCAACGCCCTGCTCGAAGGCTATTCGCAAATCGTTCTGACCAGCGACCGGTATCCGAGAGAGGTCAAAGGACTGGAGGAACGACTCAAGTCCCGCTTCGGTTGGGGACTGACGGTTGGCATCGAATCCCCCGAGCTTGAGACCCGAGTCGCTATCCTGCAGAGCAAGGCCGAGCGCATGGGCCTCACACTGGAGGACGAGATCTATTTCCTGATCGCCAAGAACATCCACTCCAATGTCCGCGACCTCGAAGGGGCCCTCCATCGAGTGCAAGCGAATGCCGAGATGACCGGCCGGCGGATCACGGTTGACTTCGTCAAGGAGGCACTCAAAGACATCATCAAGATCGGTGAACGCCTCATCAGCGTCGAAGCCATCCAACGCACCGTCGCCGAGTACTACGGCATTCGCGTCAACGATCTGCTCTCCACGCGACGCGTCCGGTCGGTAGCCCGGCCGCGCCAGATGGCCATGGCCTTCGCTAAAGAACTGACGGGGCTCAGCCTCCCGGAGATCGGCCGTCGTTTTGTGGACCGTGACCATACCACGGTACTCCATGCGTGTCGCAAGGTCGATGAGCTTCGACGCAGTGATCCTCAAATCGAGGAGGATTACAAGCTCCTGTTGCGCAAACTGACAGGCTGAAGCCTGTGGATAACCCTGTTAATAAGTTGTGGATAAGCTGTGGATATCCTGTGCATAAAATTGCGGCGGCGTGCGTTTTCCACAAGTAAATCGACTTATCCCCAGATTTATGCACCGAGTTATCCACAACTTGGAACCGATAACCCATTGATCTCACGAGCTTTAATCGATTTATCCACACTATCCACAGCCCCTACTACTACTACTATCTTTAAAGAAAGAAATAAGAAGGATCGAGCCCATGAAGATTCAATGCCCCAAAGAGACCCTAAGCCCACTCTTGAATGCGGTCGCCGGTGCAGTCGAGCGACGGCATACGATCCCGATCCTCGCCAACATCCGATTGGACTGTCACAATTCGCTCACCACGTTGGTTGGGACCGATCTCGAGTTGCGGCTTTCGATTGAAACTGAAATGATAAGCATTCTTGAGGGTGGGTCGACAACGCTGCCCGCGAAACGCCTCATTGAGATCGTGAAGACTACCGATACCGAGGACCCGCTATCGCTGCAGGTTGACCAGACACGGGCCACCATCTCCTATGGGGCGACGTCCTTTAATCTCCCCACTCTACCCGCGGACGACTTCCCTGCTGCGCCAGAGGTGGATGATGCCCATGAGTTCGAGCTCCATCCACAGGCGCTACGGAAGCTCATTCAATCAACGGCCTATGCGATCGGCCATCAAGACGTCCGGCAGTATCTCAACGGATGGCTTCTTGAGATCGATAACGCCACTCTGACGGCGGTGGCAACGAACGGGCATCGATTAAGCCTTGCGAAGACACAACGCTCCTCATCGGCAACCCGCAGCGCGATCGAACGTGCATTGATACCTAAGAAGACCGTGAATGAGATCACCAAGGTCCTCAACGATGAGGCTGGCCCCGTTCGCATTCGCTTCAATCGCAATCATATAGAACTCACACAGGATCGCGTCACGCTGCAATCCAATCTCATTAATAGCCAGTTCCCGGATTATAACAAGGTTATTCCTCGGAATAATTCAAATTCCGCGAAAATCGAGCGGAGTGACTTTCGAAAGAGTCTACAAAAGGCCGCTATTCTATCGAACGATCAATACCGAACGATTCATCTTCGCTTCACTGCTAATCAGCTATCGCTCGAATCGCGAAGCGCGGACAATGAATCGTTTAACGATGTTATCGCAGTGGATTATCAAGGTCCGGAGCTTGAGATCTCATTTAATGTTCACTATCTACTCGATGTGACGGGGGTCTTGGATACGGACGAGATCGAGATGCAACTCGAAGACTCCGAGACACCCTGCCTGGTTAAGCCAATTCAAGCGGATGATTCACAACTGAATGTGATCATGCCGGTTCGCCTGTAGATGCACTTGACGCGGCTCCAGATCAAACGATTTCGTACGATCCACGAGGTCGTCCTTGAACCCGCACCGCGCTTCAATTTTTTATCTGGGCCGAATGGCGTGGGGAAGACCTCGATCCTCGAAGCAATCCACTGCTTGTCCACCGCACATTCGTTTCGGACACGGGATCGACGAACCCTGATCGAACGGGATCAGGATTGCACCGAGGTTGATGGTGAGGTCCAAATGGAAGCGTATAGCGCCTCGATGCATTTCGCGTTCGACTCCAGCCCTCGCTTCCGCTTCAATGGCAAGGTGCTGAGCAATATCATCACCGTGACACGACTGCTGCCCGTCCGGGCAATCCATCCCGATGTGGATCGGGTCATCAGTGGCCCGCCTGAGAATCGTCGTCGATTCCTGGATTGGGGGATTCTGCACACACACCCGGAATTCTTTTCCTGGTATCAGCGTTACAAAAAGATTTTGAGTCAGCGAAATGCCCATATTAAAGCCTCCTATCCGGGGCCTTTGAATAAGACCCCCTGGGATAACGAGTTTTTGCGCGTCGGGCGAGCCATTGATCAATCCAGAAAAGAAAGTGTTGCCCAAATCGATAACGTATTCCATACGTTGTATGCCCAGTTCACGACGGGGCCACGCCTATCTTTAGTTTATCGGGATGGCTTCAATCGCAAGCCCGATGAATCATGGGATATGTTTTTAAAGCGTCTTTCAAAACGCGAGGCTGATTACCGCACCACGCAATTCGGACCCCACCGTGGTGACCTCGTGGTCTATGTCGATGACACATGGCTCGCTCGGGATGTCTTGTCACGAGGCCAACTCAAAATCGTTCTATTGTGTTTATACCTTGCGCAACTCGATCGGGTTAAACAACAGACGGGCAAAAAACCGATCCTCTTGGTCGACGATCCCGCAGCGGAATTCGATGCACCGACCGCCCATCGGCTGTTCGATTTGCTCGGCGATTTGAGTGAAGAACTGCAAGTGTTTTTCACCTCCTCACACCCCATTGCGCACCCGCTTTTGGAGCGCTCCGACATACAGCGCTATCAGCTCCGACGCGATGGATTCGAGACTGACTTAAGAATCTGTTAAAATTCACGAACCAAAACGGTAGAACCTGAACCCCATGTCCGCGAACTCCGAGTACACTTCTTCGAGCATCAAGGTCCTCAAGGGATTGGACGCGGTACGCAAACGGCCCGGTATGTACATCGGCGACACCGATGATGGAACCGGCCTTCACCATATGGTTTTTGAAGTCGTCGATAATGCGATTGACGAGGCCCTGGCAGGTCATTGCGACGAGATCACCGTCAGCTTGCACACGGGAAGCCGAGTGACAATCGCCGACAACGGGCGCGGTATACCCGTCGATTGGCACGCTGAAGAAGAGAAATCCGCGGCGGAGGTGATCATGACGGTTCTCCACGCGGGCGGAAAGTTCGATAACAATTCCTACAAGGTCTCGGGTGGATTGCATGGTGTCGGGGTCTCCGTCGTTAATGCCCTATCGGAAGAGCTCGAGCTAACGATTCAGCGTGACGGACACATCTACCGCCAGCAATACATTAACGGTGTCCCCGAGACCCCCCTTCATTCGATCGGCGAAACCGAACGAACCGGAACCATCATCTCGTTCAACCCCTCAGGGGCCATTTTCTCTGATCTCGAATTCCATTACGATATCCTCGCGAAACGACTGCGGGAGTTGTCATTCCTCAATTCTGGCATCCGGATCCGGCTCGTCGACGAACGTGCCGGACGGGAGGACGAGTTTTATTATCAAGGAGGGATTCAGGCCTTTGTCGAATACCTGAATAAGAACAAGTCCCCGATCCACCAGACGGTCGTTTCGTTTGAGGGACAGCTCGACGGGACGTCTGTGGAAGCCTCCCTGCAATGGAACGATGGGTCACAGGAGAATATCTTTTGCTTTACGAATAATATTCCGCAGCGGGACGGTGGGAGTCACTTGGCGGGCTTTCGAAGCGCACTGACACGGACGCTAAATCAATACATCGAACGGGAGGGTTTTAATAAAAAATCCAAAACAGCGATCGTCGGAGAGGATACGCGAGAGGGGTTGACAGCCATCGTATCTGTGAAAACGTCGGACCCGAAGTTCTCTTCGCAAACAAAAGACAAATTGGTCTCGTCTGAAGTTAAAACGATCGTTGATAACATCACGACGAGCCATCTTGAACAATTCCTCCTCGAAAACCCGACGGAAGCTAAGGCCATCATTCAGCGGATCCTGGATTCGGCAACGGCTCGAGAAGCAGCGCGTAAGGCCCGTGAGATGACTCGGCGCAAAGGGGCCCTCGACGTTGCTGGTCTCCCGGGAAAGCTCGCTGATTGTCAGGAACAAGATCCCCGTGAATCAGAAATTTTTATCGTTGAGGGGGATTCCGCAGGCGGTTCCGCGAAACAAGGTCGGGATCGTCGGACCCAGGCAATCCTCCCGCTCAAGGGGAAGATACTGAATGTGGAGAAGGCGCGCTTCGACCGAGTCCTCGGATCCAGTGAGATCAGCGCTCTGATTACTGCGTTGGGATGTGGTGTCGGAAAGACCGAATTCGACCTCCAACGGTTACGGTATCATCGGATCATCATCATGACGGATGCCGACGTCGATGGGTCCCATATTCGAACCCTTTTGCTGACGTTTTTCTATCGCCAAATGCCCGACTTGGTGGAGCTGGGGTATGTCTATATTGCGCAACCGCCACTTTATAAGGTCAAACGGGGCAAGACCGAGAGCTACGTCAAGGACGATGATGAGCTCGATTCCTACTTTATGAAGTTGGCCGTGAAAGACCTCACCTTCTACTTCAACCCCGAGGCCGATCCCCTCTCCCGTGCGGGTTTGGAAGATGTGATGCAGGCGTATCTTATCTACCACAAGATCGTCCAGCGGTTGAGCAAATACTATGATGCTCGGGTGCTGCAGGCGCTGGCCCATACGCCACCGATTGGCGAAGCGGAGCTCGCCTCGGGCGAGCCCGATCAGGCGACCAGCGAATGGCGTTCCCAGATCCAGCGCTTTATCGAGGCCCATTTGGGGAATCAAACCGTTTCGGTGGAATGGACGACGGAAACGAGTACTGAGATCCGCTACCTCGTCATCCGCTTCATCGCGGGTGGGGTCGAGACCACGACTCGACTTCCGATGCTCTTTTTCAAGAGCCCCGAATATCGGAACTTAAGCCACTTTGGGCAAAAGGTCTCGGAGTTGTGGAATCCAGGGGCTTATCTGCTGCATCAAAACAAGCGCTATGAATTGAACCGCTTTGAGGAAGGGATTCAATGGGTGTTGGACGAGGTCAAGAAGGGTTACGGGATCCAACGGTACAAGGGCCTCGGTGAAATGAACCCAGAGCAGCTCTGGGAGACCACGATGAACCCCGCAACACGACGCCTGTTGCGAGTGAACATCGAGGATGCTATCGCAGCCGATCAGATCTTTACCACCCTCATGGGCGATCATGTCGAACCGCGACGGGAATTTATCGAAGACAACGCGCTGCACGTCAACAATCTGGACATCTGAGGCTGGCTGGAGCATTCCAGCCGGTCAAGCCCACTCGCTTGGTGGGACGGGGTTTCCCATGCGGCATGACTGACCGAGGGCATTGATGGGGTTCAAGATCGCAACGTGGAATGTGAACTCGATCCGGGCTCGTCAGGGGCATCTGCACCACTGGGTCGCATCGATGCAACCGGATCTGGTGGCTTTGCAAGAGACCAAGATTGCGGATGACCAATTCCCGCTCGGTTTACTCGAGGATCTGGGTTACCGTGCCGTGGTGAATGGCCAAAAGACCTATAACGGCGTGGCCGTGTTTGTACGGCAAACGTGGCCCATAAGCACGTACGAACGAAACCTCGGGCCGGTGCATGGCCAGAAGCGATTTCTCCACGTCGCGGTGGGGCAGTGGCACATCCTCGATGTTTACGTACCGAACGGTGAATCGCTAACGAGTGAAAAGTTCCAATATAAACAAGCTTGGATCGAGGCCCTTAGGGCGTATCTGGAGCGACTGATCGCGAATGAGGCGGAGGTTATTGTCCTCGGTGATTTCAATATCGCACCCGGCGCCCGAGACGTATACGACCCAGCCGCTTGGGGAGGACGCGTCCTCTTTAGCGAAGACGAGCGGTGGTGGTTCCAGCGTCTTTTAGATATCGGGTTACATGACAGTTACCGGGAGCTAAACCCCGACGGGGTTGCCTATTCGTGGTGGGATTACCGAACGCGAGCCTTTCGCGGCGATCGCGGATTGCGCATCGACCATATCCTGGTCTCTCGGGCGCTTTGGCCCCATTGCCGGGGGGTCACGATCGACCGCGGGCCACGGGGTTGGGAACGCCCGTCCGATCATGCCCCGGTGATATTGGAATTCGATCGAAGCCCATCAACCTAGGGGGCAGCATGGGTCAATATTCGGATCTGCGCGAGTTTATCCAGCTCCTTGAACACGCCGGGGACCTGAGACGCATCCGGACCACGGTCGATCCCCGGCTCGAGATGACGGAGATCGCGCAGCGGGTCCTGCACCGCTCGGGGCCGGCCCTGATCTTTGAACAGCCGACGGGGCATCGCATCCCGGTCTTGGCGAATCTCTTCGGGCGCGTGGATCGCGTCGCTTGGGGAATGGGGCAGACCTCGGTGCAAGGCCTGCGCGAGATCGGCGAGTTGTTGGCGTTTCTGAGACAACCGGAACCACCTGGGGGCATGCGTGAGGCCTGGGAGCAGTTGCCTCTATTTCGCAAGGTGCTCGATATGGCACCGAAAAAGGCCCGTAGCCCGGCCTGTCGCCAACATCGTCGGGAAGGCCGTGAGGTGGATCTCGGCGAATTACCGGTGCAGACATGTTGGCCGGAAGATGCTGGACCGCTGCTGACCTGGGGGCTGACCATCACCCGGCAGCCGGGGGGCAAACGGCAGAATATTGGGATCTACCGGCAACAGGTCATCGACCGGAATCGGATCATCATGCGCTGGTTGGCCCACCGAGGCGGTGCGATCGATTATCAGCGCTGGCGCGAGCGCTATCCCGACGAGCCGTTCCCGGTTGCCGTGGCCTTGGGGGCAGATCCTGCGACGCTTCTTGCCGCGGTCACTCCGATCCCCGATTCGCTCTCGGAGTACGCCTTTGCCGGTCTGCTCCGGGGGAGTCGGAGTGTGGTCGGCGAGTCGAGTGTGGGCGAGCTAACGGTTCCCGGCAGTGCCGAGTTTATTTTGGAGGGCCATATCTACCCGAACGATACGGCGCCGGAAGGGCCGTTCGGGGATCATACTGGCTATTACAATGAGGTCGAGGAGTTCCCGGTGTTCACGGTCGAGCGGGTCACCCATCGGGATGACCCCATCTATCACAGCACCTACACCGGACGGCCCCCCGACGAGCCCGCCATCTTGGGGATGGCGATGAACGATGTCTTCGTCCCCCTGTTCCGAAAACAATTCCCCGAGGTTCTCGACTTCTACCTACCGCCAGAGGCCTGCTCGTATCGGTTGGCCGTCGTCTCCATCGAGAAGCAATACCCCGGGCACGCCCGTAGGCTGATGTTCGGGGTTTGGTCGTTTTTGCGTCAGTTCATGTACACGAAATACGTGATCATCGTGGATGGGGATGTGGATGCACGAAATTGGCACGATGTCATTTGGGCCCTGGTCACGCGAGTTGATCCGGACCGCGATATGGTCATTGCCCGGGACACACCGATCGACTACCTGGATTTTGCCTCACCGATCCCGGGCCTGGGGTCCAAAATGGGGTTGGATGCGACGAATAAGTGGCCTGGCGAAACACAACGTGAGTGGGGGCGCCCCCTGCGCATGACCCAAGCCGTTCAAGAGCGGGTCGATGCCCTCTGGTCCGATCTCGGGCTGGACGATCTCTAGGTGGGGCCCATCAGGGTCCACGATCCTGGCCCGGTTGTGTGATACACCCATCGCGGTTCATCGAGGCAACCACGATCCACTAATAAGGTGCGACGATGAAGACGGATTGGACAGCATTCCTCGCCGAAGCCGGCGCTGAGTTCGACGCCACCACCGGTATCCTCGCCGATTTCGGTAATCCGGAACGCGAGCGTCGGGCGGCGACGGGGGGCAATGTATTGATTCCCTTGAGTCACGAAATGATCAACGTGACCGGATCGGATGCTGAGTCCTTTCTGCAGGGGCAGCTGACGAACGACGTCACCCGGCTGACCACGGCCCACGCGGAGCTCGCGGGGTATTGTTCCCCCAAAGGTCGGTTGCTTGCGATCTTCCTGCTGGGTCAGTATGGTCCCGGCTACTGGCTACGGGTTCCCGCGGGGCTGGCGGCCCCGCTGATCAAGCGTCTGCGCCTATTCGTCTTGCGTGCGGACGTGGGTTTGGAGGATGTCTCGAACTCGTGGATCGGGTTTGGAGTATCCGGTCCCGATGCAGATCAACAGGTTCATGAGGTGGTTGGATCGGCACCCACCGCGGTCAACGAGGTCGTCGCTACCGAGGATCGAATCGTCATTCGCCGCCCCGGTCCGTTCCCGCGATTCGAGCTCCTGGCGCGGTTTGATCGGGCCAAAGCCGATTGGTATCGCTTCAACGTCCACGGGACACCGGTTGGACCGGCGAACTGGCGTCTCCTGGACATCCTCTGCGGGCATCCGGCGATCTTTCCGGAAAGCCAGGATCTGTTCCTGCCGCAAGCCGTCAATCTTGATCAATGGCACGGCATCAGCTTCCACAAGGGATGCTATCCCGGTCAAGAGGTGGTGGCACGGACCCATTATCGGGGGAAACTGAAGCGACGTATGGTCGGGGCGCGGATCGATTCTCGCTCGCCACCCGCCCCGGGGACGGCGATACATCGCGCCGCGGAGACCGAAGTCGTTGGCCATGTGGTCGATGCGGCCCTCCACGGCGATGGGCTTACCCGG
>CAYFWJ010000015.1:0-16819 GCA_964346755.1 uncultured Ectothiorhodospiraceae bacterium
CGAGGATCGCGAAATCGAGATCGAGGTTCGAGCCAGCAACGATTCGATGCACATCATGGCCCCCCCCGGCATGGAAGAGGTCACGAGCCAGATCCAGGAGATGTTCCAAAACGCGGGTTCGGGTCGCACGAAGACACGCCGGTTGTCGATTGGCGAGGCTCGCAAGGTCCTCGAGGAAGAAGAGGCGAGCAAGCTGATCAACGAGGATGAAGTCAAGCAACAGGCCCTGCGCAACGTCCAGCAGAACGGTATCGTCTTCGTTGACGAACTCGACAAGGTCACCCAGCGCAGCGATCGCGCCGGGGCAGACGTCTCGCGGGAGGGGGTGCAACGGGACCTGTTGCCGATGGTGGAAGGCACGACCGTCTCCACCAAGTACGGCATGGTGAAGACGGATCACATCCTATTCATCGCATCGGGGGCCTTCCATGTGGCCCAGCCCTCGGATCTGATACCCGAACTCCAGGGCCGGCTGCCGATCCGGGTTGAGTTGAAACCCCTTGAGGTCCAAGATTTCGTCCGCATTCTGTCGGAACCGGCGGCGTCGCTGGTCGCCCAATACCGAGCGCTCCTCGCCACCGAGGGCGTCGATGTCACCTTCACCGACGACGGGCTGCGGCGCATCGCCGAGATTGCCTCCCACGTCAATTCGCGGACCGAGAACATCGGCGCGCGCCGTCTCCACACGGTGCTCGAGCGGTTGCTCGAAGGATTATCCTTCGAGGCGCCGGATCTCGTGGAATCGACGATCCAGGTGGACGGGCCTTATGTGGAGTCTCATCTCGGGACCCTTGTGGCCGACGAGGATATGGCCCGCTTCATCCTCTAACGCGCGGGGTGCGACCGCCCGGCCTTCGAGCCCCGGCATGTGTTATCCGATCGTCGTGGCCGTCGCCCGAGGGCGGCGTTCCACGGCCCCTGTTCGCCGATTGCGAGGTAGTGGTCATCATGGCGAGTTCTTACCGGCCCACCGATATCAAGCTGCACAAGCGTTCGCGCGTCCTGGAGGTGGCCTTCGCCGACGGCGAGCGCTTTAATCTGCCCTGCGAATACTTGCGGGTCTTCTCGCCCTCGGCCGAGGTCCGTGGACACGGTCCCGGCCAAGAAGTCTTACAGGTCGGCAAGGAGGACGTGAATATCGAACGCATCGACCCGGTTGGCAACTACGCCGTCAAGCTCGTCTTTGACGACGGCCACGACACCGGCATCTACGATTGGGACTACCTCCACGAGCTCGGGACCTCCTATGGAGAGAAATGGGATAACTATCTGAAGCGACTGGAAAAGGCCAGATACCAACGGAAACCGCCCAGCGATGCGTCCGCCGACACCGCCAGTGGCGGTCTGACCCCGGGACGATTCAACCCCAATGCCTGACCCCGGGGACGTCGAGCCCTCGGTCTGGTATGCTTCGCGGTTCGTGCGTCCCGGCCTCGGGGCGCGTTATCGCCCGTGACGAGGAGATCCAAATTCTCATGGCCGCGGAAGACGAGAGCACCCATTTCGGTTACGAGACCGTTTCCAAATCCGAGAAACCGAAACGCGTCGACGCCGTCTTTGACTCGGTCGCCGAACGCTACGACCTGATGAACGACCTCATGTCGTTCGGTATCCATCGACTCTGGAAACGGGCGACCCTCGCGCGGAGCCGGATTCAAGCGGGCCAATCCGTCCTGGATCTGGCCGCCGGTAGCGGCGACCTGGCCCTGCCGTTGGCGCGCCGGGTCGGCGCCGAAGGCCGGGTGATCCTCGCCGATATCAACGCCGCCATGCTCACTCGCGGGCGGGAGCGTCTGACGAACGCGGGGTTTGTCGGCAACATCGACTACGTTCAGGCCGATGCCGAACGGCTCCCCTTCGCTGACAACAGCGTTCATGAGATCACCATCGCGTTCGGGCTCCGCAACGTGACGGACCCCCTGCGGGCCATGGCGTCGATGCATCGTCTGTTGAAGCCTGGCGGGCAGCTCCTCATACTGGAGTTCTCCCATCCACACAACCCCCTGATGCGGCGCGCCTACAACGCGTATTCCTTCACAGCCTTGCCCTTGATGGGTCGGCTGGTGGCCGGTGACGCCGATAGCTACCGCTACTTGGCGGAATCCATTCGGATGCATCCGGACCAGGAAACCTTGAAGTCGCAACTGGAAGAGGTCGGATTCGAGCGTTGCCGGTATTGGAATCTCACCGGGGGCGTCGTCGCCCTGCATCGCGGCTATAAATTTTGATCCGGCCCGGAGGGTGTCCACTCGAGCGCCCGACTCACCGGGGGCTTCTGGGCCCGATACGCCGGCCACCCACGTTCTTTCGATCCGGACTTCGGTTATGCAAAGCCCGCCACGCCCTGCGCTCGATCTGATCGAGCGGCTGATCAACGGCTATCTGGCCCAGGACGAATGGACCCTGCGCGAGCTCGCTGCCCTCGACGGGCGGGTCATCCGAGTGGCCCTTGAGGGCCCGGAGTTGGCGGTCGACATCGCGCCTCATGCCGACGGCGTCAGCCTGCTCGGGCTCCACGAGATGGCCCCCGATGCCAGCCTGACCGGGCCCGTAAGCGCCTATCTCTCGGCGCTGCGTCAACCGGACCAGACCACGCTCGCTGGCCTTCGCTCGGAAGGTGACGTGATGCTGCTCGGGCGAATCCAGCAGATCCTCAAGAATGCGCGCATCGACTGGGAGGGGTTGCTGGCTCGAGCGCTCGGCGATCTCCCGGCGCATCAGGTGGGGCGTACCGGTCAAGCGGTTGCCGAGTGGTTCAACGACGCCAGGCAATCACTGCAGGAAAACCTACGGGCCTACCTGACCGATGAGAGCGGCATCGCGGTCAGTCAGGGGGAGACCGACGAACTGCGCGCGGATGGAGAGCGCCTGCGCAACGACGTCGCCCGTCTGGAGGCCCGTATCGAGCGGCTCGAGCGACTGCTAACGGATCGTCCTGGAACCGAGCCGGCGGGACCCGAAGGCCATTGAGCCACACCGAACGCGCCATGCGAACGGTTCGGTTGTCCCGAGGCGCTTGTCGAGTATCTTGAATGCTGCCGAATGTCGGTCAGGCCTTACGGGTCGTCCATATCAGCCTCATCTTTTTCCGCCACGGTATCGATGAGCTGATCTTCTTCATCCCCTGGCTCAAGCCCTTCCGGTTCCTGCTCAAGGCCCTACCCTGGAACTGGTTCCGGGACCGCACAACCCCGTGGCCGGTGCGGCTTCGCCTCGCCCTGGAGCGACTCGGGCCCATCTTTATCAAGCTGGGGCAGATGCTCTCGACCCGACGGGATCTGTTGCCCGACGCGGTGGCCTTCGAGCTCACGCGGCTCCAAGACAAGGTCCCCCCTTTCTCGAGTGCCCGGGCCCGGGCGATCATCGCCGAGGCCTACGGCCAGCCGGTGACGGAATGCTTCGCGCGCTTCGACGATCAGCCCCTCGCCTCCGCCTCCATCGCCCAAGTCCATACGGCTAGGCTCTTCGATGGCCAAGAGGTGGTCGTCAAGATCGTGCGCCCGACGATCCAGCAGGTCATCCGCCGCGATCTGGATCTGATGTATGTCCTTGCGGGGTTGATCGAGCGGTATTGGCCCGAGGCCCGACGGTTCAAGCCCCGGCAGGTGGTCGAGGAGTACGAACGAACCATCTTCGATGAGCTCGACCTGATCCAAGAGGCCTCCAACGCGAGCCAGATTCGACGCAACTTCGAGGATTCCCACTTGCTCTACATCCCGGCGATCCACTGGGACTACTGCCGGCGGGAGGTGATGGTGATGGAGCGGATCCGGGGCATCCAAGTCAACGACATCGAGGCCTTGAAGGCCGAGGGCGTGGACTTGCGGCGCCTCTCGGAGAAGGGCGTCGAGATCTTCTTCACGCAAGTTTTTCAGCACAATTTCTTCCACGCGGACATGCATCCGGGCAACATCTTCGTGGATCCGGCGTTGCCGGACGATCCCCGCTACATGGCCGTGGACTTCGGGATCATCGGAACCCTCTCCCCGGCGGATCAGCGCTATCTTGCGGAGAACTTCGTCGCCTTTTTCAATCGGGATTATCAGCGGGTCGCCGAACTCCATGTCGAGTCTGGCTGGGTCGCCCCGGATACCCGGGTGGACCAATTCGAATCGGCGATCCGATCCGTCTGCGAGCCGATCTTTCAACGCCCGCTCAAAGAGATCTCCTTCGCCCAGCTGTTGCTCCGACTGTTTCAGACCGCGCGCCGCTACAACATGGAGGTACAACCCCAGCTCGTGTTGCTGCAGAAGACCTTGCTACACATCGAGGGGTTGGGCCGCCAACTCGCCCCCGATCTCGATCTCTGGACCACGGCCAAGCCCTTCCTCGAGCGGTGGATGAGTGAGCAGATCGGGGTCCGCGCCAGCTATCGCAACTTCCGCCGGCACCTGCCCGCCGTCATGGAGCGCGCCCCGCTGACCCTCGATAACAGTCTCAAGGCCCTGGAGATCCTGGCCCAAAACCGAGCCCGCATGGAGGTGCACGGGGAAGAGCTCCAGGCGATCCGCCACGAGATCCGGGCCGCGAATCGGCGAACCGTTCAGGCCATCGCCGGCGGGGCCTTGCTCGTCGTCGCCGTCTTCCTGCCCCCCGAATGGGGGAACGATCCGATGGAGTTGTGGCTCGGCGTCTCGTGGCAGACCGTCGCCCTCACCGGGATCGGGCTCGTGCTCCTTTGGCAGGCCAATCGCGTGGGGGCTCGGTCCGACCCCTGAGACGGCCGGTATCCACCACCTAGCCCGTGGTGAATGTGACATCGCGAGCCCTGGGCTTCGCATCACCCGCTCCTCGACCTGACTGATTCGCCATGCATGCGATCGACGAACTCAATGAGGCCCAACGGGCGGCGGTCACCGCCCCCGAAGCCCCCCGGATGGTGCTCGCCGGGGCGGGAAGCGGTAAGACCCGGGTACTGGTCCACCGCTTAGCCTGGTTGCAGGAACACCACGGCATCCCCGCCCATGGCCTGCTGGCGGTCACGTTCACCAACAAGGCGGCGCGGGAGATGCGCGAGCGGGTGCTGGGGCTCACCGGGGGGGCGGGTCGGGGTTTGTTCCTCGGTACCTTCCACGGACTGGCCCACCGGTTCCTTCGAAAACACGGGCAACAAGCCGGCCTGCCCGAGGATTTCCGCATCCTGGACAGTGAGGATCAACAGCGCGTCATCAAACAGGTCCTGGGGGAGTTGCGTCTCGACGAGACCAAGTGGCCGCCGCGCCGGGCGCAATGGTTTATCAACGCCCAAAAGGATGAGGCCCGCCGCCCGGGCGACGTCGAAGCGGCGGATGCCTATGCCGAACAGATGGTGGCGATCTACCGGGCGTACGATGAGGCGATCCATCGTCAAGGTCTCGTGGATTTTGCCGAGCTTTTGCTCGCAAGCTACAGCCTCTTCGGTCGCGATGACGCGTTGCGCGACCATTACCAACGGCGTTTCGCGCATCTGCTGGTCGATGAGTTCCAAGACACGAACACCCTCCAGTACCTCTGGCTGCGTCGCTTGGCCGGAGATCGGGGCCAACCGTTCGTGGTCGGTGACGACGATCAGTCCATCTACGGCTGGCGCGGGGCGCGCGTCGAGAACATGCAGCGTTTCCTGCAGGACTATCCGAACGCCGAGGTCATTCGGTTGGAGCAGAATTATCGCTCCACGGGCTGTATCCTCGAGGCAGCGAATGCACTCATCGAACGCAACCCGGATCGCCTCGGGAAACAACTGTGGACTGCCCTGGGGGCTGGCGAGCCCATTCGTCTCTACGCGGCGGTCAACGAACAAGACGAGGCCGCCTTCGTCGTCGGGCGCATCCAGGCCTGGCAAGCGGCTGGACACGGGCTGGACACCGTGGGCGTCCTGTATCGCTCCAACGCCCAATCCCGAGCCATTGAAGAGGCCTTGTTTCGGACCGGCATCCCCTACCGGGTGTACGGGGGCCTGCGCTTCTTCGATCGGGCCGAGATCAAGGACGCCCTGTCGTATCTCCGATTGATCGCGAATCCCGACGACGATGCCGCCTTGGAACGGGTCATCAATCAACCTCCTCGGGGCATCGGGGAGAAAACCCTCCAGTCGATCCGCGAGGCCGCGGACGCCGCGGGTACCTCCCGGTGGCGGGCCCTGACGACCTTGCTCGAGGCCAATCGCCTGAGCGGGCGGGCCCGCAACGCCGTCTCGGCCTTTCGCGATCGCGTCGAGGAACTGCGGGTCCAGGAGGGGGCGGGTCACCCCCTGGGCGACTGGGTGGATGCGGTGCTCGAGGGCTCGGGCCTCCGCGGTTATTTCGAGCGGGACACCTCCGAGGCCGCCCGGTCGCGTCTCGAGAACCTGGACGAATTGATCACGGCGGCGCGGGCATACGAAGCCGAGTTCGCCGAGGATGAGTGGGCGACCACGCCACTGCTCGGCTTTCTTGCCAATGCCGCGCTGGAGGGATCGGACGACCGAGACGAGACCACGCCGCGGGTCCAGCTCATGACCCTGCACGCGGCCAAGGGATTGGAGTTTCCGATGGTCTGCGTCACTGGGCTGGAAGAAAACCTGTTCCCCCACGCCATGTCCATCACCGAGGACAACCGGCTCGCGGAAGAGCGACGTTTGTGTTATGTCGGGTTGACTCGCGCCCAGGAGGCCTTGTATCTCACCTACGCCGAGCGACGACGGCTCCATGGTCAGGAACATGCCAACTTACCCTCGCGCTTCTTGGATGAGTTGCCGGCGTCGGTCGTGGAGATCATCAAGCCGCGTCACCGGGTGACATCGACCCGATACGCCCCCCCGCCCGAGGACGAACCGCCGGGCTCGACCGGTGTCGCCGACTCCTCGGATGCGCCCTGGCCAGTGGGTCAACGGGTGGTCCATAAGAAGTTCGGCCTCGGGCGGGTTACGGGATATGAGGGCGAGGGAGCCCACACGCGGGTCCATGTGAACTTCGATCAACACGGTCGCAAGTGCCTCGTGCTCGGCTACGCCAAGCTCGAACCCCTCACCACCGGCAGCTAACCGACCGCTCGCCCCCGGGTTCCACCGGGGGGCGGCGGCACGATCCGATCACCTGGAACCGAGGAGCAATGCAACGGCATGACCGACATGAAACGGCGTGATCTTGTGGGATTCGGCCTGGGTTCACTCGCCCTCGGGGGACTGCAGGGCTGCGCACGGGAGGAGGGGACTTCGTCCGAGCCGGCCGGCACGGCGGCGGGCAGCCAAAAGACCTATGAATGGCGCATGGTCACGACCTGGCCCAAAAACTTTCCCGGCCTCGGTACCGGGGCTGAAAAGCTAGCCAGCTTGATCGACGAGATGTCCGGTGGCCGACTCCGCGTCAAGGTCTTCGGGGCGGGTGAGCTCGTCCCTGCGATGGAGGCCTTCGACGCCGTCTCACGGGGCGCCGCCGAGATGGGCCATGGGGCATCCTATTACTGGAAGGGCAAGACCGCGGCGGCCCAATTCTTCTCCGCGGTGCCTTTCGGGCTGACGGCCCAGGAGATGAACGGCTGGTTGTACCACGGCGGAGGCATGGCGTTGTGGGAAGAGGTCTATGCACCCTTCGACCTCGTGCCTGCGGCCGCCGGGAATACCGGTGTCCAGATGGCCGGTTGGTTCAACACCGCCATCGAGCGCATCGAAGACCTCAAGGGACTTAAGATGCGCATCCCCGGCCTGGGCGGTGAGGTGTTAAAACGCGCCGGTGGCGTCCCCGTGACCTTGCCCGGCGGGGAGATCTTCACCTCCCTGCAGTCCGGCGTGATCGATGCGACCGAGTTCGTGGGTCCCTATAACGATCTCGCCTTCGGCCTGCATAAGGCGGCCACGTACTATTACTACCCGGGCTGGCATGAGCCCGGCACCACCCTTGAGGCGTTTATCCACCGGCCGGCGCTCGAGGCCCTACCCACGGATCTTCAGAGCATCGTCCGCAATGCCTGTCGGGTCGCCAACCAGGATATGCTGGCCGAGTACACGGCCCGCAACAATGAGGCCCTCGATACGCTGATCGAGACCCATGGCGTGAATCTGCGCCGCCTGCCGGAACCGGTGTTGGATCGGCTTCGCCGCATCGCCGACGAGGTCGTCGCCGAGCTGGCCGAGGCGGACCCGCTGACACGCCGCGTTCACGACTCCTTCCACTCCTTCCGCGAGAAGGTTCAAGCCTGGCACGCCCGTTCGGAACGCGCCTACTTGAACACGCGCCCCTCGGTCTGAGTCGTTCGATTATCGTTGATATCCATCGCTGACGTTTTGCCCTATGACTTCGAACGCCGACATGGTCCGCCGCGATCTTGCCCGCGTCTGGCATCCGTGCACGCAAATGAAGGATCACGAGACCCTTGCGCCGGTGCCGATCGCTCGGGGTGAAGGGGTTTGGCTCTACGACTACGACGGTCACCGCTACCTGGATGCGGTCAGCTCCTGGTGGGTTAACCTGTTCGGTCATGCGAACCCCCACATCAACGGGGCAATCCGGGATCAATTGGAGCGGATCGAGCACGTGATGTTGGCCGGATTGTCCCACGCCCCGGCCGTGGAGTTGGCGGAACGCTTGACCGCGGTGACACCCGCCGGATTGACCCGGGTGAGCTTTGCCGACAATGGCTCGTCGGCGGTGGAGATGGCCCTCAAGATGAGCTATCACGCCTGGCGTAACCGAGGCGAGGCGGGCCGCACGAAATTCGTGGCCCTGAGCAACTCCTATCACGGTGAGACCCTCGGCGCCTTGGCCGTTGGCGACGTCGCCCTCTATAAGGAGACCTACGAGCCGCTTCTCATGGAATGCCTGATCGCCCCCTCGCCGGACTGCTATGAACGGGCTCCGGGGGAGTCCTGCGCCGAGCTCGCTGAGCGCCGCGCCGATGCGCTCGATGAACTCTTGGAGGCCCATGCGGGGGAGATTGCCGCGGTCATCCTCGAACCGCTCGTCCAATGCGCGGGGCACATGCGGATGTATGACCCGGTGTATCTGCAGCGCGCGCGGGCGGCTTGCGATCGGCACGGGATCCATCTGATCGCCGATGAGGTCGCGACGGGGTTCGGCCGAACCGGGCCGATGTTTGCGTGCGAGAAAGCGAACATTGAGCCGGATTTTCTGTGCCTATCGAAGGGGCTGACGGGGGGGTATCTGCCACTCTCCGTCGTCCTGACCACCGAATCGGTCTACGCGGCCTTCTATGATGACTTCGAGACGCGTCGGGCCTTCTTGCATTCCCACAGCTACAGCGGCAACCCGCTCGGCTGTCGCGCCGCCCTCGCGACCTTGGATCTCTTTGAGGACGGGGCGGTACTGCGGGCCAACCAGCGGCTCGCCACGGTCATGACCGAGGCCACCGCCCCATTCCGAGATCATCCGCATGTGGCCGAGGTGCGCCAACACGGGATGATCGTTGCCATGGAACTCGTCAAGGACAAGGCCTCGGGCGAACCGTACCCCTGGCAAGAACGGCGTGGCCTCCGGGTCTACCGCTACGGTCTGGAGCACGAGGCCTTTCTAAGGCCGCTGGGCAACGTCGTCTACTTCATGCCCCCCTACGTGATCACCGAGGCGCAAATCGCCTGGCTCGCGGAGATCGCGCGGGCGGGCATCGACCAGGCAACGCGCGACTGACGGGCCGATGCGCATCCCGCGTCTGTATCTCGATGCGCCGTTACAATCGGGTGTGCCCGTGGATTTGCCCGCCGACCGCAGTCATTACCTGAGAACGGTGCTGCGACTGGCGCCCGGGGCCCCCGTGACGGTCTTCAACGGCCAGGGTGGGGAATACGATGCCGAGCTGATCGGTCCGGCGCGTCGCCCCCAACTGGCCATTCACGACTACCGGCCCCGGGATCCGGAGGCGCGCCTCGATGTGACCCTCGTCCAGGGCATGGCCCGAGGGGACCGCATGGATCTTGCCATCCAAAAGGCGACCGAGCTGGGGGTTCGCACCATCATCCCCCTGGAGACGGCGCGCGGTGCCCTGAAGCTCACCGGCGAACGGCTGGACAAGCGCCTGGCCCATTGGCGAGGCGTCGCGATCAGCGCCTGCGAACAATCGGGTCGAACCCGTCTGCCCACGGTCGCCGCCCCAACCTCATTCGATCGTCTGCGGGAATCGCTCGAATCCTCCGCGTCGTTGGCGGATGCCAAGGGCCCCCCCGGTCCTTGGCTGGTGTTGAGTCCAACGAGCCCCCACACGCTCCTGGAGCTCGCTCACCCGGGACCTGAAGCCCGCATCGTCGTGCTGATCGGCAGTGAAGGGGGGCTGACGGAGGGCGAGGAGACGGAGGCACGCAGGCGCGGATTTCAGGATATTGCGCTGGGGCCACGTATCCTGCGGACGGAAACCGCCGCGGTTGCAACCGTCGCCGGGGTCTTGTTGCTCTGGGGCGAGGGCCACTGAACGGGGGGACTATGAGCGGCCAAAGCATACGTCGACGGGGCACTGCGTGACGCATCATGGTGTTTTGTCGGTCGGTCAGGCCTCATCCCCACGATGGACCTGGACTAGGCGTAACTGGTACCCAACTCATGGACGAGCGTCTGTTCGATGCTCAAGAGGTTCGGAAGCAGCACCGGGTTCCCCTCGAGGGACGCCGTCTGGGCCATATACGGGCAAGTCATCTGGGCGGAGGCCGTCTCGGACAGCGTCTCGGGATACAGCCGAACCAACCGGGGGATGCCCTGCACGATGACCGCAAAGTACGGGACCTTACCTTCACCGCTCACCGTGTAGAACACAGCGATCCGGGTATCCGCCGAGTACGGCGGTACCCCCCAGCCGCACAGACCCTCCAGGCTGATGAGCGGCACCTTGACCCCGCGCCAGTCGATCTGACCGAGGAGCCACGCCCGGCCCCGGCGCCTCCCCGGCTCGACCTCTGGGATGGGGACGATCTCGGCCACACATGCGTTCGGCACGAGCACGGGGTCACTCGTCAGGGAAACGAGCAGCGCAGTCAGAAGCTGGGAAGAGGAAGTCGCCATAGGTTCCGGGAGGTCGCAGTCGATCCGGTTTCGAGGAGAAGCTCAGCGATCGACGCGCGCCGATCGCTGACGGCCCTTCACTGCGCCGCTGTCGGCTCAGCGAGCAACTCATTGATATTACGCAAGAGATCCGACTCCTGGTAGGGCTTCCCGAGGAAGCGATTGACGCCGATGTCGAAGGCCCGCTGCTGGTGCTTCTGCCCGGTCCGTGAGGAGATCATGATGATGGGCGTGCTGTGCAGCCGCGGATCGTTGCGAACGTGGCTCGCCAACTCGAAGCCATCCATACGCGGCATTTCGATATCCAGCAGGATCAAGTCCGGTGCCTTTTCCTGCAGGGCGTTCACCGCGTCCATGCCATCCTTCGCCAGCAGCGGCTCCATCCCGTTGCGGTTCAACATCCGTGCCGTGACCCGCCGGATGGTAATGGAATCGTCCACCACCATGATGGTGTTCTTCTCATCTTCAACTGCGGCCCGTTTCTGCTCCGCCGACTCCTGCTCCGTGCGGATTTGAACATCGCCGGCATAGTGCGCCAGCCCGCCCATCTCCAGGATCAGGATTACCCGTCCATCGCCGAGGATGGTGGCCCCCGAGATGCCGTGCACCTGGCCGATTTGCGGCCCGACCGGCTTGACCACGATTTCCTGGATGCCTTCGACCGAGTCGACCAACAGCGCGACCCGCTGATCCCCCGCGCGGGTCATCAAAACCGGACGATGGTTCCCTTCCGGCTCAAATGACGGTTGACTGGTGCCGAACAAGGCCCCGAGGTAATCGCAGCGGTACTGGTTTCCCGCGTACTCGTAGTGCGGATTCTCCTGATCGAAGAGCCGCTTCAACTCCCCATTGGCGAGGCGCACCAAGCCCTCCACGTTGCCCAGTGGGATCGCGTAGCTGTGACCCTCGACCCCGATGAGGACGGCCTCGTTAATCGCCAGGGTGAATGGCAGCCGCATGGTGAACGTGGTGCCACGACTCTGTTGGGAATCGATCTTCAGGCTTCCCCCCAGGACTTTGACCTCGTTGTTGACCACATCCATGCCGACGCCGCGCCCGGATATTTGGGTGACATTCTCCGCGGTGGAGAACCCCGATTCGAGGAGGAGCTGCATGACCTCCCGGTCGCTGAGTTCCGTATCGGGACTGATCATTCCCTTTTCTTCAGCCTTGGTGCGCACCGATTGCAGGTTGATGCCTTTTCCATCGTCGCTCACCTGCACCACCACATCACCGGCCTCCCGGGCCACATGGACGCTCACCGAGCCCGCCTCGGATTTGCCCCCCTCACGCCGCTTGCTCGGCACCTCGATGCCATGGGACACGGCGTTGCGCAATAGGTGCTCGAGGGGGCCCACCAACCGATCGAGCAGGCTGCGGTCCACCTCACTCTCAGCCCCGCTGAAGTACAGTTCGGCCCGCTTGTTGAGGCTCTGGCTGGTCTGTCGAACGATGCGCCGTAACCGGGGGATCAGACCGCTGAACTGCACCATGCGGGTCCGCATCAAACCGTCCTGGAGTTCGGTACTGACGCGGCTTTGCTGCAGCAGAAGCGTCTCGGTGTCCCGTAATTGATCCCCCATCAGGCCCTGGATACTGGAGAGGTCCGACACCGATTCGTTGACCGCCCGCGAGAGCTGCTGCAGGTTGGAGTAGCGATCCATTTCCAATGGATCGAAGCCTTCCGCCGTGTAGTCGCGACCTTCCCGCTCATGCCGTGCCAGGATCTGAGACTCGGTCTCGATATCCAGCTTGCGGAGCTGTTCCCGGATCCGGGTAACCGTCCGGTCGAGCTCCTGGAGATTGTGCCGGAAGGAGCTGACCTGCTGGTTGAGCCGGGAGTGATAGATGTTGACCTCACCGGCAAAGTTGACCAAGCGATCCAAGGATTCGGCGCGCACTCGGACGAGATCTTGGGCCGCTCGAGTGGCTGGCTCCGCCGGCGCTGCCGAACGCGACGCGGCGGCTGATTGACTGGAACCGGCCTCGGTGACTGCACTCGGCGGCTGCTTGGCCTCGTTCTGGGTCGTCGCGGTCGGCATCGACCCCGACGCGGTGGCCGAGCGCTCGGACGGCTCCCCTTCCGGCGACGACGTGAGGGCTCCCACGCCTTCCGGATAGGCGTTGAGGGCCTGTTGCAACCCCACGATCTCCGCGGTCAGGTTGACCCGTTGGGCGTTGCGCGCCTCGTCGAACATCTGGTTGAGTTGATCGAAGGCGTTTTGTAACAGCTCGACCAATGAGGCGCTCGGTTCCAAGACGCCATCGGCCAGACGCACCAACAGGTTCTCCATCGCATGGCTGAGATCTCCAATGGAATAGAACCCAGCCATTCGCGACCCGCCCTTGATGGTATGCAGGTAGCGCTGAAGCTCTTTGGCCGCATCCAGATCGTCGAGCTGTTGTCGCCAACGTTGCAGGGTCCGCTCACTGGACTCAAGCAAATCGCTGACCTCTTCCAAAAACATCCCGACCAGTTCGGGATCCTGTTGATCCGGCGGCGTATCCTTGGACTCCGGCACCGCCGCCGTCTCGACGGACCGGCGACCCTGACGCTCGATGAACCCTGTGATCTCCTGCTGCAAGGCCTCGAGCGTCACCCGCTCGGGAGCCACCCCTTGACGCAGGTTATCGATGGCGTCGGAAACCGTATCAAGGCCGCTGCGCAGGATGCGAAATAGGGCGTCACTCGTCCCAAGGCGTTGTTCGGCAACCGCCACGAGGAGGTTTTCGAGCGCATGAACCGCCTCGCCGAGCTTCTCGAAGCCCGCCATGCGCGCACCACCCTTCAAGGTGTGGAAATGGCGCTGTAGGGCGTGACTGGCGTCCGGGTCCGAGACATTGCGTAGCCACGTGTCCAAGGCCGTCTCGCATTCGCGGAGCAGATCTTCGCTCTCTTCCACGAACAGGCCGACGAGTTCATCCGACTGGGTCTCGTCATGGGATACGTGGACCGCTTCGGCCTCCGGCGGAGGGGCCGTGTAACGATCGATACGCTGTTGCAGCGCGATCAGATTCGGCCCCCGGTTCTCGGCCTGACCGGTGCGCACCCATTCCATGAAGGCATAGAGCTGATCAAGCCCTTCCCGCAGCAGGTGTCCCGCATCGTTCTCAAGCCCGGACTCGGCGCTCACCGTGGCGAGCAATCGCTCCAGAGACTGGGCCAGCTCGCCCATCGTCCCCAGGCCAGCCATCCGAGCGCCGCCTTTCAGGGTATGAAAATGCCGTTGCATGTGGGTCAGGAGTTCACCGTTCCCGGTGTCCCCGAGCCACTGATTGAGGGTCGTGTCGCAGGCGTCGAGGATCTCCTGGGCTTCATCCAGGAACAGACCCCGCAATTCGTCATCTTGGGGCATGGCCGGGGTTTGTTCCTCGCTCCGACCCCCGTGCGTGGAGGTTCCCTCGGCCGTCCCGGTTGCGACCAGCCCCGCAATCCGGTTCTCGAGTTGGGCGACGGAATCGGCAAAGCGCGTCTCGTCAGCCCCACCCATTAGGGATTGGATCAACTCACTTAGCAGATTAAAGCTGCTCCGGATGAGTTCTCCGTAGGCGGTGGGGTCCGTACCGTCCGGGCGATTCTCCTGCGTATCGATCAACTGTTCCACACCGATGCTCAGGCGCGTCACGCGTTCGAACCCGAACATCCGAGCGCCACCCTTGATCGAGTGGATGGTGCGACGCAGCTCGGTCAGGTAGGCATCGTTGTGAAGATCATGGAGCCAGTGATCCAGGGTTGGCTCGTTGGTCCGCAGCAGCTCGTCCACCTCCGTGAGATAGAGCTGAGCGATCTCCCGGTCCGTTTGGTAGCCCGGCCCACCTTGGGCCGTATTCGCCGTCCACGCGTTGGATTCATCCCAGCCCAAGCGATCGCCCCAATGCGTCGACGTCGCCTTGGCCGTCGGCAGGGCGGATTCCAGATCCTCGAGACGTCCCTCCAGCGCGTCGCATTCCTCCTCGGCCACCGCCTGATCATCGAGGGCACGGATCATGTGCTGCAACAGATCGAGCCCCCCCCGCAAGGTCCGGGCGGCATTCGTGTCCAGATGGATCTCGGCCTTTTGCGCCCGACGCACGAGGTTTTCCATGCGTTGCGCCAGGGCCGCGGCGCGTGGCAAGCGCACGGTGCTGGCCCCACCTTGGAGGGTGTGAAGACAACGCCGGAGTCCCTCCGATGGCTGGAAGGCCTCATCATGGGTCTCGGTGAGGATCTGGGCGACCGTATCCAGGTTCGACTGCGCCTCCCGCTGGAAGATAGCCACCAGCTCGGGATCCAAACCACTGGTCTCGGCGGGTGCGGCCGGCTCGGTCGTTGCGCCGCCGGAATCCGGCTTGCGCGCGTAACGTTCAGCCCACGCCATGAGCCCGGCCACATCGCTCGTCGGCTCCGGACCGCCGGCAAGCTGCTCGATGAGTTCCCTCAAGGCCGTGTTAGCCTGTCCCAATGGTTCGAAGAGTTCCTCAGAGATCGGGATGTTGCCTTCAATCACCTGGTTAAGCAGGTTTTCAAAGGTCCACGCGAAGTTACCCGTCCGCTGGGCCCCGACGAGTCGCCCGCTCCCCCGCAGGGTGTGATACGAACGACGGAGACTGAGCAGCACTTCGGTATCATCGGGGGTTTGGCGCCACACGGCGAGGTTGTGCACCAGGCGTTCCTGTTCCTCGCGCGCCTCGTCGATGTAGATATGGAGGACTTCCGAATCGGCGTCGGCACTCAGATAGTCCGGCGTCTCTCCCGAGCGCAGCAGGGGCAGGTCGAGGGGGTTATACGACGACTCCGAGGACTCATGACGTGGGGCGCCCTCGACCGGACCCGGCGACGGGGCCGGCGTCGCGGATGCCCATTGGGTGTGAGGCACGTGCGTCTCGCCGGCGGCATAGGCCAAGGCCCATCGGCGCAGCCCATCGACATCCGCTTGCGGGCCGGCCTCGCCCTTGAGTTGGGCGATGAGGCCCGGCAGGGTCGCCGCGGCCCGATCCAGGGCATCGAACACCGCGGCATCCGCCGGCCGGGTCCCGTCGAGCACCCGGTTCAGCAGACTCTCGAAGGCCCAGGCGAACTCGCCGGTCAGCTGTGCCCCGGCCATCCGCCCACTGCCCTTGAGGGTGTGGAACGACCGCCGGAGGGTCGTCAGCGCCTCGTCATCGGCCGGGTCCTCTCGCCAGCGGGGTAGCTGCTCGGCGATCCGCGCGATCTCTTCCTCCGCCTCTTCGAGAAAGATATCCAGGACCTCCGGATCGGCATCGTCGCTCAGGGGCGGATAGGCCGGGGTAACGGCAGTAGGCACGCCGCTTCGATCCACGCCTTCCGCGTCCTCGGCCGCTGAATCCGGGGTCTCGTCGAAGTTGAAGTCCTCGAAGCTAAAGCTCCACTCGCTCTCGGTGAACGCCCCCGAGGCGGATTCCGTGGGCTCATCGGTGGGTTCCGGGATGGCGTCGGGCTCGGGTGCCTCAGCCGCAGCCCCCGCGGTATCCGCATAGGGCGCGTCGGTCTCGCCGGCGGCATAGGCCAAGGCCCATCGGCGCAGCCCATCGACATCCGCTTGCGGGCCGGCCTCGCCCTTGAGTTGGGCGATGAGGCCCGGCAGGGTCGCCGCGGCCCGATCCAGGGCATCGAACACCGCGGCATCCGCCGGCCGGGTCCCGTCGAGCACCCGGTTCAGCAGACTCTCGAAGGCCCAGGCGAACTCGCCGGTCAGCTGTGCCCCGGCCATCCGCCCACTGCCCTTGAGGGTGTGGAACGACCGCCGGAGGGTCGTCAGCGCCTCGTCATCGGCCGGGTCCTCTCGCCAGCGGGGTAGCTGCTCGGCGATCCGCGCGATCTCTTCCTCCGCCTCTTCGAGAAAGATATCCAGGACCTCCGG
>CAYFWJ010000015.1:16919-23710 GCA_964346755.1 uncultured Ectothiorhodospiraceae bacterium
CGATCCGCGCGATCTCTTCCTCCGCCTCTTCGAGAAAGATATCCAGGACCTCCGGGTCGGCGTCCGGAAGCAATGCGACGAGCGACTCTTCCCCGGTGCTACCCTCCCCGGTAGCCGAGGATTGACGCCCCCCGAGGGAACCACCGAGCTCAAAGTCCTCGGCCCGGAACTCCCAGTCCGTGGGGCCGATGGACTCGTCCGATTCCGAGGCCGATGACGAGTCCGTGGACGCGTCCTCCGTCGTATCCGCCGTCTCCTCCCCTGTCGCGAAGAGGTCTCCGAACTGAAAATCCCCGAACCCGAGATCCGCATCGTTGGGGGCGGATTCCAACGCCATCGACCAATCCGGCCATTCATCCGAGGCCCCGTCGAATGGGCCTTCCTCAACCGCTGCGCCCTCTGGGCTCTCTGAGGATTGGGACGAACGGTGCGTGTCACCGGCATAGGAGGTTTCAATGGTGCCTGCTGCATAGTCGAGCGCCCATCGTCGGAGGGCGTCGATTGCCTCACCATCCGTCGGCGGGCCCTCGCCACGTAGCGGCGCAATCAGCGCGGGCAAGCGCTCGGCCGCCTGGTCCAGACCGTCGAGGACGGCGTTATCCGCTTCCCGCGTCCCCTCCAATATCCGATTCAATAAGTGCTCGAAGGCCCAGGCGAATTCGCCGGTCAACTGCGCCCCCGCCATTCGTCCACTACCCTTCAGGGTGTGAAACGACCGACGTAGGGTCGTCAACGCCTCGTCGTCGTTGGGATCTTCACGCCATCGGATCACATAGGTTCGGATCCGGGCGATCTCTTCTTCGGCTTCTTCGAGGAAGACCTCGAGGACCTCGGGATCGGCATCCGGACTCAGGTGGGGCAGTGAACCGCCGGCTTCCCGGGCATTTTCCGAACCCTCGGCCGATGGTAGGGCAGGAAGCGTCTCAGAAGCCCTCGGGGTGCTTTGAGCGGGCTTTTCTACGACGCGCTCGGGGGTTGCAAGCTTGGCATCCCCACCGAGGCCTTGGATATCACGGTTTTTTTTTCCGCCCTCCGGATCCGTGCTCGTAGCGACGCTCGACGTCGAGCCCTGCCCCCCGGAATCCGTACCCCACATCTCCCATAGCTGGGCCATGTTAGCCTGGGTTTGAGCCGCCATGAGACCGAGATTGCCACGCCCCCGAATGACCCCTTCGAGGAAGTACTCGACACCCGCGACCACGTCGGCCATCTTATTGACCACAGAGGGGGTGGGACTCGCCGCGCGGCCTATGACGGCCTCAGCGAGAAACTGGCGGAAGTCATTGAGGGTGGATTGGATCTGCTGGAGCGGATCCACGAACATCGCGCCACTGATCCGGTCGATGATCTCCGGCACCCCACCCAAGGGCGTCGTATCGCTCGTGTCTTGGCTGAAGGCGATGACGCTGTCTTTAACCTGGAGCAACTCGTTGAGTGACTCCTGGGCGACCGCCTTCAGCACCTGCCGCATGTCTGCCGACGTTTCGGCCCCGGCCTCATCAGCCGCTTGCGTTACCGACTCCCGAGCCGCCCCGAGGGATTCCAGAGCTGTCTCGAGATTCAGCACCATACCGGCCAATTCAAGCAGCTGCTCGGGGCCAATCACCTGATGATCCTCGATCAGGCTATTCAGGAAGCCCGCCCGTTCGTGTAGCCGCTTGCGCTCCTCTTCGAGCCCGAGGAGTCCGACGGTATCGGCCAGGCGGTTCAAACGATCACCGAGCGGAGCCAATTCCTCCGCCTGGGGCTGATCCCGCTGAACAAAGACCTCGATGACATCCTTGATGCCGGTGATGTCCTCGCGGATCGAGCTGGAAACCGTTGCGATCAAGCTCTGATCGGGACCGGAGAGCGCCTCTTGAGCTCGCTGGATCAACCGATCGTCGGGGAAGAACCGCTCGAGCCGGTAGGCCCGGCGAATCGCATTGCTTCGCGCGCCCCGCGTCCGCGTCCGACCGATGAGTCGCAAGAGCTCGCGCATGAGGCTGCGACCGCGGTCCCCAAGCTGGAAATTGGCCCCCTCGCGACTGAAACGTCGGATCTCATGCTCGGTTCGCCCGAGAAGACGCTGAACCCCATGATCAACGGGAATCGAACGCTCCCCGATCGCCTCAAGTACGCCCGAGGTAATCCACCAAAGGCTGGCCTCTGGGCTGGGCGGCAGCATGCCGAGGAGCCGATCGGCAATCGCGTACATACGCCGGAGGGCATCCACGCGCGTCGGATCTTTGTACCAGGCGAGCAGCGCCGCCTGGTAGGCCGAGCGAAGCTTCCCGATGGCCTGTGCATCGACGCTCGCCCGGGTACCACGTGCCTTCTCCGGGGGCGGTGCGAGGCTGAGGTCGGGCTCAAAAAAGGCGTCGTCGGACAGGACCTCTTCGCCGCGAAGCCCCCGCAGGTCGTTGATCAGCGGAATCAGGACGCTCGGAAGCTCGCCATTTCCCGCTTGTAGGTAGTCCAGGTAATTCGGCAGCTGGGTGAGGGCACGAATCAGGGCCTCGATGGATCGTTCGTCGGCGTCGAGCGTCTCATTCCAGAGCCCATCGAAGACTGAGGCGGCTTCCTGAGCGACGCTGGCTGCCCCCGCTGACTCGACCATTTGGAGGACGCCAGCCGCGTTTCTCAACTGCTGGCTGCATTCCTGGAGGGCCTGCGGATTCCCGCCTTCCTCCGCGTACTGTTCCAGCGTCTGCCGGCTGGACTCGAACAAGGCGTCGAGATTCGACTTGACCGCGTCGAAATGCAGCTGACCGTAACTGGGCTGAGTACTCATACGTTGATTCGCCCCCGTCCGTTCGATTCGCGCAAGACACCTGTTCAGCCGGCCTATGACGACCGCCGATCCGGCCCTACCCGTCGCATCGATGCCAGGATCCGCCCCGGATTGGGCGTGTGACCCATTGGGCTCGTGTGCGTTTGGTGTTGCGTTTAAGAACGCGCCTGGTCTCCCCACCAAGCGGCTCGCCATTCAGCGGGGCGGGACCAACCCTGGCCCGCCCGTTCCCTGCGCCGCGTCTCGCCGAGTGACTCGCCGATACGCCTCGACTCCGATCCCGACTTCACCCGATCGCATGCATCGAGGGATCAGTAAACCCCGGTTGACGTGGGCAACTTGAAGCCAGCGACCGATTTTCGGAGCTCATTCGACAGCTCGGTGAGGTTGCCGATCGACGAAGCGGTCTGATTCGTGCCCTCCAGGGTCTGCATGGTGATCTCTTGGATCATCTGCATGGTTTCGGACACATTGGCCGCCACCGACGCCTGCTGTTGTGACGACTCGGAAATACTCTCGATGAGTTCTTCGAGCGTGTTGGATACACCCTGGATCTCTTCGAGGGCCTCACCAGCCTCCTGGGACAGGTTCGCACCGCTGACCACGTTGGTGGTCGTTTGTTCCATGGAGATAACCGCCTCGTTGGTATCGGCCTGGATCCCCTTAACGAGTGCGTCGATCTGTTTGGTCGCGTTACTGGAACGTTCCGCCAAGCGCTGAACCTCGTCTGCAACCACCGCGAAACCGCGGCCGGCCTCACCCGCCATCGATGCCTGGATTGCCGCATTCAAGGCGAGGATGTTGGTCTGGTCGGCGATCTCATCGATCAGCCCCACGATATCGCCGATCTCCTGGGAGCTCTCGCCGAGTCGCTTAATCCGCTTCGAGGTATCCTGGATCTGTTCGCGCACGTCATCCATTCCCTTGATGGTTCGCTGCACCGTGTCGGCTCCTTTCCCGGCGATCGAAACGGCGTTCCGCGCCACCTGGGCGGACTCCGAAGCCTTCTCGGAGACCTCTTCGATCGACTTGGCCATGTCGCTTACCGCGGAGCTCGCGGACCCAATCTGATTGGCCTGCTGATTACTGGCATCCGCCAGCCGTGAGGCCGTCGCCTGGGTTTCTTCCGCGGCACTCGAGACCTCAACGGCTGTGGTATTGATCGTCGACACCAGTTCCCGAAGGGCGTCGATCGCATAGTTCACCGAGTCCGCGATGGCCCCCGTAATGTCCTCCGTGACCGTCGCGTGCACCGTGAGATCGCCATCCGCGAGGTTACTCATCTCATCGAGCAGCTGCAGAATGGCGCGCTGGTTCCGACGATTCTGCTCCGTCGTTGCCGCGAGTCGTCGCTGCGTGTCGCGAACGAGGATGAATCCCAGGAAGAACAAGGCCGCCAGGGCGAGGGCACCCAGCGCGTAGCCGGCGATCGACACCAGGCCCATCTGCTGCACGTGGCGCTTGACCGCGGACTCAAGGGCGAGCGCGGCCTCTTCGATGGCAGCGGTCTGCTGGTCCACAGTGCGAGCCGCGTTGGACACTTCGAACAGCGCCGGGGCATTGTCAAGGATCGTGCCTACGTTTCCGGCTACCTCGGACTGGAAGATCTCTTGGGCTGATTGGAGCGCGTCCTGGGCGGCGTCGTTATCGACTGCCTCGATCCCCAGGGAGGACGACCCCTCCAGGAGGCCATTGAGCACCTGGCCGAAGCTTTGTACATCACGACCGAACTCATCGGTCGCGGCGCCGACTTCGCCGATCCCGGCCTGGAGCTGCCGAAGGTTGCTGTCGATGCGTTGCAGGCGTACCAACTGAAGCGAGGCGTCATAGACCTGATTACGATCGATCCGCCGGTCGTCGCGCATCGCATCGAGGGATTCGTTGAGCTTAGCCGAGAGCTCGGGGATCGCGGTTCGGATGTCACCGACGGTGTTCGCGACGGTCGTCAAGGATTCCGTGTTCCTCGTGATGTTATCCAGGGCAGCCTTGGCGGGTTGCCAGGCTTGTTCGAGCTGCGCCAGGGGCTCTTCGTAAACCGAGGGCATCGCCGAGACCCCGAGTTCCGCGTCGCCCTCACGGAAGGCATTGAGATTGGCACCAAAGCGATCCCGAGCCTGCAGGAGCTCGCTGAATGCGGCCTGTTCACCCTCTGCGGCTTGGATCGCGGAGGAGGCGACTCGCTGGTAGATGACACGCTGTTCACCCACCACGTCGATGTACGTGTTGTCGTTGGAGACCTGGATATTGACGTAGGCAAAGATCGCCGCCATCAATACGACAAAGAGTACGAGGAGGGCGCTGAGGCCAATCATCCACGCGCCAAACCGTCCCCCCGCCGCCTTTCCGATTGCACTCATTCGTATTCCCCCTTGCTGACCGTAGGACCGTCGCCGACCCGATTGACCGGGGCTATTGACATCTGCTGTTGGATTGTAGATCGAAGCGCCGAATCCGCTAGAGCGACACGCGGAGAAAGCCCGGCGATTCAGTCAGTTGATGCAGGCTGAAGATATGCCAACCGGCCACCCGCTCGGTCGCCGGCTCATCGTCGGCCTCTGCGTCGGCCTCTGCGTCGGGGAAACGACCATCGACATAGGGCCTGAAGGGCTCCGGGAGCCCCGAATCCGGTGCCTCACGGTTCTCCGTATAGAAGTGCTTCAAACCGAGTACTTCGTCGACCAGCAATCCGGCCGTGACGTCGTTATGCTCACACACGAGCACCTGGTGCGTCGGCGCTTGCTCGAGCGGGGTACCGAACAGAAAGCCGTGCAAATCGAACATCGGGATGAGGTTACCGCGGACGTTGGCGATCCCGAGCGTCCAGGGCTTCACACCCGGGATCCGGGCCACCTCGGGGAGAGGCATGATCTCTTGAACCTGATCCATGGGGGCCGTGAGCCGAAAATCCCCGACACGGAAGCCAATACCGACCCACTGTTGCCGGGTTTCCTGCTGGCGCGGCAACCCAGCCGCGTGCTCCATGCTTTGTCGCTCGAGCTCGAGCAGAAAATCGAACGGTGAAGTCATCGAACCTGTACTGTTGGGTCCATCTTCAATGGAACGTTCCGTTGAAGGTTAACCGCTCAACGCTGAGTTGATGCGCTTAATCAGATCGTTCTCGTCGACGGGTTTCGTCAGATAGTCCCGGGCGCCTTGACGCATCCCCCAGATCCGGTCGGTCTCTTGGTCCTTAGTGCTCACAATGATAACCGGTATCTCGGCGGTCTGTGGATCCCGGACCAGGCGACGGGTCGCACGGAAGCCATCGAGCCCCGGCATGACCACATCCATGAGGACCAGATCCGGTTTGGCCTGCTTCGCCTTCTCGATCCCTTCTTCGCCTGACTCAGCCACAATCGCGGTGAATCCATGCTTCTCGAGCATATTTTTGTAGATATGACGCTCCGTGTTGGAGTCTTCGACGATGAGGATATGAGCCATGCAAGAGGTCTCTCAGATGGGCAAAGCAGTCGAGGTCGACGCGATGGTCGTTCAGCGAAAATCTTGCTCAAGCGGACGATTCGCTCCCCCTAAGCGAGCCGTCGGCATTGACATGCTCCTGGATGGCATCGATCAGATCTTCCCGGGAGAAAGGTTTAGTCACGTAATCCTGGGACCCGACGATCCGTCCTTTCGCCTTGTCGAAGATACTGTCTTTACTGGACAGCATGATAACAGGTTTCGACTTAAAGTTTTGGTTGTTCTTGATGAGTGAGCAGGTCTGATAGCCGTCGAGCCGCGGCATCATGATGTCGATAAAGATGATGTCCGGTTGAAATTCGACGATCTTCGACAGCGCCTCAAAGCCATCCGAGGCCGTTGCCACCTCGAATCCCTCTCGCTTCAGCAGGCTCTCCGCCGTTCGGCGAATCGTCTTGCTGTCGTCGACGATCATTACCTTTAAGCCCGAGAGATCGCTCACAATGTCAAACTCCTGCCGAATACGATGGGAGCGCGACGCCCGTCAGGCCTCGCCGAGGCCTCCCAATCACGAGTCAGGCCCAGTCGCTTCGACCGA
>CAYFWJ010000015.1:23810-37931 GCA_964346755.1 uncultured Ectothiorhodospiraceae bacterium
ACGAGTCAGGCCCAGTCGCTTCGACCGATCAAATACCGTCCGCCGCGGCGGTGGGGCGATGCCTTGGCAAGGTATCGGATGGATTGTGATTATTCAATCGTCATGACCGTCACGATTGGTCCTCCGGTCGATCGTGATCCAATCGAGGCATCGATAACCGATAAACCCACAGCCAATCACGCGTTCGGGGATGCTCACGCGACGCCTGGCCCGATCGAGGCCAGCTCTTGGGGTCCTATGATAAGATATGCATTTAAGCTGCAAAAGCCCTGACTCATAGGATCCTACTGCCATGGCTGAGACCGTCGCGACGGTTCCCCATCTCGTCACCGCCAACTCCGGTCCGTTGCATGCGATCGAATCGCATATCCTCGAACACCAGGCCCGTATCGAGAACTGGTTCCGCCGAGCGTGGCTGGATACACCGGCCCCGTTCTACGCCTCGGTCGACCTACGCAATGCGGGGTTCAAACTCGCCCCGGTCGACACCAATCTGTTCCCGGCTGGTTTCAACAACCTCAGCCCGGATCTCCTACCGCTGTCGATTCAGGCTGTCCAAGTCGCCGTCGAGCGCGTCTGCCCGACGGCACGCGGGGTGATGATCATTCCCGAGAATCACACCCGTAACACCTTCTATCTGGAGAGCGTCGCAACCCTCTGCGATATCCTCCGCACCGCCGGGCTGACGGTACGTATCGGGAGTCTGATCGAAGGCCTCGAAGCCCCGTGGAGCCACGACCTCCCCTCGGGCCGAAGCCTCACCTTTTATCCTTTGGAACGACGCGGTAACACCGTATGGGCCGGCGACTTCAGCCCGTGCATGGTCCTGTTAAACAATGATTTGAGCGGCGGCCGTCCGCCTCAACTGGAGGATCTCGATCAAATCGTCGTCCCTCCCCTATCACTCGGCTGGAGTCAGCGCCTGAAGTCAGGCCATGCGGCCCACTACCAGGAGGTCGCTGAATCCTTTGCGGAACTCATCGATCTCGATCCGTGGCTCATCGAGCCGTTATACCGCAATTGCGGCGAGATCGATTTCAAGAAGCGCGAAGGCGAGGAGTGCGTCATTGAGAACACAGCGCGCTTGCTCGATGACGTACGCGCAAAGTACCGCGCCTATGGCATCGACAACGCCGCCTTCGCGGTCGTCAAGGCGGATGCCGGCACCTACGGCATGGGGGTACTAACGGTTCGCGATGCCGACGAGCTTCGTCAATTGAATCGGAAGCAGCGTAACCGAATGGCTTCGTCGAAAGACGGACAGACGGTCTCACGGGTCCTCATCCAAGAAGGAGTGTACACCTTCGAAACCTGGGGACCGAGCGAGATCGTCGCGGAACCGGTGGTCTACATGATCGATCACCACGTCGTCGGCGGGTTCTACCGGGTCCATCACGCCAAAGGCATGGATGAGAACCTCAACTCGCCGGGGATGGATTTCCACCCACTCGCCTTCGCGGATTCATGTATTACCCCAAGACGTAACGAATCCCCGGATGCCGAACCCAACCGGTTCTACGCCTACGGTGTGATCGCCCGACTCGCAGTCCTCGCGGCGGCCCGGGAGATCAGCGCGGCATTGCACGAGGCAACGGTTGGGGCTGGCGCTGCGGAGAAGGGGGCATGAGCTATCGCCTCGGCGTTCTGATGGATCCGATCCACGGGATTACCGTTGCGAAGGACAGTACCCTGGCGATGCTCCTCGAGGCGCAGCGCCGCGGCTGGGAGGTACGGTATCTGGAGCTCGGCGACCTGTATCAACGCGATGGGCACGTCGGCGCGTATACCCGGGGCCTGACCGTGCGCGACGATCCGACGGACTGGTTCACGCTCTCCGACGGCCAGGATCAACCACTCACCGATCTCGATGTGTTGTTGATGCGCAAGGATCCCCCGGTCGATCTGGATTACCTCTACGCGACGCATCTTCTCGAACAGGCCGAGCGGGCGGGGCTGCGCGTGGTCAATCGACCGCAAGCCCTTCGTGACTTCAATGAGAAGCTCGCGATCAATCGATTCGCAGCCTGCTGTGCCGAGACCTTGGTGGCCTCGCGAGCCGATCGCATCCGCGCCTTCGTCGAGGCACTCGGCTCGGCGGTGGTCAAGCCCCTGGATGCCATGGGCGGCTCCTCGATCTTTCGGTTGACCCCAGACGACCCCAACCTGAGCGTGATTCTCGAGACCATGACGGATCGGGGGCGGCGCGCGGTGATGGTTCAACGCTACCTGCCCGCCATCGAACACGGCGACAAACGCATTCTGCTCGTCGCCGGCCAACCCATCCCCTATGCCTTGGCCCGGGTACCGGCCGCTGGTGAATGGCGGGGCAATCTCGCCGCCGGGGCTCGCGGCGAAGCCCGTCCATTAACCGAGCGAGATCGCTGGATCGCCGAACAAGTCGGCCCCGTCGTCGCGGCATGTGGTTTGGATTTCGTCGGCCTGGACGTGATTGGGGATTTCCTCACCGAGGTCAATGTGACAAGCCCGACGTGCATTCGGGAGCTTGATGCCCAATGTGGGCTGAACATCGCTGGGCAGTTACTCGACGCCGTTAGTCCATGACCGGCAGGCGGGGCATGGGCCGATTCCGTTGGCCGGCACTGGGGGCGGTAGCCCTGGCAAGCGGGCTTATGCTCGGGGTCGCACTCGGACCGTTCAACGCGCAGGGATCCCCGCATCAGCGAAGCCTGTTGGTTTTTGGAACCATCGTGGAGCTGACGATACGCGAGCCGGAAGCGCTCGCCGAACGGGCCTTCAGCCAGGCGGAATCGACCCTGCGCCGGATGCATGCCAACTGGAAACCGTGGGGCAGCGGATCCCTCGCACAGATCAACCATCGTCTCGCATCCGGCGAGTGGGTCGAGGCCCCACCGTCCCTCGTGGAACTCATTGCGACCGCCCGTCCCTTGGCACAGCAGTCCGATTACCACTTCGATCCCGGGATCGGTCACCTGGTTGCGCTTTGGGGGTTTCATGAACCCCCGGACAACGCAACCCGTCAGCCGCCGAGCGAGGCCGCGCTTCGGGACTGGCGCGCCGATCCGGCCAGCCTCGCCGATCTGCGGGTCCAGGACCAGCGGCTCAAAGCCCAACACCCGGATCTGATGTTGGATTTTGGAGGCTTCGCCAAAGGGGTGGCCTTGGATGACATCATCGAGGCCTGGCAAGGCCTCGGGATCGAAAACGCCCTGATCAATGCGGGCGGCGATCTCCGCGGGCTCGGGACGGGGCCGGGACGATCGTGGCGGATCGGTATCCGCCACCCACGGGGGGATGGGGTGCTTGCCGCTGTATCGTTACACGACGGGGAAGCCGCATTCACCTCCGGCGATTACGAACGCCATTTCGACTTCAAGGACAAGCACTATCATCATCTACTCGACAGCCGGAGCGCTCGCCCGGCCCGCGGACTCCTGTCGGTCACGGTGCTGGACGACCACGCGGCCCGGGCGGACGCCGCGGCAACGGCGCTCTTCGTCGCCGGCCCCGAGGACTGGCCTCGCATCGCGCGGCGCCTCACCGTGGATGCCGTCCTGGTCGTGCAATCGGACGGGGCCATCGTCATGACCCCGTCGATGGCCGAACGGGTCGACGTATTGACCGACGCCCCCACGGAGGTCCGAACGCTCCGGTGAGACAGCCCATCCGACCGCATCAACCCGGTATCGGCACCTGGGGGGACGGCGTCGTACTCGTGGCGAGCCTCGGACTCGTCGGGATGCTGCTCCTCAGCGGCCCGGAGACGGGTTCACAAGCGACCCACGCTGAGATCAAGAGCATTGCCACTCATGAGACCCATCGCGTCTCATTGAACGGCACCCACACACTGAGCGTCGAGGGACGCCTTGGAACCACGGAGATTGAGATCGGACCGGGTCGGATCCGCTTCAGCGCCTCCCCCTGTGAGCGGCGTTATTGCATCCATGCGGGGTGGCTCGATCACGGCGGGGCGTTCATGGCCTGCGCGCCCAACGGCGTCACGGTCACGGTACACGGCACCGAAGCGACCCATTGGGATGCCCTTACGTACTGACGCGCCCGGATTCGCTGGATGAACGAGGCTGAGCCTCGGATCGAGCCTGGGCGCGATGACCGTATCATTGCCTACTTGGCCGCCCTCGCCGTGGTCATCCACCTGATCGAAGCGGCGGTTCCGAGCCCCCTGCCGGGCATCAAACCCGGATTGGCCAATGCCTTGGTCGTTGTGGCGCTTCGCGTGTTCGGGCTAAACATCGCGCTGTGGGTCGGAGGACTCCGTGTCCTGGGCGGTAGCCTGTTGACCGGGACCTTCTTGACCCCGACTTTTTTCCTCAGTCTGGCCGGAGCCATCGCGAGCCTCACGGCACTTGCGCTGATCCACCGCCTGGTCGGACGTTGGCTGAGTGCTTGGGGGCTCAGCGTGATCGCGGCGCAGGCCCATATCGCCGGTCAGTTGGCCGTGGCCTATCTGGTCCTGATCCCAGTCCCGGGGCTATGGCACCTACTGCCTTGGCTACTGCTCTTCGCCATCGTGCTCGGAAGCGTGAGCGGCTGGATCGCTGAGGCGGTCATCCGACGACTCGAGTCGCAGTGCCCCCATCTTGTCACGTTGCAGGCGATCCCCCGCGAATCGCCTCGGTGAGCGCCGACGAACGGGCGTTCTGACGATCCATGGGTGAACTCGACCTCATTGCAAACCCGACGGTCGACGCAATAGCCGCCAGCCCGAGCGGTTTCAGGCGACTCGAGGGCGAACGTCACGGAGTACTGCGCGGATGAAACGGTTTTACTGGGCCCTGGTGATCGCGATCGCCTGCCATGGTCTCCTCCTCGGGATCCCCGCGGGGGACCCCAAGCCCGAGCCCCCGAGCGGTTCGGTTAACTTGGCCGTGCTCCAGCCGGAATCCGAATCGCCGCCTCCCGAGATCGCGGATTTCCTCGGTCTGCATAATAGCCAAGGGGGTGGCACGCGCACCGAGCTAGCCCCGGAGTCGGCGCGGCCATCCCCGGCCGGGATCCAGACGCTACTGGTTCGGGATGATCGGCAAGCAAGCCCGAGCTCCGCTGAGCCGGAAGCGCCCGAACGCGACCGAACCGTGACTCCCACCGCCCCATCGGATAACCCAGGGCCTGCCCGGTCGGAACCCTCGAAGCCCACGGCCCACCCGAGGCAGGAACCCCACCCCGGCGCGGAGGCGGAGCCCAACCCCTCGCCCGAGATGAGCGGAACCCCACAAGGGACCGAAGACCCGCCCCCTCGGGGTCATGAGCTCCTGGCTCGGATCGGGGATTCGGGATCAAGCCGTGCCGACCGCCCGCAAAGCCTCGTCGTGACGGCGCGAACCCGCTACGGCCCAGCGGCGGCGTATTTGGCCGATTGGGAGAAGCGGGTCGAGGCGGTCGGCAACCTGAACTACCCCGAGGCGGCCCGGCGCCAAGACTTGACCGGCGAGCTGATGCTTCGCGTCACAGTCGACTCCACGGGCCACGTCGAGGACCTTCGCGTCCTGCGGAGTTCCGGGGAGCCAATCCTAGACCGCGCAGCCGAACGTATCGTCGAACTCGCCGCCCCGTTTCCCGCCTTCTCCGAGGCGTTGCGCGAGGAAGCCGCCCGACTCCATATTATTCGCCGATGGCGCTTTACCCTCGCCCATCGGCTACGGGGGGGCTAAGGTTTCCGTTATACTGCAGTCATAAGCCCAAGCGACGGTGTTTCGCGATGACATGGCAGAACAGCTTGACCAATCAATTCTTGATCGCCATGCCTGCCATGGAGGATCCTAATTTCACTCAGACCGTCACCTACATCTGTGAGCACAATGAACAGGGGGCGCTCGGCATCGTGATCAACCGACCGATGAGCGAGGTCCACCTGGGCGATCTCCTCGAGCAGCTCGACGTCTCGCCGAAGCAACCCGACGTCGCGAAACGTCCCATCTTTGCCGGCGGCCCCGTCCAGCCCGAGCACGGCTTCATCCTTCACCGACCCGCGCAATCCTGGGAATCGACGCTGCAGATCGACGCGCAGATCGGGTTGACGACCTCTCAGGACATATTGACGGCCATCGCCCACGGCGAGGGCCCGGGAGAGGCCTTGATCGCCCTGGGCTACGCCGGCTGGGGGGCCGGTCAACTGGAGCAGGAATTGGCCGATAACGCCTGGTTGAGCGTCCCGGTTAACTACGAGGTCCTTTTTCATGTGCCCGCTGAACACCGATGGCAGCAGGCCGCAGCCCTCCTCGGCGTGGACTTGAGCCTGATGAGCAGTGATGCCGGTCATGCCTGAGGGGGTTCGCAACACCCGCGGCGCAGCAACCCGCTACTACCTCGGTTTTGATTACGGGCGACGCCGGATCGGCGTGGCCGTCGGGCAGCCGCTCACCGCCACGGCAACGCCGCTACTCGTCATGGATCGCACGCGGAAACCCCCCGACTGGGATCGTATCGGCTGGCTCATCGCCGAGTGGCATCCCGTCGGCTTCGTGGTCGGGATCCCGTACCCAGGCCATGCCCGCGAGCATGAGCTGAGTCGGGCCGCGGCGCGTTTCGGGCGGCAGCTGGGTGCCCGTTTCCATCGCCCGGTGTTCACCATCGACGAGCGGTTGAGCTCCTGGACGGCCCGATCCATCACCGTGGGAGGCGGGGGACCCGTTGACGACCGGGCGGCTGCGGTCATACTGGAGACTTGGCTTTCTGAGCAGGAAACCGCTGATGCATGACGATCGCGACGCGATCCCGGCGGATCTCGGTCCCTTACTGGCGCGCCTCGGCGATGATCTGCGCCAGCGGATACAGACCGGTGCGCTGCGGGATCCCCTGATGGTCGGTATCCATTCCGGTGGCGTTTGGGTGGCGGAAAAGCTCCATGTCGAGCTCGGCCTCCCGGATGCCCTCGGGCGTTTGGATATCTCCTTTTACCGAGACGACTTCACCCGGATCGGCATGAACCCGCAGGTGCGGCCCTCGCAATTGCCCGTTGGTATCGACGGTCGACACGTCATCTTGGTCGATGATGTCCTGTTCACCGGCCGCACCATTCGGGCCGCCCTCAATGAGCTCTTCGATTTTGGTCGCCCACAACGGGTCCTGTTGGTCGTTCTGGCCGAACGCAACGGCCGGGAACTGCCAATCGCCGCCGATCTTTGCGGTTTGAGCCTGCACATCGAGCCCCATGAGTACATCCGCGTGCATGGCCCGGATCCCCTCTCCCTTTCCATCGAGGCCTCGACTACCGATCAGGCAACCCTCGACGAGAGCCCATGATCGAATGGCCCAACCCCGCCGGTGACGGGGATCTCCAACTGGACGCCGCCGGTCGCCTCCGGCATTTCCTCACGCTGGAAGGCCTCCCGCCGGAACGCCTCGTCGAGATCATGGATCTCGCCGATTCCTTCGTCGGGGTCACGGAGCAGACGGTCAAAAAAGTCCCGCTACTCCGGGGCAAGACCGTCGTCAATCTCTTCTTCGAGGCGAGCACCCGAACCCGGACAACCTTCGAGCTAGCGGCCAAGCGCCTGTCTGCCGATGTACTCAACCTCAATGTGGCGACCTCGGCCACGGTCAAGGGCGAGACCCTGCTCGACACCCTACGCAACCTCGAGGCAATGCACGTCGACATGTTCGTGGTCCGCCACTCCCACAGCGGCGCGGCCCACTACATCGCCCGACACGTCGCTCCACAAATCAGCGTCTTGAATGCCGGGGACGGCTCCCATGCCCATCCCACCCAGGCGATGCTCGATGTCCTCACCATCCGGCGACACAAGAAAGCCTTCGCCGAGCTGACGGTGGCGATCGTCGGCGACATCGCCCACTCCCGAGTGGCCCGCTCGGAGATCCATGCCTTACAGATCCTCGGCGTCGGCGAGATCCGCGTCATCGGGCCGCGAACCTTGATCCCCCCCACCGTCGAGGCCCTCGGTGTTCGGATCCACGCGCGACTCGAGGATGGTTTGCGCGATGCCGATGTCGTCATCATATTGCGGCTTCAGCACGAGCGCATGCAAAGTGCCCTGCTGCCTAGCGAAGAGGAATATTTCCGGCTCTACGGGCTCACCGAGGAGCGACTTCGCAGCGCGGCCCCGGATGTCATCGTGATGCACCCCGGTCCCGTGAATCGAGGTGTGGAGATCGACTCCGAGGTGGCCGATGGTCCCCACTCGGTCATCCTTCAACAGGTCGGCTATGGGATCGCCGTGCGGATGGCCGTCATGGCGCTGTGCATGGGCCGGGCCCCCATCCCTCCGAACGAGGAGGTGGAGCGATGACCCCGGCTCGAGTGCAGATTCGCGGGGGACGATTGCTCGATCCTGCCTCCGGGCGGGACGGACCGGCGGATCTGTGGATTACAGACGGCAAGATCGCCGCCATCGATTCGCCGCCCCCCGACCCGGCCGTGGACGAGACGATCGATGCAACCGGTCATTGGATCCTGCCCGGTCTCGTCGATATCCGGGTTCACCTGCGGGAACCGGGTCAGGAGCGCAAGGGCGATATTCGAAGCGAGGTCAATGCCGCCGCTGCCGGGGGTATTACGCTCGTCTGTTGCCAGCCGGATACGGATCCGGTCGTGGACACGCCGGCGGTGGTCGAGCTGATCCACGAGCGCGCGGAATTCGCCAATCGGGCCCACGTCGTGACCCTTGGGGCGCTGACCCTGGGGTTGAAGGGGCGGTTCTTGAGCGAAATGGCCGCCTTGCGCGCCTCCGGTTGCCTAGGCGTCTCGAATGGGCCTTATCCCGTGAGCAATACCGAGGTCATGCGGCGTGCCCTCGAGTATGCCGCCACATTCGATCTCCCGGTCTTCATCAGCCCCGTCGATCCCGATCTGGCCGGTCAGGGCTGCGTTCATGAAGGCGAGACCGGAACCCGACTCGGGTTGCCCGGGATCCCCGCCGCCGCTGAAACCGTTGCCTTGGCACGGGATTTAGCCCTCGTCGAGCAGACCGGGGCTCGGGTGCACTTCGGGCCGCTGTCGACGGCGCGTGGTGGGGCCATGATCCGTGCCGCCCAACTCCAAGGGTTGCCGGTCACCGCATCCACCGCGATCCACCATCTGGTCCTGACGGAGGCCGATGTCGCGGAGTTCAACACCGACTGTCATGTCAGCCCCCCGCTGCGTCGAGCCGAAGACCGGGACGAATTGCTTCGACTCGTTGCCGATGGCACGCTATCGGCCATTACCTCGGATCATCAGCCCCATGAGGCCGATGCCAAACAGGGGCCGTTTGTCGAGACCGAACCGGGGATCTCCGGATTCGAGACGTTGTTGTCCCTCGCCTTATCGCTCGTGCACGCGGAGCGGCTCGATCCGCTCACCGCCGTGCATCGCCTGACCCATGGGCCGGCCCGCATTCTCGGGATCGAATCGGCAGGACAGATTCGGGTGGGGGACCAGGCGGACCTGTGCATCGTGGATCCCTTTGCAACCTGGATCGTCGACCGCAACCGCTTGCGGAGTCGAGGCCACAATACCCCATTTGACGGGGCCCGCCTGTCAGGGCGCATCCGTCAGACCTTTATCAAAGGCCGGTCCGTCTACCGCAGCGACTGAGATGATCTCAGATAACCCGGCCCTGCGAGACGGCTCCCCAAGCCGGTGATCCCGTCCGATCCGACGGCCACGGCATCCCCTCCACGACTGAGGCCAAGAACGTCAATGAAGAAGAAGGCATTGATCACCGGCGTAACGGGTCAAGACGGGGCCTATCTGACCGAGTTGTTGCTCGAGAAGGGCTATGAGGTGCATGGCATCAAGCGCCGCGCCTCACTGTTCAACACCGATCGGATCGATCACCTCTATCAGGATCCCCACGACCCGGATCAGCGATTGATCCTGCATTACGGGGACCTGACCGACTCCACCAACCTGATCCGCATCGTCCAGCAGGTCGAGCCCGACGAGATCTACAACCTCGGGGCCCAGAGCCACGTCGCGGTCTCCTTCGAGAGCCCCGAGTACACCGCGAACGGCGACGCCCTCGGCACCCTGCGCCTTCTGGAGGCCATTCGCATCCTGCGCCTCGAAGGTAAGACCCGCTTTTATCAGGCCTCCACCTCGGAGCTCTACGGCCAGGTCATCGAGACCCCCCAGCGTGAAACCACGCCCTTCTATCCTCGATCCCCCTACGCCGTCGCCAAGCTCTACGCCTATTGGATAACCGTGAACTATCGTGAGGCCTACGGGCTGTTCGCCTGCAACGGCATCCTCTTCAATCACGAGTCCCCCTTGCGGGGCGAGACCTTCGTGACCCGCAAGATCACTCGGGCGCTCGCCCGCATCAAGCTCGGGCTCCAGGATTGCCTCTACCTCGGCAACCTCGAGGCCCGCCGCGATTGGGGACATGCCCGGGACTACGTGGAGATGCAATGGTTGATGCTCCAGCAAGAGCGTCCCGAAGACTTCGTCGTTGCGACCGGGGAACAGCATTCCGTTCGGGAGTTCGTGGCCCGCGCCGCCCGGCATGTCGGGATCGAGATCGCGTGGGAAGGCAGCGGCATCGAGGAGCGCGGGCGCGATGCCAATGGACGGGTGATCGTGGCGGTGGATCCGCGTTACTTCCGACCCACCGAGGTCGAGACCCTACTCGGCGATCCCACCAAGGCCCGGGAGATGCTCGGCTGGCAACCCCGCATCGGCTTCAGGGAACTCGTCGAAGAGATGATGACAGAAGACCTCAAGACCGCCGAACGGGATGCGCTGGTTCGACAGGCCGGCTACAAGACCTTTGATTATCACGAGTGAGCCCCATGAACGCCACCACCGTGTCCCTCGACCCCGACGCCCCCATCTACGTCGCCGGCCACCGCGGGTTGGCCGGTTCAGCCATCTATCGTCGACTCGAGGCCGAAGGATACCGACGACTCATTGCACGGACCTCCGCGGAGCTGGATCTCACCGACCCGACGGCAGTCGACGCCTTCTTCGCCGCCGAGCAACCGCGATACGTATTCCTCGCCGCCGCCAAGGTGGGGGGTATCCACGCGAACAACACCTACCCGGCGGATTTCATCCGTGACAACCTCCAGATCCAGACCCACGTCATCGACGCGGCATATCGCCACGGCGTCCGAAAGCTCGTCTTCCTCGGCTCCTCGTGCATCTACCCGAAATACGCCGAGCAGCCGATGCGCGAGGACAGCCTCCTCACCGGAGCGCTGGAGCCGACCAATGAGTGGTATGCCATTGCCAAGATCGCGGGCATCAAGATGGGACAGGCCTATCGCCGGCAGTACGGATTTCCGGTCATCTCGCTCATGCCCACCAATCTCTACGGGCCCGGCGACAACTTCCACCTCGAGAACGCCCACGTCCTACCGGCCTTGATCCGCCGCATCCACGAGGCCAAGGAGCGAGGCGACGCCCAGGTCACCGTCTGGGGTACGGGCACGCCGCGGCGTGAATTTCTCCACGTCGATGACCTGGCTGACGCCGCGGTCTTCCTCCTCAAGCATTACGATGACGAAGCCATCCTCAACATCGGGATCGGCGAGGACATCAGCATCGCCGAGCTCGCGCGCATGATCCAGGAGATCGTCGGCTTCCCGGGTGATTTGGTCTTTGACACCAGCCGACCCGACGGAACGCCGCGTAAACTCATGGACGTCTCGCGGCTCACGGATCTCGGCTGGCAAGCGCGCATCCCCCTGCCCGAGGGGATCGAACAGACCTATCGATGGTTCCTCGAGCACCGGGAGACGATCCGTGGGTGAACGCGCCGATGAACCCGCGTCGCCGCCCCGACTGGCGTATTTCGTCTCTTTCTCCGGGAACAGTGGTGTCGAGCGAGTCGCGGTCAACCTCGTCAACGGTCTTGTGGAACAGGGTGTTGCGGTCGACTTACTCATCGCCCGCGCGCGCAGCCGCTTCCTTACCGAGATCAGTGAGTCCGTGACGCTCTATCGGCTCGGAGCCAATAACCTAACCAGCTTGCCAGGACTCGTACACTATCTACGCACCCACCGGCCCCGGGTACTGATGGCGGCCAAGGACCGGGCCGGCCGCATCGCACTCATCGCTCGGGCGATCGCCGGGGTATCAGTCCCCGTCGTAATCCAGCTCCACACGAACGCATCGGCGGCCCTCCGCCACAAACCCGCCTGGATCCGCTGGCTGCGTTTCACCCCGATGCGGTTGCTTTACCCGCGTGCCGATCGGATCGTCGCCGTCTCCCACGGGGTGGCCGATGATGTCACTCGAATCACCGGTATTCCGCCGGAACGCATCGACGTCATCCCCAATCCGGTGATCCCCCGAACCGTTGGAACGACCGAGGTCGCAGCACCGGCCCACCCCTGGTTGGCGGAATCCCAACCCCTTGTCGTCAGTCTCGGTCGGTTGACCCGACAGAAGGACTTTGCCACCTTAATTCGCGCCTTCGCTCAAATCCCACGATCATCGAACGCTCGTCTGCTGATATTCGGAGAAGGAGCGGAGCGCCGGACCCTCGAGCGCTTAACGGCGGATTTGCAACTAACCGACCGCATAGCCCTGCCTGGCCATACAACCACGCCCCATCAGGTCCTCACACGTGCGGATGTCTTTGTCATGTGCTCCCAGTGGGAGGGTTTATCCCTTGTACTCATTGAAGCCCTCGCCTGTGGCACCCCCGTCGTCGCCACGGACTGCCCGAGTGGTCCGCGTGAGATTCTCGACGAGGGACGATACGGCCGTCTCGTCCCGGTTGGGGATCACAAAGCCTTGGCTCGAGCGGTCACTGAGACATTGACTCAACCCCCGAATACCGATGCACTCGTCATGGCTGCAAAGCGCTACCACTCGGAATGTAGCGTAACAACCTACCGCCGCAAATTAAATTTGACCCACTAACATCACCTCGGCCCAGGGACCAAACCCACAGCATCATGCAGCAAGCGTATGACTCAACAGCCCTAGAGAAACAAGCACCCCGAGGCACTATAAAGACAAAGCCAATGACCCGTCCAATGGGAATCCTTAATTCAGCACTTCGGGTTGTTGGGTTTCTATTGGTCGGGGTCCGGAAATAAAAAAAATGCCGATATCCCACCGATGGACAAACTGACATTTTATATCCCTGACTTTGGCAATGGCGGCCTGGAACGTATGTTCGTCAACCTGGCCAACGAAGTCGCCCATCGCGGGATTCATGCCAATTTCATCGTCGGCAACACGAACAAGCCCTATCTACACGATCTGGACCCAGTCGTCGAATTACGTGCACTCCATTCGAAGAAACGCCGATCCCTGACATCCGCCCTAGCCAACGATCTCCTCCAAAACACCCCGGACGCTTTGATCACTGCGAAAGACTTGGGGATTGAGACTGCCCTGGCGGCTAAACGCCGTACCCAAAGCTCAGCACGAATCTACATTCGCGTCATAACGAACATGGGCGGGATGCTAAAACACCGACATCTGCTCAAACGCCTCCTATTTTTCCGGCGTGTGGGGATTCAGCGCCAATATCTCTTGATGGCCGACGGGATCATTGCGGTATCTCAGGGAATTGCAGATGACCTAGTAGCCACCTATAATCTGCCGCAAGACCGAATCGCGGTCGCACACAATCCCGTGGTAACATCCACGCTTCTTCAGAAAGCCACCGGACCCGTGGATCACCCCTGGCTTCAACCGGATCAACCACCTGTTATCCTTGGCATCGGCCGAGTCACGCGCCAAAAAAATTTTTCCTTGCTGCTCGCGGCATTCGCCCGCGTGCGTCGGAACCGCCTCTGTCGGCTCATCATCATTGGCAATGGCGAACGGGTCAAAGAACTGACAGAAAAGGCCAAGCGACTCGGCGTACACAAAGACGTCGATTTCCTCGGCTTTACGGAGAATCCCTACGCCTACCTCAGCAACGCAGCGTTGTTCGTGCTTTCCTCGAGCTGGGAGGGGTCACCCAATGCCCTCACTGAGGCCCTTGCCGTGGGCTGTCCGGTGGTTGCCACCGATTGTCCGAGCGGGCCACGGGAGACCCTACGAGGTGGTGCGGTCGGGCCGCTGGTACCCGTTGAGCAGGTCAGCCCCCTCGCCGAGGCCATCGAGACGACACTGGACAATCCGTTGCCACAGGAACGACTTCAAGCCGCGGCAGCCCCTTTCAGCGCGAGCCACAGTGCCGACGAGTATCTACGAATCATGGGATTCGCTTAATCCGA
>CAYFWJ010000016.1:0-32283 GCA_964346755.1 uncultured Ectothiorhodospiraceae bacterium
CCCAGCGCCACCGCCCGTTTTGGATGCCCCCCGTACCCGCGCCGCCGGCCGCCGCCTCCCCCGCCCCTGAAGGCCGACTCCGAACCTGAGCAACCCCTGGCTCCCCATACCCCGCCTCATGCGTCATCGGGTCGGATCCCGGGGCGGTTTCGGTGGAGTGGGTCGAGTTCCGGGTGGGCGGGGGTTTGTCCGGCTCAAGCGACCGATGCACTTCACCGACGCTCAGACGATCCGACAGCCCATTGATATTGATCGAGCGCCGAGCGGGCGGTGTGGTCAACGCGCAACCCGGGACGAGGCAACCGGTCGGGGGAGGGACTCGGTTGGATCGCCAAACGCACCAAACGCAAACCCCCGCCAAGCCGTGGCTCAGCGGGGGCTGCGACGCGCGATCAGCAGCCGGCCAATCGACTACTGATTGACGGGCGACTCGGGATCGAGCAGGTAGGCCAAAACATCCGCGATCTGGTCTTGGGTCAAGACGTTGTTTACGCCAAAACGCGGCATATTCGCGCAGGGATAGTACACGTGGGGGTTGTAGATGACGTCGTAGGTGTACTTGAGGGTGCCTTCGTTCAGGCCCCGCTTCGCGCCGTAGCCCTCAAGGCTTGGCCCAATGCTTCCATGGGTCACGCCGGGTGCCATCGCGTGGCAGGCGTAGCAATTGCCGCCCGGAGACCGTTCACTGTGGTCGTCGTTCTTGTGTCCAACGCGCCAACCGTAGCCAGACTTCGCGATCTTCGCGCCTTCTTCCCAGTCTCCGATCGCGATCTCACCTTCCGGATACTCCATCATCTCCCGCGCGGCGGATAGGACGTTGTTGATCGTTTCGCTCGAGAGATCCGCCCGGGTCGTCCCACCGACCTGAGAACAGGCGGTCTGGATGGTGTCCTGGGTCAACCGATCCTGGACCGTTCCGCCCTCCTGCGTCGCTTGATCCAGGTGAAATCCCTCTTTTGCGAAGATCAGATGATTCGCCAACTCCTCGGCCGTCATCTCCGTGTATTGCGATCGATCGTCCATGGCAGCGGGTTGGGCCTCGGCGGTCTCCGCTCCTTCATCTTGTGCAACCGATGTACAGCCCATGATGAGCAGGCCGAGGGCAACCGTGGCGGTGGTGGCATGGGTCGTGATTCGCATGCGTCGAGTCTCCCCTGGAGTGGATGCCGTCATCAGCGTTTCATGTCCGGCAGGATTGCGGGCTCGCCACTGGCCGCATCGGTCCAGAACAGGAGCATGGCGATGGAGGCATCGGAACCGGCGCGGACCCGACCCTGACGCATCTGCCAATAGCATCCCCGCAGCCGATGAAGGCTGCTGCGCACTTGCTGATGACCGACGCGGTAGGTGGGCCAGGAGATGGCCTTGGTCCATTCGTCAGGCCGATTCATGTTGGGGTTCACGGACGCACGGATACGCTGACCGGTCACACCATGACAGCTGTTGCAGCTGAAGTCGAATTTGCCGGCCCGCCGATAGAACATTGCCTCGCCGGCATCCCGCATGGCCTTCGCCATGGGGTGTTCCAGGGGCGGATCCCACTCATAACCGCTCGACTCATTGGCGATGTAGGTCTGGATCTTCATGAAATCCGAGCTGCCATGGCGCTTAAGGGCCGGATCATCCTCCGTGAAGCCCTGATACTCCTTCATGCAGTACATGAGCCGGTTGCCGAGATCCATCACCCGTCCGGTGTCTTCGAAGTAACGAGGCATCTCCGCGTAGGCACCTTCGACGACACCGGGGCCTTTGCCGAAATCGCACTGCTCCAGGGAGGCGTTCTTTGGACCACGCTTCTCATAAAAAAGCGCTTCCCCGTCATCAACCGTCCAGTAGGCGGGGTTGTCCTGCATCATCATCAGATTTTGTTGGCTTGCTGTGAGGTAATCGGATTCGACCTCGTCGATAAGTCCTTTCAATACCTTATAAGGTTCCTGGTATGAATCGGCGCTGACTGCCGCCCCAAAGACAAGGACAAACGGTAGCGCCAACCAGGCATTTCTGGACATGTAGACCTCCACGATAGTTAATGGTCTTCTCCTGGACCGGGAACGACCAATAAAGAAAGTAGGCGGTTCTCCACACCCCGTCAACGTAGACAAGCCCTTGGAGCCGCCGGGCGCGGGCCGGGGGTTGATCTAAATCAACTTATGAATGGATCCGCGCCAGCAACGCTGAACGTATCCCGAATCACCGCCCCGGCCTGCCCTCCCACCGGTCCGCACCGCCCGAATCCTGGGATCGGGCCCAGCTGCCAGGTGAATAGGCGCGCCGATCTCTCGCCGGTCACTTGGAGGGACGGCGGATGGCGCCCTCGCCACCCCAGTCCTGGGACCAGAAACGGCCGTCGTGGTAGAGATGAACAGCCTCGTCGATAAGCAGGGCCCGATCGTTTCGCAAACGACGGCCGGACGGGAAGGCGTTGCCGGTGATCAGGGGATCCCGCCGCACAAGCCGTTGGTCAACCGGGTCCACCTCGAAGCGGTACAGCCCATGATGGGCGAAGGGCGGGTTAGCCCACGGTCGCTCTGGATCGAATACGAATCCGGGGGCATCGTACACATTGAGGGTCAATGCGAAACGGGTCCGCTCCGCGGTCGGTCGCGCCGCAAAGGCTAGGTGATCCGCGAGGACTGAGGCCTCCGTGCCTCGCTCACCGACGATGAGACGATCCATCTCGGTCGGGTTCGCCGGGTCGCTGACATTCAAGAGGGTGATTTGGACACCTTGCAGCCAGGCCCCTCGGAATTCCCCTTCGGGATCGGGGATCGCGTGCTTGCCGATGCCGATCAACAGGTCGTTCCCCACTGGGTGGAGGTAGTCCGAGAACCCCTCGATCTTGAGCTCGCCGCGGATATAGGGATCCGCGGGATCGCTGAGATCGATGACGTACAGCGGATCGGTCTGTCGGAAGGTGACGACATAGGCCATATCGCCTACGTAGCGCGTCGCGTATAGCGTTTCCCCGCGAAGACCGATGGCCTGTGGCCGGTCGGGGTTGGGCAGAGTGGCGATCGTCTCCAGATCCTCCCGGCCATCCGCGTCGCGGAGGATGGTCAGGAGCACCGGCGATGCGATCGGCGTCGCCTCGTTTGTTGTGGGCTCGCCCGGTCCGACACGCGTGGTGTCATCCGACTCGGGTGGGATGTCGTCCGCCACCGCAACGGGGCCATCGGTGGGTTGGAACCAGTTCGGGAACTGGCGCGCCTCGGTCACCACCCGCAGATGGTTACCCTGCTCGCTGAAGCGGAATGCGGCCTCCCGGGGTGAATCGGCGAGGCGACCCGGCACCAGACCGCTACCTCGGTAGGTGAGCTCGAGCCCCTCGAAGGCGAACTTGTGGACGAGGGTCCGCTCGCTGAACTCGGCAACCCCCCCGTCGGCTACGAGCCTCTCCTGGGGACGCCAATCGGGTGCGGCGAGGTATAGCGCCTCCGTGGAGCTGTACAGGGTCTGCGCCTCACCGGCAAAGCAGGTGCTTTGGTGGGGGTGTGCCGGGTCGGCCAAGTCCACGGCGATCAGGGTGATCAGGCCGCGGTCGCGGGCCCGGTCCATGTTCTCGACGAAACAGCCCTCGACCGCCAACGGCTCCCAGTCCTGGTCATCCCTGCGTTGCCGGGGAACGACGCGGCTGGGCGCTCCATCCTGGGCTTCCTCCAAGGGGGGATAATAGCGGGTTGCCAGGTACAACACGTCCCCCACCCGGCGACTATCGACGAGCCCGCCCTCGAAGCGCATGGGTCGCTCGAGCGTCGCATTGTCCGGATCGCGGACATCGGCGAACCACACCAGGGTTTCTTCCGAGGCCCAGTAGCCAGGCTCGTACCAGGCCGACCAGGGGTCGCTCCGGCCAGCCCCCAGGATGACCAAGTCCTCACCCGCATTAGCGAGGTAAAGGCCCATCAGATCGACTCGGGCATCCGTTTCACTGGTCGGGACCAGAGCGCCGATCGCCGTGAGTTCCGTCGCCGGATCACCGATGGCCATCATGCGGACCCGGCTCGGCTCGCTCGAGGAATCCCCCTCCGAGCCCTCGGGCACGCCGGGAGCGGGCTCGATCGCCGGCCCCTCCGGCCGGGGATCGAGCCGGCCCGGCGGGGCAATACGTCCGTGCTGTTCGATCGCGTAGATCACCGTGCCATCGCTGCGCATGAGATCCGCCTCGTCGACCCCGCGCTCCTGGACGTTGACATCCGAGCGATGGTCCCCGTCGTTTCCGCCGGCCGCAGCCCCTTCGCCAGCGTCCGCCCCGGGGGCGCCGAATTCCGGCGCCGAAACCGTATCCGTCCCATCCTCAGTATCGCCCATCCCAACCCCCGGAGCCGTATCGTCCTCCGCACGGCGCATGTAGTCATCGAGCGCCTCCAGTCCGGCGAACCGCAAGGTTTGATTCGTCGCCGCGTCGGTCCCGTTGGCTCCGGTCCCGCTCGGATCCTCGGGATTCCCGTCGCCATCACAGCCCCCGAGCCCAACGGCCATCAGGAAAACCCCGAGCAACGCCGCCCATCCGCGCCTGCCGCGGCGCCCGTATCGCATCGCCCGATTCGGTCGGCACACCATCACAACCTCCTGGGAACACCGTTGGACCCATTGGGCCCAAATGACCCATGGGTGATTGAGGATTGATTCTCACAGAATCAGTCCGGGGATTGACCGGGTGATGGCAAGCGCCCCATGGCCCCCGCCGATAATCTCGACGACGATGGCCGAATCCGCGCCATCCCCCCTGCGCGCACGACCGTGCTGCGCCCGCGGATCCACGTCCTGCGACGCAGCGGTGTGGCCTCGGATACGAACGCCGTTACCACCGGGCCGGCCAAGTCATCTCCGCATGGCTTGCGGACCCGGCCAATCAGGATACCGCGGGTCATCCCGCCGAACGGCCCTTTGACGAGGACCCGACCCGCTTCACCGCCCACGTCAAGTCCCCCAGTCGGGACATCCCGCCCCGTGCCATGCCGGACCTCCTGCTCCGCGGATGCATCGCGTGGCCCGGCGGGATGGGTCGCCACCCGTCGGGCGGTACCGACCGGAAGGCGGGGCCGTCACCTACGATCCAATCGAGGATCGGCCCGGTCGCTGGGTTGAGCACGAGGCCGCCCGCAACCCAGGGCGGCAGCAGGCGGGCGAATGCCTCCAGAAGAAGTCTAGACCGCTCCCCGGAGCTGTTGCGAACCCGGTTTCCTATGCCGGCGATGAGAAAGGGCGCTGGGAGCCGCCCGGTGTGGCTCCAGTCGATGGCCCGCGAGACCCCGCGCCCACCCACGGCATCATGGGTGCAGCCATAGACCTCGGCCCCGCAAGGCGCAAAACCGATGGCGATGTGCTGGAGGACCGACCGTGCGAAGAGCCCGACGCGCAGCCAACCCCGTCGATATCATCGGGCCATGAACCGCCTCGGGGCGTGAGGCGATTCGCTCGTGCCCGCTACCGGCTGGGCCACGGTCCCGCACGCGGGCCACCAAGGCAATCCACGCCAGCAGGGATGCCGCCGAGGAGACCGAGCGGGGGTTGAGCCGCTACGGCAGTACGAGTTTGAGCCCGCCCGTCAGCCAAGCCTGGGCTGTTGGGCTCACGTTCGCGACGGTGACGAGCCCGGTTATCAGGGCAACGGCGCCGTGATACCAGATCAGCAGGTACGGGCCGAGGCCCAGGCCGCCGCGGCCAACGGCCCCGAGCGCAGCTGCCAAACCGGCGAGGGAGACCCCAGCCAAGGCCAACGTCACGAGCGCCAACCGGCGAACCGCACGAAAATCGATGGTCTCGATTAGGCCGAGGACCAAGCCGATGGCGATCGCACCGAGTCCAAGGCTGATCCCGAACAATCCCGCGCTGACCCACCGGCCCATCAGGAGCCCTCCGCGGGTAGGGCATCCAACGCATAGCGCAAGGCCGAGAGGTTGTGCTGGGTGTAGTCGATCCGCATCCGCGGGTCGACGATCGAGGCCATGAATCCGCCGTGGGCCTTCTCGGGGTCGGCAAAGGCAAAGCTGTTGTACGCATCCGCCTGATGGCGCAGCTGGAAGGCATTGAAACGCCGCTGACCGGCGCGATAACGAGCCAAGGTCGACGCTTTGGCGTCGGCTTTCTCCAAAGCCCGACACAGCGCGCCAAGGCCCTCGGCTCGGGCGGCGGCCGGGGTCGAACTGGGCGCCACGGCGTCGAGGATACCGCCCGTGTAGAACGGATCGTTGGGGGCCCGATACTGGGCCGCCAACATCTCCTCGCCGATGCGCTGCCCATACGCCAGGAAGCGGGATTCCCCCGTCAAGGTGTGGAGTTCGGAAAGGGCGTAGAGCAGCCACGCATCCGGGAACACCAGATAATGCACCCCAGCCAGCTTGCCGCGATTCATGAGATAGTCCGCCGCCTGGATCGCCGTGTCCCGCCACCGGGTGTCCCCGGTGATCCGAGCGAGTCGGACGAGCGCGAGGGTCGCCTCGCCGGGGTAATAGATCGAGACTCGATCCGGTGCCGGCTTCCCGGGATCCGGCGCATAGTAGCTCCGCAAGGCTCCATCCGCGTCCATCTGGCCCTGGATAAAGGCCGCGAGACGCATCATCTTCGGGCGATCCCGACCGTCCTGCACGTGTCGCTCCCGTTCGGTAAGCGCCAGCAATGCCAGCGCCGCGCCACCGAGTTTCACCCGCTCGCCGCTCTGCACGTAGCGGTAGGTACCGTCATCCTCCGTGAATCCCTCGAGCCAAGCCAGGGCCCGATCGCCGGCCCGTCGATAGCGAGGGGCTTTGGTTAAACCGTAGACCTGAAACAGCGCAAACGCCGTACCGGCGTGCCGGAGGAGGTTGTAGCCCCCTTCGGCGGTATCCGTTATCGGATTGTAGACGTAGGTGAATTGCCCAGAGGCCGCTTGGTGACGAATCAGGTAGTCGCCACCGGCCTGTATCGCCGCGAGGACCCGCGCCCGAGTCAGGGGCGGCTCCCGGACGGGTTGATTACGGCGGACCCGCCAGGCCCGATCCGTGTGGAGTTCCAGGATCAGCCCCGTCGTCGGGAAACGGCTGACCGTGGCGCCATCCCCTGCGGATAGGGCCGGGGCGAGGGGACCGGACCGGAGGGCCGAGACGCGAACATCGCGTTCCCAGAAGGCCGAGGGGAAGATCCAGTGTGTCCGATCGGTACGGTCATCGTGGATCCGCAGGGCCTCGACGCCGAGATCCAGGAAACTCGGCAGGAACGCGCGAAGGGGCGCCGGGACCTCACGTTCCGGGGCCCGTTGGATCTCCCACTTGAGGGTGGCCTCATCGCGCACGTATCCGTTGAGCCGCTCGAGGGTTTGCGCGAGGGCCCTTGGGTCACCGGGACTAACCCGACGCACATCGGGCTGGTGCGGCAGATAGAGGGTGAACAGCGAGGTCCCCGCGGTCGCGGCCGGCGGGAGTTCAGGCGCTGGCGCCGACGGATCATCCGCCCATTGGGCCCGAGCCCAAGCCGCCAAGACCTGGGCCTCGCTCGCGGTCCAATGCCGGGGCGCGTCGGTGGGTTGCTGTCCGAGCCAGATCCCGACCGCGCCAAGGAAGCCGAGCAGGAGTAGTGGGGGGAATGCGTAACCGAGGAGGCGTAGGAGCCGGATCATGGGACCGTGGCCTGCACGAGGGTTGAACGGTTCTCCTCGATGTCACCCAGCGGCACCACGGACGCCGGATGCGCCGAGCCGGATCGCCGGGCGTCGACCGCCGGCGCCCGATCCCGGCGCCGCCGGGGCGGCCCCACTCTAGAAACCGCCCCAATGGACCAGGTAGAGGCTCAGGGTCGCGACCGTGGCACCGATCGCCGCCCCAGCAACCACATCCGTGGGAAAGTGTAGCCCCAAGATGAGTCGCGACAACGCAACGAGGAGGGTGAAGGGAATGGCGACGATCGCCCACGGGGGATAATAATGGACCAGGACCACCGTGAAGGCGACGGCGTGCAGGGTGTGTCCGGAGGGAAAACTGTATTTGTCGAGCGGCGGGATGTTCTGAAAGATCGCGGAGTGAAGCTCGAAGGGTCGGGTTCGACCGGTGGATTGCTTGATGACCCGGTAGATGAGCAAACAGACGATCCCGGCACCGAGCATGTGCCCCACGGCCTGCCAGGCCACGGGCCCGTGAAACACGGGCAGCAGCAGCATGAGTCCGTACCAGAAGTAACCGTCGCCGAGCCGACTGATGACACCGAAGAGCCGGCTGACCGTTCGGCGATGGTTGATGCGATTGAAGGCGAGGCACAGGGGGATCTCCATCCGGGAGATCCGGTGAAACGCCGAATCGACCGTCGTCTCACGGTGAGGCACTCGAACACCTTTCATGTCGCCCTCTCGACGGCCTCGGTCCGCATCAACGCCTCGAGTCGGTCGAAGATGCGGTCCCAATCGGCGTTCAGGGCAACCTGCCGGGCCCGCTGCCCGAGTTGCCGGTAACGGGGGGGGTCGCCCGCCAGTTGGCGGGCGGCGGCGATAAAGCCCTCGGCATCCCCGAACGGCACCTTCACACCGGAATGATCGTGCTCGATGAGCGCCCGAGTCGCGGCGTAATCGTAGCCGATTACCGCCAACCCGCTGGCCAAGGCCTCGAGGACCACGTTGCCGAAGGTCTCCGACTCGCTCGGGAAGAGGAAGATATCCGCCGAGGCGTAGTGGTGCGCAACCCAGGGATCGCCGAGTTGACCCGGGAAGATGAATTCCGGGTAACGGGCCTGCAGTTGGGCCCGCATTGGGCCATCACCGACCAGGATGAACCGCGCGTCGGGGCGTTGTTCGCGGATGGCGAGGAAGGCACGGACGGCGAGATCGATGTTCTTCTCCGGGGCCAGACGGCCCACGTAGATCACACCAAGGCCCTCCGGATCGACCCCCCACTCGGCGCGCAAGGTGGGATCCCGCAGCCCCGGGGCAAAACGCTCGGTGTCGACGCCGCGCGCCAACACCTCGACATTGCGGTAACCATGGGCCTCCAACCCTGCGCGGACCTCCTCGGTCGGCACAAGGGTGCACCGTGAACGGTTGTGGAAGCGTTTGAGGAAATCCAGCACGGGCCGTTTGAGAAACCCGATCTGATAGTGCTCGCAGTAGCTGTGGAAATTGGTATGGAACCCGGACAACGCCGGTATCCCCTGACGGTGGGCGCACTTCAGGGCGGCCTGCCCGAGCGGACCTTCCGTGGCGATATACACCACATCCGGGCGGGCCTGACGCCACAGCCGGTCGAGGGTTCCGAGCCGGGTGAGCCCGAACCGCAGGTTCTGATAAAAGGGGATCGGCACGCCGATTTGGAGGTGCTCTTCGAAGCGCTCTGCGACCCCTGCCCGGTCGTGGGCATCCTGGCGCGGGCGAACCACCTGGATTCGATGGCCCCGTCGCCATAGCCCGTCACACCAGGTCTTGAGGGTACGCGCAACCCCGTTGACCTCCGGCGGAAAGGTCTCGGTGACGACGCTGATGAACAATGGATTCGAGCCCGAGGCGGTACCCGCCGGCGCCGACTCCAGGAGCGCAGCGGGCGAGAGGGCATCCAAGGCCGTCGCCGGCGCCGAGGCGGCCATCATGCAACCTCGCAACGCGGCAGCGTAGCGGTCTCCGGGCCCGGCAAGGCTGGCCCCTCACCGCAACGACCCGCGCGGATCTGAGCCTCGGCGGCCTCGGCCAATGCGCGTCGGCTGCACCCCGTACTCGGGAGGGGGTCGTGAAAGACCAAAGAGGCTGCGATGCTCGGTTTGCCCACGATACGTCCCAAACTGCGGAGAAAGGTCATGTCGCCGATGAACGGCACGTCCGGCTCCGGTTGATCCGGGGTGCCATAGGTGAGCCCCACGGGTTGCACCGGGACACCGGCCTCCACCGCCGCCTGGAGCAAGCGGGGATTGAAGCGCTTCATATGGGTGCCGTCGGTCGTCGTCCCTTCCGGAAACACAACCACCGCCTCCCCTTGGGCGAGCCGCGTCCGGATCTCGGCGATCGCGGCCGTCGCGGCACCCGGACGACCCCGCTCGATGAACAAGGTGCCGCCGCGCGCGATCATCCAGCCGAGCCAAGGCCATCGCTGCAGATCCGCCTTGGCCAGGAAGTTGGCCCCGGTCTGCCCGGCCAAGAGCAGGATGTCCAACCAGGAGATGTGGTTGCACACCACGAGAACCCCCCCACGGGCCGGGGTGCCAGCGACCTGGAGGTTGACACCAAGCTTCGAATACAGGCTCTGACACCAGCGTTGTCGGTGGCGATGTTGCTCAATCCCCAAGGCATCGGGGGCAACCCCGCGAAACCGTACCGCGAGGAGCAGGCTCCCCCACAGCAAGTGCAGGAGCACGGCGGTGGTCCTAACCGAAGCGCGCAGCGCTCTCATATCCTGTGGCTCGCTCGGGGCTACCGTCCCGCCTCAGAAAGTGGCGGACGTAGCGCTTCTGAAGATGCTCCACGTTCAACAATACGAAGACATCCGCGACATTGAAGGCGGGATCCCAACAGGGCTCCCCGCAGACTTGCGCCCCGAGTCGCATATACGCCTTCAGCAGCGGAGGCAACGCGAGGGGCTCGGAGCGGCTTGGGCCGACGAGCTCGGCGCGGGGCGGCACGGGCGTGTAGGGGACCACACGGCGATCCGGCGGGCTCATATGGTCCCGGCGCAAGCGATCCATGGCCCGGTGAACCTGGTTGCCCCCGTCTTCCATCGAGATGCTCGCACAGCCCATCAAATAATCGAAGTGGTGGTCCTCCATGAAGCGGCCGAGCCCCGACCACAGCACGGCGATGGTGGCCCCGTTCCGGTAGGCCGGCTCCACGCACGTCCGCCCGATCTCCATGAACCGCCCGGGGACGGCAAGAATGGCGCTCAGGTCGAATTCCGACTCCGAGTAGAACCCCCCAGCGCGGCGGGCCTCCGTGTCCGTCAGGATCCGCGTGCTCCCCACCACTGCCCCGGTCCGGATGTCGCGCACCAGCAAATGGTGGCAATAATGATCGTAGAAATCGCTGTCGACCCCGGCCTGTTGGCTCTTCAGCTGCGCTCCCAGCTCGCTGGCGAAGACCCGGTACCGCAATTGCTGTACTTGGCGGATGTCCTCGGCCCGGACTGCCAATTCAACACGAAGGCTTTTGCCGAGATCGACCGGCGCAGGCGATGCCGGTGTGGGCATAGGCGCGGTGCTCCATCGAGACCCGGTTAATCGGGATGCTAGGTGGAATCGATGACAAGAACATGAAACTTCGATTACTGTTTCATGGCAAGGCCACATTTTAGAGTCGACTTTAGAGCCCGAAACCCCGAGATGCAACGCTCAGGTGGGGATTGACGCCGAATGACGGACCGCGCGCTGCCCCGCGTTGCATCCGCTGCGGGGCCCTGGGCGGCATCGCGTCGCGTCCTTTCGAGATGCCTGGATCCGGATGAGTTTCCGACGGACCGGTCGGGATGACCGTTCACCGCCCCACCCGCCGGACCAACCGGACGATCGCCGGGGGGGTCGGGAATGCCCCGGACTGCCCGCGCGGATCGGCCCCGGGCCCCTCGCCTCGAGCGCCGGTTCACGTCACCCACCATGGGCCAAATCGGCGGATGGGGCGATGGCTTCGGAGTCCGTCGCAGCGGGCGCCTCCGCCGCCGATGGCGTTTCTTCCGGTTGATCGATCGTCTGCTGGATCCGGGTTCGGTGGCGGGCCCACAGGTCCCGCAGAGCCTGCTCCTGATGGACCACCTTCTCGGTAAGGACCAAGGTATCGAGCTCGCCGAGCCGACGGTGCGCGCGCACCTTCGTGAAGACGTATTGCAGGCTGACGGTATCCTTGAGGGAGCCGGAGGCACGGGTCGGCATGATGAAGATGATCTGGAAGCCCTGTTGGCGGAGGTAGTCGATGACCGCCCGGGCTCGGGGATCATCCATGCGGGAGAAGGACTCGTCAATGAGGCAACTCCGCAGGTGGGTCTGGCCCTCCCGCAGCCGGAAGGCGTTGGCCAGTGAGGCAAAACGAATGATGTAGACCGGGGTCTCAAGCTGCCCGCCCGAACCCGTCCCGTAGGTACTCAGCGGGATGGATTCACCGCCATCGGTGTCCTTGTAGATCTCGTAGGTGCGATACAGCCGATAGTCCGCGATTTGGGCAAGCCGCGTCTGGGCAGACCCCGTCTCCTCGTCGCTCACCAAGAGTTCGATGAGCTCGGTCAGGGTCTGGCGCAACGGTTCCGGAAGCTCCGCCCCGAACAGGTCCTCGCCCTCACCGAGCCCGTCGAGGTCGTGGATCGACTGGAAGAGATCGTAATAGCGTTTGTACTCCGACACCCAGCGCCAGCCGAACCGGTACCGCTCATCCCCGAAGCGGTGGTTGTTCAGCTCCAGGTTGAGGGCATTGAGGCGGTTCTGTCCTTCGTTGAGGGCGTTCAACAAAGACTCGCAGAAGTCCGCCGTGAAGGCACTGTGCACCTCACGCTGGGCCTGGGCCAGACGCTCTCGGGCCGCGGCGAGGCCCGTGCCCTCCTGGCGTTGCCGCTCGGCCCGCGCGGCCTGATAGGCGGCGGTCAGGGCCGGGAAGCCGGTCCCGACATCCTGATAGTCCTGAAAGGCCTCACTGTCCAGGGCGATGGTCTCCGGCGACCGGCATTGCCGATTGTATTCGGCCAAGGCCTGGCTGAAGCGGCCCTTGGCCTCCCGATAGGCCTTGGCGGCCTTCGGTGTGGCGGCCTCCCGTTCGTCGAGGGACTGCTCCGAGGCCTCAGCGGACAGGTGTTCCCACACCGCGGCCCAATCCGGCTCGAAGCCGGGCCAGCGGAGGCTGCGGTAATCCGCCCAAACGGACTCTAAGGTCTCCTCGGCCCCTCGAAGCTCCGACTGATGGTCGCTGAGCCGCGACTCGAGTTGCTGGATGCGCGCCTCCCCCTGGCCGATGGTGCGCCCCAAGGCCCGCACCTCATCCCGGACCCCGCTGATCTCGGCATCAAGATCGGCGAGGCTCTGTTCCAGGGACTCGATGGCGCTCATGTCCAAGTGTCGGATCTGACGCTGTATACCGTTCATCTGGCGGTGGCGCTCGAGGAGATCGGCCACGGCATCGGTCAGGGCCACAGGGCGCATCTGACCGGCCAGGTAGGCCATCTTCCGGTAGTCATTCAACCGGGCCTCGCGCTCGCCGAGGCGTTCACGGTCTTCAGCCTGGGCCTGTTCCAAGGCGGGGATCCGCTGGGCCCGAGCGCTCTTCCCGAAGGTCAGTTGGCTATCGTCCGCCCATTTCCAGGTCATGGCATAGCCGCCGGAGCTGTGGCCGTCGCGGGTCAGGCCCCGACGGGTCTGGGCCAGGCTGGCGTAATCCTCGACCTTGGCAGTACTACCGTAGGTGAGTTGGAGATAGGCCGAGACAACCGGGTGCTCGACCCGCAAGGTCTCCACCACCGAGCCGCTACGTCGCGACTGCTTGCGGACGTCGTCCAGCACCAGGCGTCCCTGGATGAGCTTGGTGCGCACCCGATTCCGAACAAGCAAGTTCAGGCAGTCCGTCTCGTAGGCGGACTCAACGATGATATTGAACCGATCCGGCCCCATGAGCCCCTCGACGGCGTTTTGCCAATCGGGCTCGGCCATCTCGACGAGATCGCACAGGACCTGGGGACCGGCCTCCGGATGGTTGGCCCCAATGAGCTCAAGGGCCCGTTCGGTCTCCTTGGGATAGCGGATGCGGCCGTGATCCCGCAGGCGCTCCAGTTCCCGCTCACGCTCTGCGAGGCCCTCGGCCAGCTGGGTACGCTCCTGGTCCAAGCGACCGACCGCCCGATTCGCCAGGGAATGAACCCCGGTATTGCCATCGAGCAGCGGATTGAGGCGGGTACTGACCTGGTGTTCCAAGGTTCCGGCGAGCTCCTGGATGCGCTCCGCGAGCGCGCCATCCGCCCCGGAAATGGGCTCGGCCCCCCACGCGCCCTCGGCAACATCGGAATCGACCGGCCCCCCACTCGCCCTCGGGGTGTCGTGGACGAGGGCCCTCAGCGAGTCACGCAACGCCGAGGCGGCGGTGGCGAGATCCGCATCGGCAAGCGAATCAACGGCCTTGAATAGATCCGCGAAGAACGGCTCCGCCCGCACAGCGTCCGGCAATTCCGCCAGGGCGCTGATGGCACCTCGGTTGGTCTCGAGTTGCTCAAGGCCCGCTTGGACCTGCTCGTACTGACGCACCCCCTCCGCCTGGGCCTCCTGCAGCCGTGTCTCCAGGGCATCCTTACGTTGGGCGCTGTCATGACGCTGGCGCTGGGCCTCAAGGCCACGACGCTCCTCGAGGAGACGCTCGATCTCTGCTTCCTGCTCAGCCTGACGCCGTCCTTGGTCGGCCACTTCGTGACGTTGCCGTTCAAGCACCGCGCGCTCCTGCTCCACCGTCTCGTTCACGAGGCGGCGTTTTGCCAGGGCATGCTTGACCCAGGCCGCCTTGCCTTCGCGATAGGCCTCGAAGGCCTTCTCCCCGTAGCCGATGATCCGGTCCAGCCACTCCAGGTTGCGGCCGATCCGCTCCGACTCCGTCCGCAGCCCGGCGATCTCCTGCATCATCCCCTGGACCCGCGCGATCTGCTGACTCATATCCTGAACCGGCAAGACCTCTTCGCGCACGAACTCCGGGATACTCTTGATGGGCTTGTAGGCCATGAAACGGCTGAAGGCCGTGGCCGCTCCGAGGGCTTCCCGTGGGGCGATCGAGCGTTCCCCCCGCAGGCTGGCATACAGCTTCTGGAGATAGGTCTGCTTGTCGTTGAAATCAAACACCGCGGCGCGGCCGTAGCGCGAACGAAGCCGGCTCACGATCTCCTGGACCGGGTGCACTTGGAAGCGCTCCCGATCGGACACGGCTACCATATCCTCGAAGGCCACCGCGGCCCCCTCAACGATCACAAGCCGCAGCTCCTCCTCGCGGGGCGTGCGGCGGCGGGTTTGCCCGGCGCCTGCGACATCCAACACGGCACTCACCGCGACCAGGGCGCTGATGACGCGATCCTCGGACTCGTCCGGATGGCTCGCGAAGACAATGCCGATATAGCTATGACTCCCTTCGGGACGCATATAAACATTGCCCGCCTCCGCCCCCAGGGCGTAGGAGGCCGTCGTGCGCGGGATCTTCCCATGGCGCCCCCCCTGAGTCGCCTCGTCCTGGCCGGGGTTGTACTGAAACGTCCCGCGGCGCGCCGCCGTCATGACCGTCTGGATCGCGTCACCGAGGGTCGTCTTACCGGAACCCGAGCCCCCGGTCAGCAGGTTGACGTCCCCCAGGGGGTATTCACGATTGTTGAGATGGCCCCAGTTCAGCGTGATCAGCTTATGCATGTACATGCTCGAGCCCTCCTGGCGCACGGGTCGGCGACCACCCAATCCCACGGACCGGTGGCTCGGCCGTCCGCGCCGGCCTGCGTCGAATCGATCGCACGGATGCGGACCTCGTTGGATAATCGGTTCGGGGGAAGCGGGTCTCGCGCCCGACCGTGGTGACGGGCACAATAACAGCCCAGCAGCCTTGTGGCGACGTGGCCCATCGGATCGGGGAGGTCTGAATGTCGTCGATAGGAGTCTAGCCAGGTCGGACCGTCGAGGACAAGATCGATCGACGGTCCGCCCCAGGCTGGCCTTTGGTCCCCGGGTCGCCTGACCCGCGGTCGACCCGCCACTCGTCGCCCGCGGCACCACGAGACCCTGACCCATCACGGCCCCTTGAGTCCACAACCGATTGAGAGCCTTGTTCATGGTACGCAACGATACCGACGCCGCCGCCGTTCTTGCCACCGCCTTGCGGGGTGAATGCAGCGCGGGTGACCCGACGGTCACCGCCGCGCTCGAGCGCCTGGATCAAGCCCTCGAGGCCATCGCGCCCGCCTTAGCGGTCGAGTATCACGGACCGGGTGTTGGCATGGATGCGGAGCGATCCGTCTACCGTCTGATCATCCGGGCCCACGAATGGCGGGGCTATGGCCGATTCGACTGGAGCCTCAAGATCTGTGATGCCCTAGACAACAACACCTGGCGACCGACCTGGACGATTCAGGGCGCGGCGCGGCGCCGTCGTCCCCGGATCCTGGCGGCCCTACCGGCGCTACTCGACGGTTACTGGGCGGCGATCGAAGCCGCCGGCCTAACGCCATCCCCCGAGGCCCAGCGAGTGCAGCCGTGGCGCGATGCCCTGAGGTCAGGCGCTGACGGGTCGGCGACGTCCCGAGCGCCCAACTAAGCGGTGGGACGAACGGTGCGGGACGGGCCAAATCGGAAGGGGGAGGAGCGGCTGCGGGGGGATGCCCGGGGCACCAATGCCCCGGGCGGACCTGGGAGCTCGAGGGGTCTACGAGAAATCAAGCCCCTTCTCGAACTTCTTCAGCTCGACCCGAGCGAGGCCGAGATTCGCCTTGGTCCGATCCAGCGCCACGTAGACGAACAACGCATCGTTGGAGTCCAAGGGCCGGATCAGATGATACTGCCTGGTCAAGGAGATCAGGATGTCCTCGATCTTCTCTTTCAGATCCAAGGCTTTGATCGCGCGTCGCTTGGCCGATACCACCTGGGTGTTGGCGGCGGCCGCCGTTTCCATATCGAGGATGCCGCCCCCCCCGTCGGTGGCCAGGACCATACCGCTGTCGCTGTCCACGAGGCAGGAGCCAATGTAGCCGTCTAGGGTAGTCAGGGGAGAGAGATTGGGTTGTGCCATTTCGCTTTGCTCGCTCTTATCAGGATCAGGTGTGGATGGCGTTGCGACACCGGCTTCGGTGTCCGCCGGTTCCTCGCTGGCCAGCCAGGTCTTGAGTCGGGCGACGATCGTTGGAATGCGCATGGGCTAGACCAGGCTGCCAGTAACGAGTCGGGGGACTTCCACCGTCGACACCGACTCGTGTCGTGGCGATGGTGGCGCGGAGAACGTGGTGGTTGCGACCTGAAAGGTCCGGGTATACAGGCCGACCACATCCGGCAGGGGCTGATAGGCCCCGGCCATGACGAACAGGACCGGGATATCGTGGTCGCGGGCAAACTCGAAGACCAAACGGTCCCGCTCCTGGAGATCCTCGGTGGTGACCCCGAGGCTGCCAAGCGGATCGCCTTGATGGCAGTCCATGCCCGCTTGATAGAGCAATAGATCCGTGCGCCAGCGGAGCAGCTGATCGAAGGCCTCTTCGAGGGCCTCGCGATAGGCTGTGAAATCTCCCCGAAGGGGCGGAAGCCGCCGGGCTCGGCTCCGCTCCGCCCCGTGGCACCCGAAGGACGACCCATGGATGCTGAAGTTGTAGAGATTGGGTAGGCGCTCGGTGAAGGCCTCAGTGCCGTTCCCCCCGTGCTCATCGCAATCCAGGACCGCGACACGCCGAGTCGGATTCTCCTGCGCGACCAAGGCCAGGCCATTGAAGGTGCAGAATCCACCACCGCGATCCGGCAGGGCGTGGTGGAATCCCGAGGCGATGTTCGCCGCCACGCCCTCCGCCAGGGCAAGCCGAGCCCCGAGCGCTTGCCCCCCCAACGTGGCGAGTACGGCATCCCGCAGGCGCGGGCTCCACGGCAAGTTAGAGCTCCGGGCGAGGCGGCCCTCCCCCTTCAAAAACGCGTCCACGTAGGCCGTATCGTGGAGCCGACGGAGCCGTTCCAGCTCGATTGGGGGCGGCTCGACCCGCTCCGCCAGCCCGTGCCGTTCGACGGCCGTGGCGATGGCGCCGAGTTTACTGAGGGTCGCCATCCGGGATTCGGCAAGATACGTCTCGGAGTAGCAGGCCTGGATCCGTCTCATTCCGACAACTGCTCCGCTGCTACCCGCTCGAGCTGATGGACCGTCGTCTTCTCCGGGGCAAACAACCCGCCCTGCACCTGGGCCTCGAAATGGGTCGTAAACGCGCGACGCCGATGGGCCGGCGAAACCGCCAAGGTCGTCAAGCGCAGGAAACGAAAGCCGCGGCATTGGTCAGCGGGAATTCGAAAACCAGGGAGACGGCCATTCGGCCGCTGCTCGACATCCGCCGCATCGTAGTGAACGCCAACGAGGCTCCCCCGCGGCAAGCGCACGCCGTTGAGCCAAAGGGGGGCGACGGAGACACAGGAATGGTCGCTGCCCATACCGATCTTTTCCACGAGGATCGGTCGATTCGTTCCATCGACGATGACGTTCATCGAGGCATGGCGCTGGATCCGCCCATAGGCCAGCTCGAGGAAATATTTCTCGGCGAGTGGGCAGGTACCGATCTCCAGACGCTCCGGCCAAGGGGGGAGGATGGTGGTTACTTCGTCGCTTTGTTCAACGGCATCCCGAAACAAGGTGTCCTTGATGAGCCTGGCGAGGAGTCGGCTCTCTTCCCGCTCCGGTTGCCCGGGAAGCGTGCGCAGCCGGCGAAGGCGATGGCCGAAGCGCCGCAACGTATCCGGCTCGATCCCTGCGTTCAACGCCTCGACGCGCGAGCTGGCCAGGGCGTCTTCAATGGCGGACCACGCGGTTCGCTCGCCGGGTGTCCAGAAAACCTCGACCGCGGACTGGATGCTTGGCCAGGCCCAATCGGCCAGGAGTTCCCAACACGAGTCGTCCCAGGGAAAGGGGCTCGGCGGCCGGTTGATATGCCCCGCGAGGACCCGGGTCGCCTGGGTAAAGCCGCAGCCCCGGCGCTCCGTTTGGTGGGTATAGTGCTCGTCGAGCATCTCGACGAGCGTTCCGCTCAAGGCCACATCACCGGAGGCAAAAAGCTGGACGAGCTCGTGGGCCACCGGCGTTTGTGTGTCTGCGTTCGCGGGGCGTTGCTTTGTTGTTACCACGTTCTCACCCCCGATTCGATACCTGGCTCGCGCGGCGCGAACCGCCCGGATCCGTTCAAAAATCCGTGCACCTTCCGATGGATCCGGCCTTCAGTGGGTATGTCGTTCGAATGGTTGTCTGGCCCAGAACCCCTGGCCACCGGCGCTGAACGCGTGTCCTTAAACCCGCTGTTTCATTACTACGATACGCCCCGGACAGCATTTTGACCATCATTTTCGCACCACCGCTCAGCGGGAGAATCAAACCGATCATCGGTTCGGGCGCGGCCCCCGACCCCGAATCGCCCGACTCACCGGGCACGGGTCACCTCATCCCGCGGCAAGGCAGCTCTGAAAAAACGACTCGCCGGAAACCGATGAGGACATCACCGGTTTCGGTGAATGGATACCTCGAGCGCCCGGAAACAAAATCGTTGGCCAAGGGGCGGGGCCGAACCCCGAGCGGCTGGGCTTATTATTCGCCGGCCATTGCCTGGATCGTTCGGATCAACCGACCGATCTCCACGAACAGCAGCCCTTGTTTGGCCTCCGCATTGGCGAGGGTTAGCACCAGGGTGTCCTTCGTACAGGAGGTCAACACCCCGATCCCCTGATCCCCGTGCACAAGGATCCGGTCGATCCCTCCGACACTGAGATCGCGCCCGATCCGCTGGCCCAGCGAAAGGATGGCGGCGGCCATCGCTGCCACCCGCTCGGCATCCATGCCCTCGGGCAAAGCGGTGGTCAACGGCAAGCCATCGGGGGTCAACAGAATCGCCCCTTGGACTTCGGGCATCTCGCTGACGAACGCCTGTAGGAGCGGGGTCGCCTCGGCGGGATCAACCATGATCGATGTATCTCGGATGTGGGCAGGATGAACGAATACGGGCCGCGACGACCGCCGACCCGTTAGGCCACGCTCTGGTGCTGGACATCGATTCGTCGCCTAGGCCTCGAGGCCCAACAGTAGGGTATCGATCAGGAGCAGGACATCGTCTCGACGCCGGACATCGACGGGAAAGATCGGGTGTGATAGCCCGCGCTCCGCCAGCGAGCGCGCATAGACCTCCAACGGGGGCTCCGATTGGAGGTCCATGGCCGTGATGCCGATCACGACCCCGGTCTGCTCAATAAAATCCTGGAACCCTTCGAGGTATTCGCCGAGGGCCGCGACCGGATCGGGATCCGTGTTGTTGACCAGCAAAATCAATCCGAGCCCGCCTTCGGTCAACAGATCCCACATGAAGTCGAACCGACGCTGCCCCGGTGTCCCGTACAACCCGATGATCTGGCCATCGTCAAGGGTGATCCGCCCGTAATCCATCGCCACGGTGGTCTGGGCCTTCGTGGCCGCGAGTTCATCGGTCGCCACGACGTCCGTATTGATCGGCTCGATCTCACTGATCGCGGCGATCGCCGTCGTCTTCCCGGCATTGGGCGGGCCGGCAAAGATGAAACGGATGGGTGCTGTCACAGTAGGCTCCCTGGTCTGAAGCGGGCCGGTCGACAATCGCGCGCGTCCGGGCTCGTGCCACGATCCGACTCGAAGCCCGGGTTCCGGCGGATTCAAAGGCTGCGTGCTCAAGCTGCATACCTTTGAATGACGCATCCTACGCGACCTCACGGGATACGCCAAGGCATCCACCGGACCCGATGCACCCCCCCGTCCCTCAATGCACTGGTTGCTGCTCCATCTGCCGGACCAGGGTCTCGAGCTGCCCAATCGACAGGCCATCGGGTTGCAGGTCCGTGCGCCCAAGGGACTGTGCCAGGCGATTCTGGGTCTCCGAGGCGGCGAGACTATGCATCGTCCAGCTCGGGAAATAGCGCCGCTCGCCCACCCGCTCGAACACCAGGCGGATATCGCTGTGCCGCTCGTCGACGAGAATGAAGTAGAACAACTGCGCCACGTTCTCCGCCGGCCCCTCGATAAACTGGATGTAGTGGGTCTCCGTGGCGATCAGAAATCCGGTAATCTCAAGGCTCGGGTTGTTTTTTCGGGAGACGTTCAGGATGGTCCCCAGATCGACCATGTAGCTCTCGGGACGATTTCGACTGGTGTACAGAAGCTGATTAAGGGTCATCGCAGCACGACCTCCTGCGGGCGGTACGCCATCAACCGATCAACCTTACCACGGGTTCTCAGCAGAGACCTCAGGGGAACCCATCGAGGCGGGGGAACGCCGGAACCGGTTCGCCTGGCGCTCTGTGGCCTGACGTGAAACATCGGGAGGCTCCGGTCGATGGGTTTTCGGATCCCCAAGCCCCAAGCGCTGGCGGATGCGTCCGAACAATCCATCCGCCGAGGGGGCTGCGGTACGGGACCGGGTTGCGGGTTGGGAAACGGCGGGGCGACTCGCCTCGGCGGCCTCGAGATAGCCGAGTTGCCAACACGCGTTGAGCACCCCGACCAGGCATTCCAGTTCACAGGTGGCCGTCTCCTGGCGCACGCCGCTGAGGATCTCCTCCAAGATCAGCCCCCGCCGCAACCGCTGCAGGGCGGCGATGCGATCCCGCGTCGCAACCAGCTCGGGCTGCTGTGGCCATTGCCGCAGCCGGACCGTGCGACCCCGGGGCAATCGATCGTGAGGACGACCCATCGAACCCCGGAGATAGGCGTTGGTCACCACCCCCGCCCCGTTGACACCGGAACTGGCCCCCGTCGCAGCCCCTTGACTTCGTAAGGTGACCTGCGTGGCCGGACTGAGCAATAGGGCCTGAAGGGTTCGCAGGTCCCCCCAGACATTGAGCGTGGCCCGGTCGATGGAGACATGCGCGGATCCCCAACGCAATTCCAGGATGGAAGCGGTCGAGCCGTCGCCCCACTCCAAGACGTGTAGGGTGCGCGGCACCCGATCATCGGCCCCTCCCGTCCTCGAGACTCGGAGCTGCCCCAGTCGATCGAGGGCGGCCTGGCTTCCCGCCCCGACGGTTGCTTCGGGGCGGGACACGGCAGCCTCGGCATCCGATCTCGCCGCCCGTGTCGACAACAGCCCCGCCTCGCGGTGCGCCATGACCTCCACAATGCGCGCCGTGCGCAGGGGTTTGCCGAGTAGGCCGCGATCCGGGTCGGTCGACACCTCACGGCTGCAGCGGATGTACCCCGAATCCGGTGCCAGCGCGTTGGCCAGCAACGCCTCCATGCTCGGATTATCCGCGTCCACGAATACCAGGTCCGCTTGGCTCGGATCCTCGGTATACGCCCACTGAGCCGCCCCGCGTTGATTTCGCAGGGTGCAGGCGAGCTCGAGCAGGCTTCCGGTCGTCCGGGCGAAAAACTGGCTACTGATCCATAGAGTCATTGGACCACCCCCTGATATGTGCATCGCAACCCGTACCGTATTAAGCCCCATCGTCAGGCCGGATGTGCAGCCCGGATCCCGCCTCGCGCGCTTGAGCTCAAACACCCGAGCCTGCCGATTCGGCGGGCATTGCATCGACCTGTGATGGCCCGATCGCCGTTCTCTTGTCGGCGGCTATCGCCCCGTTCCGTGGCATCTCGGATGTCGCGATAACCGCGCTCCGATAATGGAAACGCTAGCACACCGATTCGGGCTACGCTCCTCGAAAAAGTACGTATGCAAAATCGATTCGGGTCGGGAAGGTGGGTTCCGATCACGACCCGTGTCGAGGCCCTGGGATAACCTCACGCATCCCCCGTGAGCCCACGCTCACGGGCCCACCGAGGTCCGAAGCGGCCTTGACGAAACACGGTCTAACACCTAATGAGACGAACCCTTGACGGGAACCGGTCGATCGAATTCGAACGTGCCATGTTAAGGCACTTGACATCGATCAACTCGATTCGGGTCGGCCAAGCCGATCGGGGGGGAAGGGGATGAGATGAAAACGGGACCCATTCCAGAGGAACCGGATGCCCCAACGCTCATGAGAGATCGCGTTGCCCGGGGGGCTCACCCGGTGGACGCGCCGCGGCGTCCGGTCGAGGCTCCTCCGGGGCATCCGCGTAGCGCCAGAGATCGCCGATGATCGGGTCGTCTTCTTCGGAGGCCTCTTCCCACTGGTACCGGATCCGGACCGGGAAGGGATCCCGACGGGACAGCATCGGGGCGAGTAGAATGCCCCCCAGGGCCCCGGCGAGATGCATCTCGAATGAGACCCCGGCGGATTGGGGGAGGATACTGTGAATCATGCCACCGTAGAGGAAGAACACGATCATGGAGATGGCCATGGCCGGTCGATCCCGACGGAGGATCCCGAGGACGAAAAGGAAGAACATCAGTCCGTGGGTCAACCCGCTCGCGCCGATGTGAAACGACGGACGTCCGAACCACCAGGTACCGAGGCTGGGGACCACGAATAACACGGGAAGGGCCACAATGGCCGCTCGGGGGTAGTTGTACAGCAATAGCGTCGCGAGGATGAATAGCGGCGGGCTATTGACGAATAGGTGCTCGTAGGACCCGTGGATTACCGGGGCAAAGGCCAGCCCCCAGAGCCCATGGACCGTGTCCGGATACACGCCCAGACGATACAACCCGAGATCCAGTACCTGATCCAGGAAGTGGACAGTCCAGAGGATCGCGATCCCGATTAGCACGACCAAAGCGACCGAGGCGAGATCGGGACGAGACATCGAAGTGCTGTCGCGATGGGGCATGAGCAGCCGTCACGGTTGGGATCGAGGGGATGCCCGGCCGTCTGCACCGGGCCATGACCCGGCGCCAGCCGGGCCTTGCGCCGGCGTCGGCCTGCCGGAGCCCCGAGCCTGGCACAAAGACCCGCAACCCTGCCAGGCCACAAGCTGTTATCCTAGCGATCGTCCTAGGGCTTTCCGGAGATTGCCATGCACCGTCCGCTCTCCCTTGGGCTCGGCCTTATCATCGGCCTCGCCCTTCTCCTACCCCCTGGGCCCGGTGAGGCCCGCGTCAAGCTGGTCGCCCTGCCGGAGCGCGAGGCCACCGTCATCCGGATGGGCGATCCCGAGGCGACCCTCGTGGAAGAGGCGCGACGCCTACCCGTTCATCCGGGGCTCAACGAGATCGATTTCTCCTGGCGGGGCGTTGCGATCGACCCCGACTCGATTCGCCTGCAGGTCTTAAGCTCAGAACCCGCCGTCCGCTTACTCCATGTCCGCTATCCACCGAACGAGGACGCGCTGATCTGGGGAATCCACAGCGACTCGGCCGGGACCCTCCGGGTGCGCATCAGCTATACACTCGGATCGATCGATCGGTTGGTGGCCTATCGCGCCCGGCTAACCCCCGACGAGACCCGGATGGATCTGGCGGCCCATCTCATCATCCGCAACTTCTCCGGGGAGGACTTCGCCGAGGCCGACGTGGAGCTGACCCCAGAGACGGCCCGCGCCACCAGCGTCCGCCACCAAGAGACGCAGCGCGTGCGAATCGGGGATCGCCGCGACCAACCGATCGAAAAATACTTGAGGTTCGACACGGCGAATCTCCCATGGGATCCCGAGGCGCAGACCGGCAATGTCGCCATACCGGTGATCTACGCTTGGGACAACACGCCGAGCGGGGGCACGGCCACCGGGTTGTGGCCCGGTAAGATCCGGGTTTATCAACGCATGGCCAATGGCCGCAGCCTACTCACGGGCGAAGACCGAACCGAGCGGGTCCCCGTCGGCGAACGACTGCGGATGGCCGTAGGCACCAGCCGAGACGTCGTGGTCACCCAACGGCGCCTGGAATCACGACGACTCAATCGGCGGCGCAATAACGCCAATCGCGTCGTGCTCTACGATCAAGAGGAACGTATCGAGGCGAGCGTCGAGAACTTCAAGAAGGACCCGGTCACCCTCCATCTAGTGGAGCATTTCGACGGGGAGTGGACCATGCAGGAGGCAAGCCACGCCTATCGCCGTGAGGATCACGATACCCTCGTCTTTGAGCTGGAGCTGCCTCCGGGCGAGACCCGGACCGTCGACTACACCTACCGCTTGAACCACCGCCGCCGCTGAGGAATCCCCATGGCGAAGCCTCGTTCGGAATCTCACTGGCCCGCTCGGATACGACGCCGAGGGGCCATCCTTGGCCTCTTGGCCTTGGGTGTCGCCGCTCCCGCAGCGGCCAAGATCGATCTGGTCGCCCTACCCGAGCGCACTCAGCTTCAGGTAACCATCTACAACGCCGTCGATCTCACCCTCGTGCGGGAGGTTCGCCCCCTGCGGCTGCAGGCGGGGAGCAACCGGCTGGAACTCTCCTGGGCCGGCACGCGCATCGACCCGACCTCGTTGACCCTCCGGCCCGTGGAGGCGACCGATGGGGTCTTCATCGAATCGTTGCGTTTCCCCCCCCGGATCAACAACAGCGGGGTCTGGACCGTCCACAGCGAGCGGGAAGCCACGGTCCCCATGGAGATCCAATACCTCACGAGCGGGCTGGATTGGCACGCGAGCTACCAGGCAACCCTCAGCCCCGATGGCCAAGACCTGACCCTGCAGGGATTCGTTACGATTCAAAACCGCAGCGGTCAACCCTACCGGGAGGCCGAGGTTCGGGTGATCGTCGGGCGGGTCCCGCTCATTGACCGTATCGTCGACCTGGCCCAGCGTGAACACCCCTTCGGCCGTCCGGGTGGCGCTCAACCCGAGCCACGGATGGAAGCACGGGCACGGCGTCAAGCGGTCCTCTCCGCGTTTGAGCGGGCAACGCCAGACGCCGGGATGGCCTCGCGCCCGAAGACGATCACAAAAGAAGGGGTATCGGAGTACTACGTCTACACCATCGAGGGGCGGGAAGACCTCGCGGACGGTTGGGCCAAGCGGCTCCCGAACCTCACCGCCGAGGCGATCCCCGTCGACAATCATTATCGATATGATGGGGCCCGCTACGGCCAGAACGCGCGGCGATTCATCCGGTTCGATAACACCGCGGAGGGTCAGCTCGGTACGATTCCGCTTCCGGGCGGAGAACTCGTGCTCTACCGGGAGGCCGCGGACGGGTCCGGGTTACACTACGAAGGCAAAACCGAAATGGACTACATCCCCCTCGGCGAGACCGCGGAGCTGGATCTCGGGGCCGCCCGCGCCGTTCGGATCGAACCTACCCTCATGGATCGGCGCACCGAGAACTACCGCTTCGAGTCCGATGGCGACGTGGCCTCCTGGACGCAATGGCGCCGATTCCGGATCGAGGTACGAAACAGCCGGACCGTCCCGGCCACCTTCCGCATCCGTCGCCACCTCGACACCCGAGACTGGGAACTCACACCGCCGGCATCCGATGCGGTCGAATACAGCCGATGGGATACCGATACCCTGGAGTTCCGACTCTCCGTGCCGCCGCGCACCCAGGAGATCTTTCACTACGAGGTCGTCACGCAACACGGCCGACCTTAGATCGGCTGGGAGCCAACGCCCATCCGCACCCCGCTCGACGTGCTATCGCTTCGCCTCGAGAACCCGATGACGAACCGCCTGAACCCCCTCTTCGATTATCTGTCAGGTCTCCCCGGCACCGCCGTGATGCGGGCCGGGGTTCCCCCGGGCTGGTGGACCCTCGACGCCCGAACGGTGGACACCCCCGGGCGCCTCGATCCGCTACCCGATCCCGACACCGAGGCGGAAGTGCCACCGGCGCGTGAGTCCCCGTCGGGCGGCTCCCCGGCATCGAACGCGCCCAGCCAAGCGGCCCCGGTCGGACAACCGGTCCGCTTCGTGCCGCGCTCAGTGGCTCGAATCGATCGGTCGCGTACGGTCATCCGCCTACCGGACCTCGAGGCCGTCAAGCAGGATCCCGTCCTGTACGCCCACGCGGCCCGCGTGGTCCACGCCGAGACCAACCCCGGCAATGCCCGGCCGCTCGTGCAACGACACGGCGATCGGGACGTGTGGCTCAATCCCCCGGCGGAGCCGCTGACCCCCCGAGATGGATCGCATCGACGAATGACCCTATCCCCGCGTACCCCATTCCGCCTATGGCGAGGCGCGCATCCCCGCCTACGAGATGATCCGCTTCTCGGTCACCATCATGCGGGGTTGCTTCGGGGGCTGCACCTTCTGTTCGATTACCGAGCATGAAGGCCGAGTCATCCAAAACCGCTCCGAGGACTCCATCCTGCGCGAGGTCGAGACCATCCGCGACACGGTCCCCGGTTTCACCGGGATCATCTCCGATCTGGGTGGCCCCACGGCCAACATGTATCGCATGGCGTGTCACTCGGCCGAGATCGAGGCGGCCTGCCGGCGGCCCTCCTGCGTCTACCCGGGAATCTGTTCCCATCTCAACACCGATCATGCGCCGCTGATCCCGCTCTACCGCAAGGCCCGTGCCCTGCCCGGGATCAAGAAGATCCTCATCGGCTCGGGTCTACGTTATGACCTGGCCGTCCAATCACCGGACTACATCAGGGAGCTGGCCGCTCATCACGTCGGGGGCTTTGAACGGCTCAGAAATCCTCGAGAAAGGGCGCGATATGATCGATGGCCGTGCTCACGATCTGCGCTTCGTCCCGAGTCGCCGCCTCGTCCGCCGCTTCAACCGGCCGCTCATCCCCTCCCCGCGAGGCCCCGGAATAACCGTCGAGCAGGGCGTCCAGCCGGTGGGTGATCGCCTGTAGCCGTTGCGCCAGGTCGTCTTGCCCCCCCTGCAGTCGCTCAAGCTGCTGGTGCAACGCCGAGGGATCGGACGCGGACGGGTCAACGGCCCCCGAAGGTCCCGCCTGGAGATAGCGCTCGAGCGCCACCTTGCACAACTCGGTGAACGACGCGAGATCCCCTCGATCCAAGCGCCGATTCACGGCCTCCAGGAGCCGCTGATCCTCGGGATCCTGGCTGAACGAAACCGATTTTCGAATACGACTGCGAGTACTCATGGGCCACGATACGTCGAACCCGGACCAATCGACCGGGAGGGGTGGGCGGCGACTCGAAACGGACCGAGGAACGCAACCGCAGGGGGTGCGCTCACCCCGCTCCCCGTAACTAACGCATGGACTGTTTCAGGCGGGCTTCACCGTAGATGTATTGGCCGAGGGCATTGGCCTGGCGGGACGGGCTGGCGATGTACGGACGGAGCTGACTGGTTCGGAGCAGCAGCCGCAGATCGTTCCAAAAGAATTCGCCCCCGCCGCCCGTGACGATGATGGTGTGGGCCCGCTCGGGGAGCCAGCGGATCAGTTGATCGTAGAGCTCGCGCGCGAAGACCTGACGGATTTCCGGGAGGAAACGATCGAGATCGGTGGCGAGGCTTTGGCCACGGGCCCGATACAGCCGTTGGCCCTCCGGCTGATTGACCGCCTCGATCAGGGTGTGTGACTGACTGTCCGCCCCCGGAATCTGCTCGGCCACCCGGTCGTAGAACTGGGCCATGGCGAATTCTTCGCTGCTCGAGGCGCCCCGTGCAAACCGAAAGCGGTCGAATAATAGAAAATCGGTGGTCTGATAACCGATATCCATAACCGCCACGGACGACTGGGTAAAACTGAACTCACCGCCGGCCTCGTTATTCTGGGTTTCACACAAGATGAGACTGCCGTAGCCCTCGGGCAATACCCAGACCTGATCGATGGTGACCTGGACTGTGTCGCCGCGAAAATGCATGGTGTGCGTCCCCTGCAACTGCGTCGTCAACTCCGTTTTCTCGCGATCGAAATGGTCCTGCGTCATAAAGGGGACACCCAAAACGACCGCGAGGTTGGACTCGTGCAGGCGATAATAACCTGCACAGGCCAGGACCTTGACCAGGGCATGTTCGACCTTGGTCTGCCCCAGGCCGAGATTCGCCCCAAAATCGGCGGCGAGTTGACCGATGGCGTAGCCCTGACTCTGGTATTCCAGCCAGAGATCCAGAAGGGGATCCGAGCCGTCGTCGTCCTCGAAGCCGCCACGGACCTCTTTGGCCGACAGCGGCTGGACGTTGGATGGGATCACGACCACGTCGTCTTGACGCAGGCTGGCACAGGCCTTGGTCGCGGTACGACCCAGGTCGACACTGAGCAGTTGGGGACTGGTTGACGGGCTGGCGTTCATAAGGACGTGATCCTCCGGAATTGACGAACTGAGGCGGCGTAATGGAATGAACCCATCGAACCCGTCACGCCCCCCCTGGAACCGCAGGGCAGGCAGGATGACGTATCGCATTGGCGCGCCGCGAGCAACCATCCTCGCGGGCTCGACCGCCCGGCGGCACGCCGCCCGCGCGCGGATGACGATGGCTCGATTCGGGCTGGATGATACCAAGTTCCCGAGCCGCCGTCGGGGGGAGGCGTCGGTGCGGGCGCTAGCGTGCCGTCTCGACGGACCGACCGGGGACTGAGGTTCGCTCGACATCGTCCGAGGGGGTGGAGCTATCATCGATGCCGGCGAGGAACGCGTCGTAGGCGCTGACAAAGGTCTCGAGCTGTTCGAAGTGGGGTAGTGCCCCGGTCTCGAAGACGTGGAAGTCCCAATTGGACCGATCCTCGAAGTGGGGCTTATAGCGAAAGTCGACGAAGTCACCCCGCACGCCATGGGCCATCCAGACGGGCTGTTCCAGTTGCTCGTACACCTCGGTGATATCGTCGCTGAACAAATAACCGGAAATGAAATAATACGGCGCGTAGCGAGCCCCAGGCTGTTTGATGGTCTGGTAGTCGTATTCCAGCATCCCCTCGTCGATGGTTTCGGTCCCGAAGGTTTTCTTGAGGAAGAAGCGAATGCTCTTGCGGCTCGTGAGCAGATCGAAGAATGACTCGCCCCACAGCGGGAAACTGACCATCCGGCGCAACCAGGCCATCCCCTTGTGGCTGCCCGGCGCGCCCGTGCTGGGGCGGGTCCGGTTGAAGCCCGTCGGGCTGATCAAGGCCACGCTTCGAAACGGCTCCGGGCGTTCTACCGCGGCGCGAGCCAAAAACTCCGAGGCGAGCGACAGGGCCAGGGCGTCAAGCTCGGCCTGCGGATGTCGCGCCTGGAGGGTCTCGACCACGGCATGGATCGCATCGGTCATCAAGCGGGGCGTATAGGCCCGGTCGCTGCGCTCGGAGAAACCGAAACCCGGAAGATCGGGGGCATAAACCGGACGTTCCCGGCGATAGTGTTCGAAGAGCGGTTTGACTTCATAGACGGAGCCGGCGGCGTTCACACTGTGGATCAGCAGCAAGGGTCGACGGGCCGCCCGCACGGGATCGTCGGGAATCGAGTAATAGAAACTGACCCGACCCGCCGTGGGGGTGTCAAGCACCTCCCGTTGTCCGGACACGGCCTCGGGGAGTGGCGGGGCCTGCTCCGCAAGGGCCGTCGCAGTCCCCGCGAACGCCGCGGACGCGAAGGGCAGCGTGGTCAGGACACGCGCACGAGGGAAAGGGCGGATGACCATGGATTACCTCCGAATCGGGAAACAGGGTCGACACCGAGGTCCGCGCCGGCGGGAGCGGCTCGATGCCTGTCGATTAGGCTCCGCGCGCGCCGGCATGTTCGCGCTTGTTGCCGCCTGGCTGGACACCTCCACCGAGACGCGCAAGAATCCCTATAGCGTACTCGATCCCGCGCCATCGCAACGACCATGCAACCCGCACGCCTCCGAAGGCCGATGCGCGAGGATTCCGCTCAGAGGTATCGGGACCAGACCCAGCCGCTCGCAAAGGCCGAATGCCGTGAGCCATACCCATGACACCGCCTCATCCATCGAAGGCCTTCGAGGTATTGTCGGCATCGGGGCCTCCGCCGGCGGCTTGGCCGCCTTTCAGGCGTTCTTCGACGGCACCCTGGCGAAGGCCGGTGTCGCCTACGTCGTGATCACCCACTTGGCCTCCGGGGATTCGGACCTGCTGCCAGAGCTCCTCGGGCGTCATACGGATCTACCCGTCACCTGCGCCACGCACGACGAGCCCGTCCTGCCGGACCACGTCTACGTGATCCCGCCGAACCAGGTGTTGCGCATCACGGCCGGGCGGCTGCAACTCGAGCCGGGCGACACCGATAGTCGGCGGCATGCGCTCGATCGGTTCTTGAGCCCATTGGCGGTGGAGCAGGGCAACCGGGCGATCGCGGTCATCCTCTCCGGTACCGGCGCCGATGGGACGGCCGGCGCGAAGGCCGTGCACGCCCATGAGGGCTTGGTGCTCGTGCAGCAGCCCGACTCGGCGAGCTTCCCCGAGATGCCACAACACGTCGAGGAGGCCGGTTATTCCGACCTGACACTCCCACCAGGCTCGATGCCGGATCGCATCATGGCCTACCTCGATCAGCTCGATGCCGGAGCACTACCTGGGGCTGACACGCCGAGCGCACGCCCCTGCCGGGCCCAACGGCACTGGCTGGACGCGGTCTTCGAGCTGTTGCGCCGCCAGGTGGGACACGACTTTAGCCACTACAAGACCAATACGCTGCTGCGGCGCATCGCGCGGCGAATGGCACTCAACCACATCCAGGATCGCGCGGATTATTTACAGTATCTGCATACCCAGCCCGCCGAAGGCGAGGCCCTTTTTCGCGAGCTGCTCATCGGGGTCACCCATTTCTTCCGCGACGCGGACGCCTTTGCCTCCCTCAAGCAGCACATCATCGACCACTGTCTGACCCCCGCGCAGAACGGCGACGTTCTAAGGGCCTGGGTGCCGGGCTGTTCCACCGGCGAGGAGGCCTACTCCCTCGCGATGATCCTTTGGGAATCCCTGGATAAGCACCCCCAGCCGATCAAACTCCAGATCTTCGCCACCGATGTCGACCGGCGCGCGATCCAACAGGCCCGCTCTGGTGTGTTCCCCCACACCATCGAGGCGGAGGTCTCGGCGACCCGCCTGGCCCGTTTCTTCTACGACAACGGCCAATCCTACGGCGTACGCCCCGAGCTCCGGAACGTGATCGTGTTTTCGGAGCACGACCTGCTCCAGCACCCACCGTTCTCTCGACTCGATGTGCTGCTATGTCGTAACCTGCTTATTTATCTCAAGGCGAAGACCCAACAGCGGTTATTACCGCTGTTCCATTACACCCTGAACCCCAACGGACTCCTCATGCTGGGTACCTCGGAATCCATCGGCGGGTTCTCCAACCTATTCGAGCCCCTGGATGAACGCGGGAAGATCTACCAACGGCGCGCGATCTCCGACGGCGCTCACACGGCCCAGTACCTGCCGAGCAATTGCTCGACGCCCTCGGTCCTGCGGGCCGACCAACCTGAGGGCGGGGTGTTCGAGGTAAAGGAGGCCGTGCAACGGGTCCTGCTCGAGCGTTTCACCCCCACGGCCCTCCTGGTCGACGGGACGGGAAGTTTGATTTACGTTCACGGTCGTACCGGCCGGTACCTCGAGAATACAACCGGCTTGCCCCGCCAGAACCTGCTTGAGATGGCCCGGGAGGGCCTTCGACCCGAACTCACCACGGCCTTCCGCGAGGCCCGGACTCGGTGCGAGATCGTCACCCGCGAACGGGTCAAGGTAAAGACGGATGGGGGATGGCAGCTCATCCACCTCCATATCCTGCCGCGACGGGCCCCGACAGTGCTCGCCGGCCGGTATATCGTAGTCTTCGAGGCCATCGAGGACGCCCCGGCCCGCGAGCCGCTCGCCCCCTCGGAATCCCCGGTGGATCGGACCCCGGAGGAACGGATCGCGCAGCTCGAACGACAGCTCGCGATCACCCGGGATGACCACCAGACGGCGATCGAAGAGCTC
>CAYFWJ010000016.1:32383-35466 GCA_964346755.1 uncultured Ectothiorhodospiraceae bacterium
CGAACGACAGCTCGCGATCACCCGGGATGACCACCAGACGGCGATCGAAGAGCTCGAGGCCTCGAACGAGGAGCTCAAGGCCACCAACGAAGAACTCCATTCGGCGAACGAGGAGCTGCAATCCAGTAACGAAGAGCTCGAATCCTCCCAAGAGGAACTGCAATCCTTGAACGAAGAGCTCCAAACCGTCAACGCCGAGCTCCAAGAGAAGGTGGATGCCCTCGCCACGGCCCGGGATGATATCCACAACCTCCTCGACGCCACCCACCTATCCGCGGTCTTAGTCGACGAGCGGAAGACGATCCGCTGGTTCACGCCCACGGCCACTCAGCTGATCAACCTCATCGCGAGCGATATCGGTCGTCCGTTGAGCGATGTCTCGACCCGGCTCACCGACGCGCAGCCTATCCACGATCAACTGGACCGGGTCTTGACGGAGTGGGTGAGTTGCGAACACCAGATACAAGATCGCACAGGCACCTGGTATGCCGTGCGCATCACCCCCTATCGGACCCGCGACCAGCGTATCGGGGGCGCGGTCTTGACCTTCAATCCCATCCAAACCCACCAATCGTTCGAGGCGCGATCGGATCAGTCGCGGCAGGACGCCGCGCTGGCCTGGGAGCTGGTCCGCAGCATCTTGGACAGCCACCCCCAGCCCATTGCACTCGCCGAGCCCGAGGGGCGCCTCGTCCTCGCCAACCTGGCATTCTCGGATATCCTGGGGGTCACGCAGGCGCACCTGGCGGACTATACCCTGGCGGGGCTCCCAGGGCGCTGGTCGGGGGCACCGATCATGGGGGGCCGCCCCGGGGCCGCGGTGGGCCCCACGCCGATGGCCCCCGGGACGCAGTTCGAGCCCTCCCCGGGGGCGAACACCCCGGTCTTTCGGGTCGATGCCCGTCCGCTGCGGAACCGCCCGGACCGGGGCCTTCGGATCCTCCTCCGCTTTATGCCGATTACGCCGCACACGTCAAATGAAGAAGGAGTGGACGATGACGCCCCAGGAGCCCCCAACGGATCCTAGCTTCGACCAACTACGCCAACTGGCCGAACGGATGCTCGAGGAGCACCCGGAAACAGCCCCGGAACTGCCCGCCCGGGTCGCCGAGCTCGTTCACGAGCTTCAGGTCCACCAAGTGGAACTCGAGTGTCAGAACCAAGAACTGCGCCGTGCCCACGAGGAGATCGCGGCCCTGCAGCGGGTCGATCGGGACCTCTACGAGCTCGCGCCCTGCGGTTACGTGACGCTAGACCCCCAGGGGATCATCCAACGGGCCAATCGAACGGCGACCTGTCTGCTGCGGTGTGAGCGGGAGCACCTGGTCCAATCCCCCTTCAGCCGTTGGGTCGCAGGGGAGTGGCAAGACGCATTCGGCGCGGCTCGACACCAGGCAGCCGACCAGGGTCAAACACAGGAGGTCGAGCTCCCCTTGCGCCTCGGCAACCCGGGCCACGCCACGGATCCCGCCACCGCCCCGAATGAAGAGGCCTGGCGGCACGTGAGCATCGCCCCGGAGTGTTTCAACGATGGACGCGTTCGGGAATACCGGGTCGTTTTGTTAGACATCGACGCCCGCAAACGCGCCGAACAGGACAACGCCCGGCTCGAACACCAGATGGCCCAGGCCCAGCGCCTCGAGTCCATCGGTCGGTTGGCCGGGGGGGTTGCCCACGATCTGAATAACCGCCTCATGCCCATCCTCATCCACGCGGAGTGTCTCCTCGAGGAAGCCGAGGCCGAGGATCCGCGACGCGAATCGTATCAAGCCATTATCACCGAGTCGGAACGGGCCCGGGACCTGGTCCGCCACCTCTTGGCCTTCAGCCGCCAACAGGCGCTGGCGTTTTCCGCCCTGGACGTGAATCAGGTCGTGCAGAACCTGCATGCCCTGCTCAAGCGGACCCTGCGGGAAGACATCCAGCTCGAGCTCCACCTCGCCGACGATCTACCGCCCGTCGACGGGGACGCCGGGCAACTGGAAAACGTGCTGTTGAACCTGGCCGTCAACGCCCAAGACGCGATGCCGAACGGCGGCACCTTGAGCTTGAGCACCGATCGCGCGCGGCTGCCGCTGGACACGGATCCGACCCCAGAGCGCCTGCCCCCCGGTCGCTATATCCGGCTCACCGTCCAGGATACGGGCGTCGGGATCGCGGATGAGGTCAAGCCCTGGTTATTCGAACCCTTTTACACCACCAAGCCCGCGGGCGAGGGGACGGGGCTCGGATTATCGAGCAGTCACGGCATTATCGAACAACACGGTGGCGGATTCACGGTCACCAGTGCCCCGGACCAGGGGGCCGCCTTCACGGTGTGGCTACCCGCCCGCGCGGGGGCCGAGCCGGCGGCCCCCGCCCCCCCGGCCGAACCCGCCTTGACCTCGGGCCCCGAGCCGAGCCGGCCAAGCGCAACCCTGCTATTGGTCGAGGACGAAGCCGGCCTCCGGGATCTCATGCATCAGGTCCTGGAACGCGCCGGTTATACCGTCATCGCCGCCGAGAACGGGTCACGCGCCTTGAATCACCTCCCCTACCATCGCGGTCCCCTGGATCTCCTGCTCACCGATGTCGTCATGCCCGACATGAGTGGCCCCCGTCTCGCCGAGCAGGTCCTCGAGCGCTACCCGAGTCTCCCCATCATATTCCTCTCTGGATACCCCGCCGATGCCTTCCCGCCCGGCTCGAACTACCCGGAGCGAAGCCTCTTCCTGAGCAAGCCCATCTCCATCCGCCGTCTGGTCAACGCCGTCGAATCGGCGCTGGCCGCCGATTCGTGGACGTGACCTCCCGGTTTCGCCCCGGATCAGGCCGGCCCCTCACCCCCCACCGAGACGAGGGACCGGTTCACGCCTGCTCATGAGTCGGTGTACCGAGCACGGGCCCAGACCACGACGACTCCCCGGCGGCCGCCCCCGGGCCGCCCCCGCCCGGGGGCGGCCCCGAGTTTGCCGGGCTTTTTGACCCAACCCGAGAAGTGCAACCCGGGATGCCATCCTGCGCCCCGGGCGATGTCCCCGAGTGAGCGGGATTCGCGGCGTCATCGATCCCACGTGAAACAGCGCCCCAAAACACCAACCATG
>CAYFWJ010000016.1:35566-37742 GCA_964346755.1 uncultured Ectothiorhodospiraceae bacterium
GGATTCGCGGCGTCATCGATCCCACGTGAAACAGCGCCCCAAAACACCAACCATGGCGCGCGTTGATCGCCGCTCACGCATTGCTGCACATCGTCAATCAAGTAACTGCTTGCAATCTGAGGGGATACCCGAATACCCGTGGGTGTGAGCCATTCGCATTCCGGGACCGCGAAAACTATAAGTTTTTCCGTAGGGAGCCAAAGCGGTGTTCATCATCTTAGCCCCCACCCCGAATCGCCGCAGCCCTTTGGGAAGACTCGACGCAGGGAGGCATTGGGACCCGTTCCCGGGTCGCCGTTGACCTGTGCACCGTTATCAAACACTCGGGGGAGAACCCCAGGAGTCTGTTATGAGCCATCCGCTCGCCGATGTCATGGTCCATGTGGACGAGACCATGAATGCCGACAATCGACGCAACTTGACGGATGAGATCAAGGCCTTGAACGGCGTCGACAGCATCGTTGCCGACGAGACTCGGGATCATCTCTTTATCGTTCGATACAACCCAGCGGAGTTGCATGCACGCGAGATCCTGGCACGGGTTCAGACCGGCGGCTTGCATGCCGAACTGATCGGCCTCTAGGAACCCCGGGGATCCGGGTCGGCGGCCGGCCGCGCGGGACCGCGACCGGCCGCCGGCGTCGCTGATTGAACCCGTCACGCCCAGCGCCGATAACGGCGTTGCCGGACAACGCTCCCCCACCGTGGCACGGCTTGTTGGCCTCCGGGCGCCTTGCCAGGGCGACGGGCCCCGAGGCCGCCCGGTCCAAACCGGGTCGCAGCACATCGCCCACCGCATGGGATGTTTCAATCATGGGCCCCGATGATTCCATCCAACCCACCGAGGCCCCAGGCCCATCGCGTCGTCCCCTCGGCTTCGCTGGTCAAATGGCGCGCCAGTTCATCGCTTCGCCGGTTACGGTATTACTGATGCTGGTCACCCTGGGGGTGGGCCTACTCGGCTTGATGTTCACGCCGCGTCAGGAAGACCCAAAGATCTCGGTACCGATGATCGACGTGATCGCTCACTATCCCGGCGTGGGACCGGAACAGGTGGCGAGTCTCGTCACCGAGCCACTGGCGCGGCTGATGAGTGAGGTCCCGGGCGTCAAGCACGTCTATTCGCGTACGGCGAAGGGCGAGGCACTGGTGACCGTGCGCTTCGAGGTGGGTCAGACCATGGATGAGGCCGTCGTCAAGATCCACGACAAACTGGAATCCAACCGCAACCGGGTCCCACCCGGCGTGGCGATGCCGCGGGTCCGGCCGGTCAGCGTCGACGATGTCCCCATCGTCACCGCCACCCTGTGGTCGGAGGAACTGGACGACGCGGCCCTTCGTGTCCTCGCCCTCCGGGTCTTGCAGCGCCTGAACGAGGTGGCGAACACCGGGGATGGGTTTGTCGTCGGAGGCCGTCCTGAGGAGGTGACCATCCATGTGCGACCGGAGGCACTGCGAGGCTATGGGATCACCCTGGATCAGCTGGCGCGTTCCGTGCGGCAGGCCAACAGCGAGGCCTTGGCCGGAACCATTGAGGGCTCCAACGGCATACAAGAGGTCTATAGTGGCTCCTTTCTGACCGGGCCCGGCCAAATCGCGGATCTGATGGTCGGCCAACAAGGACAGCAGCCGATCTACCTCCGCGACGTCGCCGACGTCACCTTCGGCCCGGCGGCGTTGGAGCACCTCGTGAACTTCTCGACCGGCCCGGCGCGGTCTTCGGAGCCGCTCCGGGCTGACGGGGCCCCGGCAGTCACGGTCGCGATCGCCAAGAAGGTCGGGACCAATGGGGTCACCGTCGCCCGCGATGTGCTCGATCAGCTCGAGCGGCTCCAAGGCACCCTGATCCCAGACAATGTCCACACGGAGATCACCCGCAACTACGGGAAGACCGCCAACGACAAGGTCAACGAACTCCTCGGAGCCCTATTCGAGGCGGCGATCGCGGTTGCCCTCTTGTGCTGGATCGGGCTCGGAGCCCGCGCCGCGCTGGTCGTCATCACGGTCATCCCCCTGGTCGTCCTGATCACCGTGTGGTCCGCCTGGGTGCTCGGCTATACCGTCGACCGGGTGAGCCTATTCGCCCTGGTCTTCGCCATCGGCATCCTGGTGGATGACGCCACCGTGGTGGTCGAGAACATCTTCCGGCGCTGGCTGAATGCGGGCGAGACCGGCA
>CAYFWJ010000017.1:0-37147 GCA_964346755.1 uncultured Ectothiorhodospiraceae bacterium
GCGAGTGCTCGGCACAGCACCTGCTGGCGATCAACCGCGGCCACTGGGCCATCGAGAGCCTGCACGACACCATCGACTGGAACGATGACGCGGACCGCGGGCGCATCCGCAGCGGCCACGGCCCGGCCAACGTGACACGCCTGCGCCGCTTCGCGCTCGCTCTGCTCCGATCCTTCCAGAAACCCGGGCAGTACATCCCCGAGATGATGCGACAGCTCGCACGCCGCTCACGCCAGGTCCTCGACGACCTGAAGCGGACCGCCAACGCCCAGCCTGCTGCCGGAGGCGCCTCGGGAGAACAAATTGGCCGTGGGTGCGGATCGGGGGTGGGTTGTCGGCTGTGTTGAGCGCAGCGAAACGCATCGGTTGCCGGTTTTGCAATGCGGCGTGGGATGTGCCAGGTCCTTGGCTTCGGGGAAAACACGACGGAACAGCGGATCATTGTCAGGCGCTCGGGACACCCCGTTCACGGGGCACGGTGGACCGCGCACCGCAGGTGCTAGGCGCGGCTGTGGCGGGTGCTCCGGACGCGCACGGCCTCCTCCAGCTCGTGGGCCTCGAGTTGGGCCTCGATGTCCTGAATCACCTCGTCGAGTTCGGGCATGAGCACGTCCTCCAAGGCTCGGGTCCGCCGTTCGGTCCGCCGGTATTCGTCGACCAGGCGCTTGAGGTTACCGCTGAGCTTGCCGAGCTGCAGGAGGCTTGGCAGGAGTTCCCGGAATCGGGTCTGACAGCGTTCCACGACGACGGAGGGATGCGGGAGGTGGGGGGGGTCGGGCTCTGCCTCGAGCGTCCATTCCACATCGCGGATCGGCACGCCGAGCAGGGAGTGATCGGTGACCGTGAAGCCCTGCCCCGTGAGCGGGGTTGAGGGGTATACCTGCAGCTCCTCGAGCCCGTGCCATTGGAGGCCCCGGCGCAAGCCCTGCCGGGCCTCGTCGTAGGAGCGCCGGAATTCGGCCTGGATGCGCACGTAGGCCTTGAGGTTCTCGACGATCTCGGCGGCGAGTAGGGTTCGCTTTTCGTCCAAGAAAGCGTGGGCTTCACCCATTGCCTGCTGATCCGATTGGAGCTCCAGCAGGGCGCTCCGGGTCGGGGTTACGTCAGCCACGGCTGGCTCCGATGTATTTCTCGATTTGCTGATCGCTCAGTCGGTTGAGCTCGGAGACCGGAAGTAGCCGGAGCAGTTCCCAGCCAATCTCCATGCTTTCCTCCAGGGTTCGTCGCCCGGTTTGGTGCAGGAACTCGTGCTCGAAGCGGTGACCGAGTTCCAGGTACTTCTGGTCCACCGGTGAGAGGCCGTCTTCACCGACGACGTTGGCCAGGACGCGGGCCTGGTTCGACCGCGCGTAAGCGGCGTAGAGTTGGCTCGCCAGCGATGGGTGATCCGGATGCGTGTATTCCCCGCCGGTGCCGTCTTTCATGAGCCGTGACAAGCTGGGAAGCACCTTGACCGGCGGGAAGATCCCGGTGCGATCCAGTTCCCGGTGGAGGACGATCTGACCTTCGGTGATGTAGCCGGTGAGGTCCGGGATGGGATGGCCGATGTCATCCGCTGGCATGGTCAGGATGGGCACCTGGGTCAGGGTCCCACGCCAGCCCTGGATCCGGCCGGCCCGCTCGTAGAGGGTCGCGAGGTCCGAGTACATGTAGCCGGGATAGCCCTTCCGGCTGGGGATCTCCCCCAGGCTTGAGGAGACCTCGCGCAGGGCCTCGCAGTAGTTGGTCATGTCCGTAATGATGGCCAGGACGTGTTTCCCTTCCTCGAAGGCGAGGTACTCGGCAGCGGTCAGGGCGAAGCGCGGGGTGAGCAGTCGTTGGGTACTGGAGTCGGAGGCCAAGTTGAGGAACAAGGCGGTGCGTTCGAGGGCTCCGCTCTCTTCCATGCGTCGTCGGAAGAACTCGGCGCTGTCATAGGAGATCCCGATGCCGGCAAAGACGATGGCGAAGTCTTGGGCACTTTCTTGGCGCAATTGCGCTTGATTGGCGATGTCGACGGCCATGCGGTCATGGGGCAGGCCGCCGCCGGAGAAGATGGGCAGCTTTTGGCCCCGGACTAGGCTATCCAGGAGATCGATACTGGAGATGCCGGTTTCGATGAAATCCCGTGGGGTCGCTCGGTGGAGGGGGTTGATGGGCATCCCCGCGATGCTGCGTTTCCGCGTCCCGGCCACCGGTGGACCGTTGTCGATGACCTGACCGACCCCGTTGAAGACGCGACCTAGCATGCCCGGGCCCGCGTTGAAGGATAAGGGCTCGCCGAGGAACTCCACCTTGGTGTTCGGGAGGTCGAGGCCCATCGTCGATTCCAGCACCTCGATGGTGACCAGTTCCTCGTCCATGGCGGCGATCCGGCCCATCCGGCGACGGCCGTCAGCGCCTTCGATCTGGACGGCCTCGTTGAGCCCCACATCGACCACGCGCCGGAAGAACAGAAGGGGGCCATCGAGGCGGGTTGCGGCGTGTTCAGCGTAGAGTTTTGCGTACATCGGTGACCTCAGTGAGCGGCAGATCCCCTCGCGGGCGATAGGTGGCGGGTGCCTCCAGGACGACTAGGAGCTCGCGCCCGCGTCCGTTTCACGGTCTTCGCGTTCCGCTCGGAGCTGATGAAAGGCCTCGACCATGTCGTTCTCCAGGCGCTCGAACCCGTGCATCTCGTCCTCGCTGATCTCCTCCCCCATGCGCTGTAACCGTCGATAGATGGGCAGGGAGACGACCCGGTTGGGGTCGATGCCGTTTTGTACCGCATCGCGGGAGAGGTCGATGAAGCGCCCGAGGGCACGCAGCATCGCGGTTTGTCGCTCCGGTGAGGCGTAACGATCGATGGGCGAGAAGGCTGATTGCCGCAGGAACGACTCCGTCACCAGTTCCGCTGAGGCCAGGGTCATCTGCTGCGGGTGGGCCAGGGCGTCCTTGCCGATGATCCGGGCCATGCGCTCGAGCTTGACGTGCTGTTCGAGCAGGTCCAGCATCTTGCGCCGGAGCTCCGACCACTCCGTGTTGCCCTGTTGACGCCACCACTCCGCCAGCTGATCGACGTCCTCGGTGTACGAGTTCAAGGGGTTGATGGCTGGATAGATTCGGGCTTGGGCCCGGCGGGTGTCGAGGGCCCAGAAGCTGCGCACGTAGCGTTTCGTATGGGTGACGACGGGCTCCGAGAAGTCGCCCGAAGGGGGGCTAACTGTGCCCATCAACGTCACCGATCCCCGTTGATTGCTCAGGGTTTCGACCCGGGCGGCGCGCTCATAGAAATCGGCCAGCCGGCTGCTCAAATAGGCGGGGTAACCGCCTTCGCCGGGGAGTTCCCCGAGTCGGCCCGAGATCTCCCGCAGGGCCTCGGCCCAGCGGCTCGTGGAGTCGGCCATCAGGGCCACGTCCAGCCCTTGGTCCCGGTAATACTCGCCCAGGGTGACCCCAGTGTAGATGCTGGCTTCTCGAGCCGCCACGGGCATGTTAGAGGTGTTGGCGATGATCACGGTCCGTTGCATCAGGGGTTGGCCGGTGCGGGGATCTTCCAGCTCGGGGAACTCCTCGATCATCCCGGTGAGCTCGTTGCCGCGCTCGCCGCAGCCGATGTAGATGATGATGTCGGCGCTACACCACTTGGCGAGCGTCTCGAGGAGGACGGTCTTGCCGGTACCGAAGCCGCCGGGTACGGCGGCTCGGCCGCCCAAGCCGACGGGGAACAGCGAGTCGATGATGCGTTGGCCGGTGATCAGCGGTTGATTGACCGGCAGGCGTTTGTGGATCGGTCGAGGGCCTCGCACCGGCCAGTCATGCACCATGGTCAGGGCACGATCCCGGCCCTGGTCATCCTCGAGGCGCAGGACCGTGTCCGACTCGGCGTATTCACCCGCCGGGGCAATCCAGGTGATGGTGCCCGCGACACCCGGTGGGACCAGCAGCCATTGATGACGCACCCGATGGGAGTGGACCTCGGCGTAGGGCATGCCCGCCTCGAGCCGGGTGCCGCTGACCGCCTGGGGTTCGAACCGGAATCGTTCGTCACGGGCGGTATTCATGCCGCGCTGGACGAAGGGCGTTTCCCGGCCCGCGAGGGGGCGGAGCAACCCGTCGAAGGTGCCGCCGAGGATGCCGGGGCCGAGTTGCACCGACAGCGGTAACCCCGTGCCGTTCAGCGTCTCGCCAATCCCCAGGCCGGTTGTGTCTTCATAGACCTGGACGGTGATCTCATCGCTGTCGATGCGGATCACCTCCCCGAGCAGGGCCTCGGGACCGACTCGCACCGCCTCGTAAAGACCAAACGCGTCGTTCGTGGCGGCGCGCAGAAGCGGGCCGCTGATCCAACGGATATGCGCTTCGCTCACAAAGTGCCTCGCTCGATTGGGGCGCGACGGTTCGCGGGCTATCGCCCGTCGGGGTCGTCGGCGGGTTGTTTTTGTTCCTCAATGAGGGCCAGCAGCCGGGCCTCGAGACGGGCGCGGTCTCGGGTCAGCCCCTCGAGGGTGGCATCGAGGATGACCTGGCCGGCGGCGAGCCGAACCCCGGCGGTGATGGCGGGATCCGCCTGCAAGGTCACCGCTTGGCCGGTGTGTTCCGCGACGGTATTCTCGATGTGTTCCCGGTCGGTCACCTCGAGATCGGGACCGTGGGTCGCGGTCCAGGGCTGCCGGGGGAAGCGTTGCACGGCGGTCTCCAGGGCCCGGTCCAGCCAAAAGCGGCGTTGGCCACCGTCCTGCCAGAGCTCCCGCAGACGATGGATCAATCGTTCGCGCGTGCGGTCCAGAAGGGCGCGGGCGACCCGATGGGCGTGTTCCCGGCGGGCCGTCTGACGTTGGGCCTCGGCCTCCCGGCAGCGACGTTGGACGCGTTGCCGTTCGTTGTGGACCACGTCGTGCACTCGCTGGCGTCCCTGCGCGAAGGCCTCTTGGATGATCACTTGGGCCTGTCCGTCGGCATCCTCGAGGACCTTCTGGCAATGCGCATCGCGCCGGGTCTCGATCTGTTCCAACATGCGGCGCATTTGTTCAGCGGCCGTCGGCATGGCTTACCCCTTGGTGACTTCTTCACCGATTCCGAGATGGGAGCGGATCGCCTCGGTGAAATCCCCCGGCTCCTGCCGTCCCTGCACATCCGGGATGACGACCAGAAAGGGGCGCGAGGCGGCCAGCCATTGTTCCCACCGATCGGTCGGCAGTTTCGCGGCGATATCCGCGGTCAAGACCATGAGCTCGACCTCGTCGATGAGGGACTCGACGGTCTCGCGTTCGTGGCCTTCCACGGGGGTCCGAATCTCGAGACCGGCCAGCCGAAAGCCCGCCGCGCTCAGTTCGTCTCCGATGAATACGCCGAACATGACATCAAGCGAGCTGGTTGAGGACGAGGATAGAGATGATCAAGCCGTAGATGGCGATCCCCTCGGCCAGGCCGACCAGGATGAGTACGCGACCGAAGAGTTCGGGTTTTTCGGCCAAGGTCCCGACGGCCGCCACCCCGACGGAGGCGACCGCGTAGCCGGCCCCGATGGACGAGAGGCCGGTGGCGATGGCGGCGGCCAACAGGCCGAAGGCCCAGATGTCTTGATGCATGACCGGCCCCGCGGTCTCGGCGGCGGCCTCGGCCGCCATCGCGTCGCCAAGGAGCAGGGCGGTTAGCGGAACGACCAGCAGGCCGGTGAAGACGCTGAGGAGGATGGCCGAGCGGTTGTTGCTATTCATATCGGGTTACCTCGAGAAGCGGACGGGGGGAGCGGTAGGGGCCGAAACGGGCGGCCGCGTCCCTGGAAGAAACGGACGAAGAATTCGAACAGGATGAGACGCGTGGTCTGAATGGAGACGACCAGCCCTTCGAGCAGGATGATCACGACGTTGCCGAGGACTAAGACCACCCCGTAGCCGATCGGCCCCGGGGCGATCTCCGCCATGCCGATGACCGCCGTGGAGAGCCCGGCGTGGGCCAGGGCGAACGCCCCGACCCGAACGAAGGATAAGGTGTTGATCAGGATCTGCAGGGTCGCTTCGACGAGCTCGCCGAGTTCGGCCAGGACCCGGAGGACGACTCGCTCGTGTTGATACACGGTGCCCAAGTAAACGATCAGGCCGGTTGCCGCGAGGAGCAAGAAAGCGGGATTCAGCACGGCGAGCAGCAAGCCCAGATACAGCGCGACGTGGCCAGCGGTGCCGACCCACCAGAGGGTGCCGCCGCCGTGTTGCCAAGCCCGCTGAGCCCCGGCGAAGATCAGCCCGAGGGTGAGGAGTAGGATCCCGCCCACCATCGGAATCGCCATCACCGTGAGGGGATGCTCGATGGGGTGGAGCCACAGTGGGGGGAAGAGATCCTCACGGGCGAAGAGACTCCCGAAGAGCACCCCGAAGACCATGCCACTGAGGCCACAGACCTGGATCAGTCGGGCGAGGGCAAATCGCCCCATCAGGAAGGTGCCGAGGAGGAAGAGCACCAGGCCGTGTCCGATGTCCCCGAACATGTACCCGAACATTAACGGAACGATCACTGCCACCACGGGGCTCGGGTCGATCTCGTCGCCCTTGGGCATCCCCAGGGCCCGGGTAAAGAGCTCGAACGGTCGGGCCCAGCGCGGATTGGCCAGGACGGCGGGCGATTGCCGAGTGGTCGGTGGGTCGGGGAAGTCCACCAGGGCTCGGATGGCGTCCCGATGCAGGGTCGTGCGTGGGAGCTCCGGGTCGTCGATGCCGGTCCACCCGGTGATCCACAGGAGGTTCTCGCTGCGCTGAAGGTCCTCGGAGTGGGCCGTGAACCACGTCAGCCGTTCCAAGGTACCGAGGGATTCGGCAAGGTGGTGCTGTTGATCCAGATCGTTAAGGCGTTTCTGGAGGGATTCCAGCTGCTGTCGAATCCGGTTCAACTCGTCCTGGGTTCGGGTCAATGGATCCGTTTCGTGGGTCTGCAGCCACTCGGGAAACGTGAGGAAACGCCCTTTGTGGGATTCCACCTGGCGCCGATAGGCCGGGCTGTGGCCCGTCTCGATGACGGCGACGATCCGTTGCCATTCCTCATCGGGCCGGTCAATGGGGGTTGCGAGCAGATCACCGAGGGTCGTGGGGTCGGTCTCTGACGGCAAAAGGATCAACACCGCCTGGAACTGCGGACCCGCATGGCTCAATGCCTTGACATCGAGCGCGGTCCCGTCGAGGCGTTCGATCAGCGACTGCCACAGCCTGAGGTCCCCGTCTTGACGTCGGAGGGTGGTGACCCGCTCAATGGTGTCGGAGGCCTCGTCGACCCAGGCACGCACCCGGTCGAGCGCTTCCTGAGCCGCTTCATCGGGTCGCGCCGTGACGGCGTGCTGGACCTCCGGGGTGTAGCTTGGTCGCGGCCAAACCCCCGCGTATTGGCGCTTGAGTTCGTCATACGCCTCAAGGATCTGGCTGAGACGCTCCGGGATGGGGTTCGAGTCGGCCTCGGAGACCGATTCGACCTCGATCTGTTGGGTCCGGGCGAGGGCCTCGAGGGCATCGACCCCATCGGCGCGGTCGACCACGGCCCGGAACCAGCGTGCGGATCTTGGCCGGAGCCTCATGCGGCCACCTCCGTGGGTTGAGCCAGCAGTTGGCGATGCGTCAGCTCGGCCCGTAGGCGAAAGATCTCCAAGGCGGTGAGGCCCAGGTAGGCGAAGATCGCGCCGATCTCACTCAGGTGGGTATGGAAATACCGCAGAAGCCCCGCCTGGATGCGGCGGTAGCGATTCCAGATGACCTCATCGGCCGCCTCGTCGGTCTCCGGGGCGAGCATGACCTCGCCGAGCCGCGCGACGAGCCGTTCCAGGCGAGTTCGCTTGTTGCGGGGCAGGGTTGGCCAGCGCGCCCGCCATCCTGCCTGCCAGGCATCGATGATATCCGGCGCGACCTCGGCCCCGTCGAGTAGGGCTGCACAGGCTTGGCTCGCGCATTCCTGGAGGCGGGTCGTGGGATCGGCGCTCAGGAAGGAGGCGAGGGTGTCGTCATCGTGCATCCACGGATAGATCCGCTGACCTCGCAGAAGATGTTGCAGATACGGGAGGTAGGGGAGATAGCGCATCCAGTCAATGGCTTCGGACCAGGGGGCGCCGATCCAGGCTGAGACCTCGTCTGCGTCCTGTCCGAAGCGATCCCGGAGCTTGATCTCGATGGTATGGACCGGATCGCTCGGGCGGATCGGTTCCAGCCAGCGACGCAGCGGCGTATGCCGCGCCGATTCCAGATAGTCGTGATAATCCCGAATCGGATCCAGACTCAACCAGGTCGATTCGCCCGGCCATTGGTTCAGACGGGCCTGCATGCGTGCTTGAGCAAAATACAGACGTTGCTGTGCGCTCATTCAATCCGTCTCCCTCGGCGTGTCCATGCCGATCATCTCCCGCGCCAAACCTTCCACGATCCGCTCCAGCTGTGCCTCGCTCAGCGATTCGTCGGCGGGCTGTTGGCGCACGGATTCCGCTTCCTCGAGGACGGGCTGAACGTGCTTCTCGGTTCGTTTTTCGCTTCCCTGGTGGATGCGTTGGATGCGCCGATCCGCATGATCTGCGAGGGCTCGGGCCCGCAGGCGGGCGTTGCGGACCCGATCGGCGGCCTGCTTATCGCAGGCCTCGATGGCTGCCCGCATCTCGGATTCCTTGGCCAGGACGCGATTGATGGCCTCTTCCGGGGTGATCGATTCCGATTCCTCGAGTATGTCGTTCATAAGGACTCCAGGGGGCAGGAGTGAATGAACATTCCTGGCGATGGGTCGTGCCCGGCATCATGGCATCGGCTTGCGAGATACCGGGATCTTATCGCTGGGGACGGCCGGCGGTGACAACGTCGTACTGAATACTGTGAAGGATGTCCGTGAGTAAAAGCAAATCAATGATACTGGTGAATTCGAGTAATTAAGTCCCCAAAAAACCGATACCGCGTTCTCAGGCGTCGAGCACGCCGTGCACGGGGTGTCCATGCCCGGTCACGGGGCCCGTCAGATCGATCGGGGCCGAGCCCGTTCCGTGTGTGGCTCGGCCCGATCGCGATCCAAGGTTAAAGAACCTTGACCTCCATCATCTCTTCCCCATCGGGGTCCGTTAGATGCACCGCACAAGCGAGGCAGGGATCGAAGCTGTGCACGGTCCGCAAGACCTCGAGGGGCTGCTTCGGGTCGTGCAGCGCGTGGTTGTCCATGAGAGACGCCTCGTAGGGGCCGTGCTGGCCCTCGCTGTCGAGTGGTCCGGCATTCCATGTGGACGGGACAACCGCCTGATAGTTGTCGATCTTCTCGTCCTTGATGACTATGTAGTGGGCCAGTGCCCCGCGGGGTGCTTCGAGGATACCGACGCCGCGGGCCTCTTTGGGCCAGGAAGATGGCTCCCAGTATTGCTCGTTGTGCACCGCCAGGTCACCGGACTTGATGTTCTCGACCAGGTTCTGCCACCACGGCATCATCATGTCGGCGACGATCTTGCTCTCGAGGCTGCGGGAGGCTGTGCGTCCCATCGTCGAGAACATCGCTTCCAGGGGCAGATCCAGCTCCTTCAGGGTCTGGTCGGCGAGTTCCTTGGTCGGCTCGTGACCGGAGGCATAGAGCATCAGCACCCGCGCCAGGGGACCGACCTCCATCGGCTTCCCGCGCCAGCGCGGGGATTTGAGCCACGAGTAGCCATCATCCACATCGAGTTGTGAATAGGGCGGCTTGGGTCCACCGCGTCCGGCGTAATTCAGGTTGGTCTCGCCCTCGTAGGGGTGTAGCCCTTCTCGATTCCCGGTGCTGTAGTCGTACCAGGAGTGGGAGACGAATTCCTTGAGCTGTTCCGGATCGTTCGGATCGACGGGGTGGATCTTGGAGAGATCCCGCCCCAGGATCGCCCCACTCGGGATCAAGAAGCTCGATGGGTCATCCATCCCGTTCATCGGGAAGTCGCCGAACGTCAGATAGTTATCCACCCCGCCGCCGCGCTTGAACCAATCCTTGTAGTAGCTGGCGATCGCCTTGGTATCCGGCAGGTAGACCTGTTCGACGAAGGTCTGCATGTTCTCGATGACATCCCGCACTTGTTGCAGGCCCACGACGTTGAGCGCCGTTGCGCTGCTCCCACCGGCCTGCGTACTTCCCTCCACGCTGATCGGCGAGGGGGCCCCACCGACGAGGACGTTGGGGTGCGGGTTCTTGCCGCCGAAGATGGCGTGGAGCTTCACCGCGTCCCGCTGCCAGGCGAGGGCCTCGAGGTAGTGGGCCACGGCCAGGAGGTTGACCTCGGGGGGCAGCTTATACTCCGGGTGGCCCCAGTAGCCTTTGGCGAAGATGCCAAGTTGCCCCGATTCAACGAAGCCCTGGACCCGCTTCTGGACGTCCTTGAAGTAGCCGGGTGAGGATTTTGGGTAGTCGGAGATCGACTGGGCGATGCTCGAGGTCTCTTTGGGATCCGCCTTGAGGGCCGAGACGACGTCGACCCAGTCCAACGCGTGCAAGTGATAGAAGTGCATCACATGGTCGTGGATGTACTGGGCCGCGATCATGAGATTGCGGATCAGCTGGGCGTTCTTTGGGATCGGGTAGCCCAGCGCGTTCTCGACCGAACGCACCGAGGCCATGCCATGGACCAAGGTGCAGACCCCGCAGATGCGTTGGGCAAAGGCCCAGGCATCCCGCGGGTCGCGGCCCTTGAGGATGGTCTCGATGCCCCGCACGGAGGTGCCCGAGCTATACGCCTTGCTGATGTTGCCTTCGGCATCGGTGGCCGCCTCGATGCGGAGATGGCCTTCGATGCGCGTGATGGGGTCGACGACTACGCGTTGCGACATGGGTTACTCCTCGATCATACGATCGGCGGCCCACTCAAGGAGAGACTGCATCGTCTTATCCCACTTGAAGTGCTCCTGACCGTCGTCAAAAGACTGGCGACAATTCGAACAGCTGGTCATGACCATTTGGGCCCCGGTCTCGTCCATCTGCTCCATCTTGATCTCGAAGGTCTTGTAACGGATGTCATCGGCCCGGTTCAGGGTGATGACGCCGCCACCCCCGCCGCAGCACCAGTTCATGTCCCCGGAGTCCTCCGTCTCGCGGAGCTCCAATCCGAGGGCCTCGATGACCTTGCGCGGGGCTTGCGTGGCACCGCCTCGGCGCGAGACCTGGCAGGGGTCGTGGAACGTGACCGATTTGTTGTGAACCGGCTTGAGCTTCAGGCGTCCGGTTTCCACGAGCTCAGCCAGGTATTCACTGATGTGGATGACCCGGAACGGGAGGGGCTTGCCGTACATGTTGGCCCCTTGCCAGCGCAAGGCCCCGTAGGCGTGGCCGCATTCGGGCAAGACGACCGTGTGTACGCCCAGTCTGATGCCGGTGTCGATGATCTTCATCGACATATCCCGTTGCCACTCGGCGTTACCGGAGAAGAGGCCAAAATTGGTCGCCTCATAGCCCTCGCTGTGGAAGGTCCAGTCGTCTCCGACCTGGTTGAGTACCTTGCCGATCGCGGCCATCGACTCGGGGTATTTCTGGATCTCGATGGAGGACATCGTGACAAGAACGTCGGCCTTGTTCTTGTTCATCGGCAGATCGACCTCGTGCTCGTCCTCCATCCACTCCACACGGTCCTCGAAGACGCTCGGTTTGGCCCCGAGCGGGCTGCCCTCGCGCTGCGCCCGTTCCGCCACGGCCCAGAGCTCGTGGGGAACGAGGCCGGCATGGAACATCGCATGTCGGGCCTGGGCGACCAGCGTGGCGATGTCGATGCCCATGGGGCAGGATATGGTACAGCGGCCACACATAGTGCAGGACTCGAACAGCAGGTGCTGCCAGCTCTGCAGCTCGTCGGCGGTCACCTTACGCCGCAGGTTGAGCATCTTATAGAACCAGGAGAAGGGGCTGTACTCCCGCTTATAGGCTTGCTTAAAGGGCTCGAGCTTCCAGATGGGGGTGTACTGTGGGTCCTCGGTCTGCACGTAGAAGTGACAAGCCTCAGCGCAGTGACCACAACGGATGCACGACTCCATGTAGGTCGCGGAGACGAAACCGAAATCCTTGACAAAGTTAAGCATCGCGCGCTCGACCCGCTCCTCATTGGAAAGGTCCCCCTGGCTGTCGAATCGGATCTCCGGCTTTTTGATCCCGAAACGTTTCGCCTGGCCCTCCGTCAGCGGATATTGAACATCGATATTTTGATGCATTTCATGGGCGGTGGTACTCATGTGCTCGCCCCCTTGCGTGCGAACAGGGCGCCGGTCGTGGCGCGTGAAACCAGGAATAGGTAGGCGTGCCCCAGTTTCCCGAAGGGTAGCCAGATAAACAGGAGGCACACGCTCAGGATGTGGATGGCCAGCGTCAGATCATAGTACTTCGGGAACCAATGACCGGCGGCCATCAATCCGGTGATGACGGGCAGGATGGTGACGATCCAGGCGAGGTAGTCATCCGGGTTGGAGATCAGGCGGACTACAGGGTTGCTCAGGCGCCGGACTAGGATTCCGATCATGGCCGCAACCGTCACCACTGAAGCCGCGGTGATGATCCCCGTGGGTAGACCAGCCCAGCTGAGGCCGGTCAGGTCCTCGATGAAGGCGATGTGTTGGGTGTACCCGAACACGACAACGGCCAGGCCGATGTGGAACGCATAACCCATGATCATGGAGTAACGCGTGCTGGGCCAGAAGGTGGCCTTGGGGACGAAACGGTTGAAGATCGTCTTCACCGCGCCCCAGGATTGGCCACCGAGTCCCGCGCGGGCCGCGCTGTAATCCTTTTTGCGGCGCAGGAAGAGGATCCCGAACAGGCGCCACATGATGGCCACGAGCATGATGATGAGCGAGCCCTGCAGTGCGGGGCCTCGGGCGAATTCCAACAGGGTCATACAACACCTCCGCTCCGCTCGCCTTGCTCTTCAACGAATTTCTTCTGGTGACGCCGGTTGAGGGCGGCCGCCCCCAAGCCGACTGCGGCGCCGGCTGCGGCCGCCACGCCTAGGGCCTCGACATTCGTCCAGGTCCCGGCCGAAAGGGGTTTGTAGAAGCCCCCCCAATCCCAGAAGTCGGGCTCGGAACAACCCAGGCAGCCATGGCCCGATTGAATCGGGAAGGTCAGGCCTTCGTTCCACTTCAGGGTGGCGCAGGCATTGCGGGCCACCGGGGCCTTGCAGCCGAGATCGTAGAGGCACCACCCCTTGCGTGCCCCTTCGTCGTCGAAGGACTTGGCGAACTTGCCTTGCTCATAGAAGGGACGGCGATAGCAGCGGTCGTGGATGTTTTCGCCAAAGAAGGCCACCGGCCGGTTGAGATAGTCGAGTTGTGGTAGCGTATCGAAGGTCAGGAAGTGCGACAGAATGCCGCTGATCACGATGGGCACGGGCGGGCAACCCGACACGTTGACGACCGGTTTGTCGCTTATGATGTCGGTTACCGCGACGGCGCCAGTGGGGTTCGGGTCGGCCTTGGGGATGCCACCGAAGGCGGCGCAGGTGCCGACCGAGATGATCGCGGCGGCGTCCTTCACTGTGTTCTTGAGCATGTCCACGTTGCTGATCCCGGCGATCGTGGAGTAGGCCCCATCCTCTTTGACCGGGATGGAACCGTCCACCACCACGAGGTATTCGCCCTTGTTGTGTTCCATCGCCTCGTGTCGGGCCTCTTCGGCGGCCTCGCCGGAGGCGGCTTGAAGGGCGTGATGGTAGTCGAGCGATAGGAAGTCGAAGATCAGATTCTCGAGGGTCGGATTGTGCGACCGGGTCAAGGACTCGGTGCAGCCGGTGCATTCCTGGAACGATAGCCAGATGACCGAGCGTCGCTTGGTGTTCGCCAGGGTGTCGGCCATCACCGGGACCATGGACGGTGGCAGGGCCATCGCCGAGGCCATGGCTGTGCAGTACTTTAGAAAGCTTCGTCGGCTGATTCCGCGCCGACCGAGTTCGTGGCCAAGGGTGTTATCCGAAGACATCAGCGTGTCTCCTCATGTGCGGTCGGAGAGATGGGGTCTGCCGAGGCCCCGTTGGCCTCGGAAGTTGATTCGGCGAGATCTTCCTCCAGTCGGTTCTGCGCGAAGGCCACGTCGTCGGGGTGGCTCGCGAGAATGGCGGGCTGATGGGTGATCGCGATATGCTCGGTTAGGATTGCATCGCCGGTGTTGCGGTAGGAGATCCACCACACACCGGCGTATCCGGTCTCGGTCACGCGGGTCGGACCGGTCGCGTCGGTCACGGTCGCGTCGACCTCGCCCTCGCCCAGGAACGCGCGCAGGCGATCGAGATCCGATTGATTGATGGGCATGCCCTTGAGGTCGATGGTGGTCACTTCGCCCGTCTGGGCGAGGGTCTTGAGTCCATCGGCGATCTCACGCAGCAAGGCATCGGCGACGTGGCTCGCGGCGGGTGCCTCGGTCGCCTCGTCGGTTGCGGAGGCATCGACGACCCGGATCGTGTCAAGTTTTGACATAGCGCCACTCTTCGATCAGTTGGAGGACGCGGTCTTTGGCCGTCTCCACGGCGGCCTCGACCGCTGGCGTCAAGTGATCACCCCAGTCGAGGATTTCCGGCTGGATGCCCACCAGGGCCCGCTGGGCCGGTAGTCGTTCGGCCAGTCGGGCGATGGTGAGCAGGTCGGAGAGTCCGACCTCGTGAACACTCTGTTGGGGTCCGTAGGCGACAAAGTGGTCCATGGCCTCCTGGCGCATGACCTGAATCGTCCCCGGGGGACTGTAGAGTTGAGCGGCGTCGGTGACGACCAGGGCGTCCGCGGATTCGATCGGTTCGGCCAGGGTGAAGCTCAGGGTGCCGCCATCGAGCACCTCAATCCCATCGGTACCCGGGAGTGCCGTTCGGACACGGGAGGCGACGGCCACGCCGACCCCTTCATCGGTGAGCAGGGTGTTACCGAGCCCCAAGACAAGGATATTCACGTATGTCAAAAACCCGACTGGTTTAGGGTGAAAGTCGTCACTTTGACGCGGTCGTATCAATGGCCTATCAGCTTGACACACTCTAACTCAGGAGGGGCGTCATGACGTTGATGTACGTCACGTCGGCCGGGTATCTTTGCAGCTTCGATTGAGTTTTAATCTGGGCAGATTCTTATTCACCCATTCCCTTATCCAGGGTAGCGAGGTCGCTCATGTGTCTTGGGATCCCCATGCAGGTTCAGTCCGTCGACGGTTTCCTGGCCCGCTGCGAGGCCAAAGGGATCGAGCGCGAGGTGAACCTATTCCTCTTGCAAGATGAACCGATCCAGGTGGGCGATTACGTCATGGTCCACGTCGGTTATGCGCTGCAGACGATGACCGAGCAGGAGGCGCGGTCCGCCTGGGAGCTCTACGACGAGATGTTGGCCCTGGAGTCCGGTTCGGACACTGCGGAATCCCATTCGTCTTAGGGGCGCTCCGGGGGCGAGGTGCACGAGCTGTCTGTCTGTCAGGCCCTGATTCGCCAGGTCGAGGCGATCGCCGCCGAACACCGGGCCGTTGCGGTGGCTGAGATTCGCCTTGCAGTGGGGCCGTTGTCCGGGGTCGAGATCCCCTTGTTGGAGCATGCCTTCTCGATTGCGCGGGTGGGGACTTGCGCCGAATCGGCTCAGTTACATATCGATACCCCGCCCCTGGTCATCCGATGTACGGGCTGTGGTCAGGAGGCGGAGGTGCCGGCCAATCGACTGGTGTGCCCAGCCTGTGGGGATTGGCGCACGCAGGTGATGAGTGGGGAGGAGATGACCCTGATGAGTCTCGAGCTGGAGACCGAGGATACCGCGGAGGGCCCCGACGCCTCGGTGCCCGATGTTAGGACCTGACGGATGGCCGTGCCTCAGGGGGCGTTGGTGAGGAAGTGGAGCCAGGCTGGGAGGGTGAAGGCGCTCACGATCGTGCCGGTGGTCACCACGTTTGTATACAGGGCCGTGTCGAGCCCATAGCGCTGGCACAGCACGACACCGAGGATCATGCTGGGCATGGCCCCTTCCAGGACTACGGCGATACGGGTCTCGCCGGTCACACCCATGGCTCCGCTGGCGAGTAGAACGAGGGTGGGCATGGCCAGTAGTTGGATGGCCAGGGTCACCGGGAGCGCAGTGGCGATGCCGGGTACGGGGACGGGACGCTGAAGACTCAGGCCGAAGGCGATGAGCATCAACGGGATGACGGCATCGCCCAGGCGCTCGAGAATCCCCTCTAACGCCGCGGGAACGGCGATATCCGTCGTGCCCAACAGGATCGCGAGCCCCGCGGCCCACAGGGCCGGTACGCGGAACAGGGTCTGAAAGCGATTTGGGCTCTCCTCGGTATCGCCGAAGTGATGGGCGATGAGGACGCCGAGGGTTAGGACCAGCGGGAGGCAGGCAAAGAGGTCGTAGCGGATGGCGACGCTCGCTGCCGCGTCCCCGAGGGTACTCTGGAGGATCGGCAGGCCGAGGTAGGTGGCGTTGGGGAAACCGGCTGCTAGCAGGAGCGCGCCTTGTTGGCGCTTGGGCAAACGGCCCTGGTAACCAAGCCACAGGGCCTGCAACCCGAGGCTACCGAGCACTCCGGTCGCTGCAACAGCCGCGATCCGCAGGCTATCCCCGTGATCGTCGACCGAGCCGAGCACATCCAGGACGAGGGCTGGCAGCAGGAGATAGTAGACAATGCCGGTCAGGCTGTCGCGGGTCGTCTCGGGGGGCTGACCGTTGGGTCGCCAGTGGTGCCACAGAACGCCCAGGCCGATGAGGGCTGCCGTCTGCAGCAGGATCTCGACCATCGGCGATTAAGGCCGCGGTCGGGTTGCGATGGCGCGTCGTCGGGCGCCCCCGGCGGCCTCGATCACCATGCGGGTTCGTTAGCTGCTCTGTGTGCCCTGTTCGGCGATCTCCTGGCGAACCTGGTCCATGTCGAGCTCCCGCGCCTTCTGGATGAGTTCCTCCAGCGAGTTAGCCGGTAGTGCGCCCGGTTGCGAAAAAAGAATGATTTTCTCTCGAAAGATCATCAAGGTGGGAATGGAGCGGACCCTAAACTGACCGGCTAGCTCTTGCTCGTCTTCGGTGTTGACCTTGGCGAAGACGATGTCTTGATGTTTTTCGGAGACCTCTTCGTAGACCGGTGCAAAGCTCCGGCAGGGGGCGCACCAGGGGGCCCAGAAGTCCATGAAAACAATGGAATTGTTCTGGATGATGTCGTCGAAGTTGTCTTGGGTCGCGGTGACGGTTGCCATGGGAGTGCTCCTGTCTTTCGTGTCGTGTGAGGCGGTTGCCGAACGCGGGGGTGGAGCCTGGGGTGAACCCAATATGCCCTGGGCGGCTCGGCTCGGAGCCAGAGGGCGGAGGGCGGAGCGCGTTCGAGGCAAGCCGGCCCTGGACAGCCGATGAGTTTACACCTACGGTAGCCCGAGTTATTGGATAATTCAAGGATAACGGCGAATATCCCAGAACCGTGTCACCGCGAATGGCGAGGTGTTGGCGCGGGGCCGGTCCAGGGGGTGGGTATCGTGTCCCGGAGAACGGCACGACAGGTTGCGCAAGCGCTCGGGCTTAAGAGGCGATTGGTGATGAAGGTCTTGATTATCGGTGGTGGGGGTCGGGAGCATGCCCTGGCCTGGCGGGCCGCAAGGAGTGAACGCGTGGGCTCGGTGTTGGTAGCCCCGGGCAATGCGGGGACGCGGGGTGAGTCTAAGGTTCGAAATATACCCCGTTCCGTGCAGGAGCCAGCAGCCCTGATGGGCCTGGCCGATGAGGAGCGCCCGGATCTTACGGTGATCGGACCCGAAGCGCCCCTGGTGGCCGGGGGGGCGGATGCGCTGCGCGATCGAGGGCACCGCGTCATGGGACCCGGGGCTTCTGCCGCTCGTCTCGAGGGTTCCAAGGCCTTTGCCAAGGCCTTTATGGGGCGGCACGGGATCCCCACGGCGGCGTATCACGCCTTCGACGCCCTCGGGCCCTTGCGGGATTACCTGGCCGAATCCCGCTTCCCGGTGGTCCTCAAGGCGGATGGGTTGGCGTCCGGCAAAGGGGTGGTGATTTGCGCGGATCGCGCCGAGGCGGAGTCCACCGCCGACGGGATGTTGAGCGGCGATCGCTACGGCGAGGCGGGCCGGCGGGTCGTGGTCGAGGAGCACCTCGCCGGGACGGAGATTACGGTGATCGCCCTGGTCGCCGGGGACCACTACCGGACGCTGGAGTCCAGTCAGGATCACAAGGCCCGGGATGCCGGCGACCGGGGGCCGAATACCGGGGGGATGGGGGCCTATTCGCCCGCCCCGTGGATGGACGCCGCGCTGCAGGCGCGCATCGAACGGGAGATCCTAACGCCGACCGTCTCGGGTCTGGCAGCCGAGGGGCTCCCCTACCATGGGTTTCTCTACGTTGGGCTCATGATCGACGACGATGGCAATCCCAAGGTCTTGGAATACAATTGTCGGCTCGGCGATCCGGAGGCCCAGGTCTTGGCGATGCGCCTCGAGACGGATTGGTCGGAGGTGTTTGAGGCGAGTATCGATGGCGCGCTCGATCGCCTCGATTGGACCTGGGATCCGCGACCGAGTCTCGGGGTGGTCCTCTGTGCGCCCGGCTACCCGGGGCCGTACACGAGCGGTGCGCCGATCGAGGGTCTGACGAGCTCATTCCCCGACGGCGTCAAGGTCTTTCATGCGGGAACGGCTGAGGACGCCTCTGGCCGGGTCGTAACCGCCGGCGGGCGAGTACTCTGCGTCACGGCCCTCGGATCCGATCTGGCGGCGGCCCAAGCGACCGCCTACACCGCCGCTGAACGAATCCGTTGGCCCGGCGTATTCTATCGCCGGGATATCGGTTACCGGGCGTTGAACCGCGGCGCCCAATAACGGGGATTCGACGGGAGATATTACTTTTCGGGGGGCGCTCCGGGTATCCCTCGGGGGATTGGTGATCAGCGTTTCATTGCGTCGTAGAACTCGGCGTTGGTCTTGGTGCTCTGCAGGCGTGCCAGCATGAATTCCATGGACTCCAGCTCGTCCATGGAATGGAGCACCTTGCGCAGGATCCACATCTTTTGCCGCTCGTCCTGATCCGTGAGCAGCTCCTCGCGACGGGTCCCCGAGCGGTTGATGTTGATCGCCGGATAGATACGGCGTTCAGCGATGCGTCGGTCGAGATGGATTTCCATATTCCCGGTACCCTTGAACTCCTCGTAGATGACCTCGTCCATCTTGGATCCCGTGTCCACCAGGGCCGTGGCGAGGATCGTCAGACTGCCTCCCTCTTCCACGTTGCGCGCGGCACCGAAAAAGCGTTTCGGGCGATGCAATGCGTTGGCGTCCACGCCGCCGGTGAGGATCTTCCCGGACGAGGGAACCACGGTGTTGTAGGCCCGGGCGAGTCGTGTGATCGAATCCAACAGGATGACCACATCGTGGCGGTGCTCGACCAGCCGTTTCGCCTTCTCGATGACCATCTCGGCGACCTGAACATGGCGCGTCGCCGGCTCGTCGAAGGTGCTCGAGACGACTTCCCCGCGAACCATTCGGGTCATTTCGGTGACCTCTTCGGGGCGCTCATCGATGAGGAGGACGATCAGGTAACATTCGGGGTAGTTGGTAACGATGCTCTGGGCGATGTTTTGGAGCATGATCGTCTTACCCGCTTTAGGCGGTGACACGATCAGGCCTCGTTGCCCTTTTCCGATCGGTGCGACGATGTCGATGATGCGCGCGGTGATGTCCTCGGTGCTCCCGTTGCCCCGTTCCAGCTTCAGGCGCTGTTCTGCATGGAGCGGCGTGAGGTTCTCGAAGAGGACCTTTTCGCGGGCCGCCTCGGGGGCCTCATAGTTGATCTGACTGACTTTGAGGAGCGCAAAATAGCGTTCGCCTTCCTTCGGCGGCCGGATCTTCCCAGCGATCGTGTCCCCGGTTCGAAGATTGAAACGACGGATCTGGCTGGGCGAGACGTAGATGTCGTCGGGGCCTGCCATGTAGGAGGCATCCGCCGATCGCAAAAACCCAAAGCCGTCTTGAAGGATCTCGAGGACCCCGTCACCGGATATTTCCTCCCCATTGCGCGCGTGCGATTTGAGGAGCGCAAAGATGATATCTTGCTTGTGACTGCGTGAGATGTTTTCCAGCCCCATTCCCTGGGCGATCTCGACCAGTTGCTTGGCAGGCTTTTGCTTTAACTCTGTCAGGTTCATGGGGCGTGCAGTTTCCGAGCGGCGTGAGGGGGTGGAACACGGATGAGCCCCGCGGTTCGAGGCCGTCGAGGTCGTTGCTGCCAGTGACGGGACGCACCAATGATCGGCGCGAGGAGGGTAGGACAGTGCCCGCCGAAGCTCGCCGGGATGGTATCAAGGCCCAATTCGGACGTCCAGTCCCGAGCGTAACGAACGACATATCCGGGGCCCACGTCGGATGAGCGGGCCCATGGCTTCGGTTACAGGTTGCTATCGAGGAACGCGGTCAGCTGCGATTTAGACACCGCACCGACTTTGGTCGCTTCGACCTGCCCGTCTTTGAACAGCATCAGGGTCGGGATTCCGCGTATGCCGTAGCGTGGCGGAGTCGCCGGGTTCTCGTCGATATTCAGCTTGGCGATCTTGATTCGGTCTCCGTAGTCCTTGGAAATCTCTTCCAGGACCGGGCCGATCATCTTGCAGGGGCCGCACCACTCGGCCCAATAATCAACGAGGACAGGGGTTTTGGAGCCGAGGACATCGGTATCGAAGCTGTCGTCGCTCACGTGCACGATATTGTCACTCACGTGTCGCGCCTCCCAAGCGATGGAAATCGGAAGTTCATATGGAGATGGCGCCGAACTGCGCCACTGCACTCGAGTATAGCCTATTCCGGCCCCAGCATACCATCGCCGGGCGACGGATCGGGGGTTCGGCCTGGTATCTCACCCGTTCACGCCGTGCTCCCGGGTACTGTGAAAGCTGATATCGGGGAAGCGTTCCATTGTCATCTGTAAGTTGACCCGCGTCGGGGCAATATAGACCAGCTCGTCGGCGTGATCGTAGGCGAGGTTGTTGGAGGCCTTGGACTGCAGCTCCTCGAGCCGCTTCGTGTCCTGCGCTCGCACCCAGCGGGCTGTGGTCACCGGGACCTGTTCGAAGCGGCAATCCACGCCATACTCGTCGCGGAGGCGTTGGGCGACCACATCGAACTGCAAAACGCCGACTGCCCCCAGGATCAGGTCGTTGGAGGTCAACGGCCGAAAGAGCTGCGTCGCACCTTCCTCACAGAGCTGCATCAGACCCTTCTGTAGGGCCTTCATGCGTAAGGGGTCCTGCAGTTGGGCGCGTCGGAATAACTCCGGGGCGAAGTTCGGGATACCCGTGAACTGCAGGCTCTCGCCCTCGCTGAAGGTGTCGCCGATCCGAACGGTGCCATGGTTGTGGATCCCGATGATGTCGCCCGCGTAGGCATCTTCGAGATGCTCGCGATCCGCGGCGAGAAAGGTTAGGGCGTCGCTGATCTTCACGTAGCGACCGACCCGGTTGTTCCAGAGCTTCATGCCTTTGCGAAAGCTGCCCGAGCAGAGCCGGACAAAAGCCACGCGATCTCGGTGGGCGGGGTCCATGTTGGCTTGGATCTTGAAGACAAACCCCGTGCAGGCGGACTCCTCGGGCATGACCTCACGTTGTTGAGCCGCTCGTGGCAATGGCGGTGGCGCTTGGCCAACAAACGTGTCCAGCAATTCTTCGATTCCGAAGTTATTGATCGCCGAACCGAAAAACACAGGTGTCAAGGTTCCCTGTCGATAGGCCTCAGCATCAAAACCGTGGCTTGCCGCTTCGATGAGCTCCACTTCTTCGCGGAGCTCATCGGCCTGGTCGCCGATCAGGGCATCGAGTCGTGGATTATCGATCCCTTGGACGACCTCGCCCTGCGAGCGTTCATGACCTCGTCCTGGCGCGAATAAGTGGATCCGATCGTCGAGGAGATGGTAGACCCCTTTGAAACGGGTGCCCATACCGATCGGCCACGTCACCGGCGCACACTGAATCCCCAGGACCTTCTCCACCTCGTCGAGGAGTTCGATCGGCTCGCGCCCCTCCCGGTCGAGCTTGTTCACGAAGGTCATGATCGGGGTTTGACGCAGGCGGCACACCTCCATGAGTTTGATGGTGCGCTCTTCGACGCCCTTGGCCGCATCAATGACCATGAGGGCCGAGTCGACGGCGGTCAGGGTTCGATAGGTATCTTCGGAGAAGTCTTCGTGACCGGGGGTGTCCAGGAGATTCACGGTGTATCCCCGGTAGGGAAACTGCATGACTGAGGAGGTCACGGAGATCCCACGCTGCTGCTCCATGGCCATCCAGTCCGACGTGGCGTGCCGGGCGGCCTTGCGTCCTTTGACGGTCCCCGCGAGCTGGATGGCGCCGCCGAATAACAGGAGTTTTTCCGTCAACGTTGTCTTGCCGGCGTCGGGGTGTGAGATGATGGCGAAGGTGCGTCGTTGCTCGATCGCGTCGGTCAGTTGAGACATCGGTGCAGATTCGTGCCGTTAAAGGAGCGGGCGCGTCCCTGGCGCACGAGGTTCCCGGGGTTCGGGCGTTTCGCTCCGGATTCAAGGGTCTGTCGCACGTGTAAGGCATCGCCTGTAACACGAGGCCGGGTATCGTCGGCGGATTGATTCACGCGTGCCCAACGAGGCTGGTTATGGCGGTACTTCCCGAGATCGGTTTCAAGCTGGTCGATCGTGATCTTCAGGTGGCTCAGACCTTGCTCGCTGCGGCCCGTAACGAGGGCCGACCGTTGGAGCTGGGGCTGTATTTCGGTGACTCGTCGGTTCGCCGTCTGCTGAGCGGGAATCTGCCGGCAGCGGGTGTACGCGTCAATGCCCATACGGATCACCGCCGGTTGACGGTGGACCGCATCACCCGGGTACGGGAGGACCTGATTCGCCACGTGGATCGGGTCCAACCCCTGGGCAGTCGTTATTCCATCATCCACCTTTCGACCGCGCCGCTCTCCCGGCGTCGCGCCTTTCGCCAGCGCCTCTTCGATGCGCTGCTCGAAGGCCTCATCGTGATTGAGGGTATCTGTGAGACCGCCGACTACGCGATCTATGTGGAGAATACCTTCGAGGGGCTCGACTTCTACGCGGCCCTCTTCGACGCCATTCGCCACTATGGGTTGCGGCGGATCCATTTCTGCTTCGATATGGGACACGCCAAGGTGTGGTCCCAGGAGACGGCGGGGGATTGGCTCGGCTTCCTCGAGTCGCTGCGGGCGGTCGGCATTCGATTGCACTTCCACCTGCATAACAATCGTGGCTTGATCGATGACCACCTGGCCTTTCATGAGGCGGCTGCTGAGGGGTTCAATCAACCGGATCAAACCTATATAGACCGTGATTATCGGGAATGGGTCGGGCTTCTGAGCGCTCGCTTCCCCGACGTGAGTAAGATCCTCGAGGTCAAGCCCGAGTTGGCCTGCGCCGATATCCGCTATTTAAGGGCGGCCCTGAACCGCCCCGCCTTCGATTGGGACCCGATCGCCTCGCTGAGTTGAGGGACCCGATCGGTCCTGCGTCCCGGCCTCGAATGCGGTTAGGCCAAGTGGATCCGTGCGATCGGGCTGGCCGAGCGGTTACCCAGGCGATCGATGGCCTCGACCCGGTAGCGGATGGTCCCCAACCCACCCGGTAGCGTCAAGGCATAGGCGGAGGCCGTGGTGCGGGGGTTGGTGTGTGAGGGGTAGGGGCCCTGGTCGCTCATGGCCACACGGTGCGGTTCATCATCGCCCTCGCCCCAGTATTGGAATTCCACTTGCGCGATACCGACGACGTCGAAGACGAAGGTCCGCGCCGTCGCCTGACGGGGGGCGTCGAGGAGGCAGCCCTGGCCCCAGGTCTTGCCGCCGGGGTTGGCCGGGCGGATCCACGGTAGGAAGATGCCGGGACCCGTGCGGTCGCGGCCTTTTTGTTCCAGCTCCCGCAGAGGGCCCTCGAGTCGCTCGAAGATGGCGTTCGCGGCGCGGGTTACCTGGATGTCCCAACCGCTTTGGCCGGTCCAGTACCAGTAGTCGCTCGCCTCGGCGGTATACAGCAGTCGCTTGACCGTCTGACGCGTTTCCCCGTGAAGCAGGCTGGCGTCCTCGACCGAGTGAACGGCGTTTTGCGCCGCCGTTAGAACCGCCCAGCTGTTGAGATCGGGCGAGTACTCCCGTTCCTCCCAGGAGAACCATTTGCCGAATTGAGGGTCGCCGTTATCGGCCCCGGCCCACGAACCGGCCTCGACATGACTGACCTCGTCGTCGGGGGGTGGAAAGCGTTCCAGGTAGTCGGTCACCGTCGTGAGCTCGAAACGCGGATCCTCCCGCAGCCACTCCACCAGGCGTTCGGTGTTGACCGTGTAGTAGCTGTCGGAGCCACCCCCGTGGTTGTCGCCATCCGAGTGCAAGAGGAAGAAGGGGGGGTTGGCCGGATCGTAGCTTCCGGTCGCAACGATCTGGTCATAGATTTGACCCATGACGTCCTCGTACTGGAGCGCCCCATAGCCGCCGCGCGCATCCTCGTTACCGAGATAGCGTTCCGCCGGGATGCCGATGATGCGGTGGGTCGTGCCATCGGCGTCGGTGTAGGTTAACCAAGAGGGGCGTAAGAGTCGCGGCGAGATCTTGCTCGGTGCCCAGATCCCGTTGAGTTGCAGCCAATCATCCACGGGGGGGTTGAGCTGATCTGCCGGGTTCGGGGGTAGCATGCCTTCCTCGATACCCGCATACGGATAGCCTTGGGTTGCTCGAAAGCGATGGATACTGTCGTAGATCACCGCCTCGATTCCGGCTTCTTTCAGGGCGGGGATCATATGCGGGGCAAAAGCAGTCTCCGGCGGGAACAGATGGTTCGTGGCCTCGGTGCCAAACTGTGTCCGAACGAGCGTCCGGTGCCATTGGATTTGCGCAACGATATCTCGGTGCGGGATCAATGGCATCAGCGGGTGGCAATGACCGAAGGCCGAGAATTCCAATCGCGGTTGGCCGCGGGCGGTTTTTAGTTCGGCGACGGCGCGCAGCCCGGCATCCCAGTCCTGGAATCGCCCGCCGGTGCGCCCCGCTGTGCGGCATCGATCAAGCTGCTCGACAAGGCTGCCGGACCAGCTGGCAGACAGGCCAGCGTGGGGAAGGCCGCCGTCGGCGTAATGGCGGATGGCAGCGGGGATGAAATCCGTGTAGGGGCCGCCACGTTCCCCGAAGATACCGTCGATTTGACCGTCCCAGTAGTCCGGGTCCACCGCATCGTAGTAGGGCTGATGCATGTGCTTGTGGATCCCGAAATAGATGACCGGGGCGTTCCCATCGCCTGCGCTCACCACCGGCCGAGGCCGGGGCGTGCGACGGGTGACCACGATCTCGCGGTAGGTCTTGATCCAATCCTCGGATCCGGCCTGGTCGATATCCTCCCGTTGGCATCCCTCGATCTGCAGGGACAAGCGCCCGGGCGCGACCGACTCCCCGGGGATGGCGAAGCGGTATTCGCCCCCACCGAGGGTTTGTACTTGCTCGTCGCGGACGAGGTACTCCCCGCCTTGGCTTGGCCGCACGATGATCTGGGGGAAGGGGATCGTGCCGTCCGCGCTCACGTCGACGAAGAAGCCCTCGCCTGCATCGACCGATTCTGGGAGATGGACCGTCAGGAATTGTGAAAACACCATGCGTACGAATCCTCCAAGGAGACGAAAGGGAATCGGTTGCCCCCGGCCGATTTGGCCCCGTGACGCGGCGGCCTTCCTCGGCGCAGCCTAGCCCCGTGCTATACTTCGTCGGTGCTGAGCCCAATCCGGCGCGACACGCCCTGGGTTGTGCGGTTCGCGTGTAAGACACCGTTCGGGGTCGGCTCGGCGACTCGGGCGGCGATCGGGATGCGTCGCTCGATGCCCCGCCCTCGAGGACTCAGGCCATCCTGTCCGCGATGAACGCGGCGCGTCCCTGTGGAGAGCCTATGACTGCGATCGACGAGGCCACCCTCGGTGAGGATGGCGCCCTCATTCCCCTGGAGACGGCGGACGATAATCGCCGCGCCGCTGCGGCGCTGGCCCGCCAAGCACGCTACAGTATCCATCTCCTGTCACCGGATCTCGAGGTCGGGGTGTTCGGGGATCCGGCGTTCGTCGCCGGCGTGTCGGCGGTTGCCCGGCACTCCGCCCGCTCTCACGTGCACATCCTGGCCCGGGACAGCCGTCAGGCGGTCCAGCGGGATCACCCGTTGATTCGCTTAGCGCAGGATCTGTCGAGCCACGTCAAGATCCATCGCATCCCGGAGGATATCGAGGATGCCGACTATACCGTGTTGGTGGTGGATCAGAAGGGCTACCTGTATCGCCGCGTGAGCGAGCGCATGGACGGCGTCGCCTGTTTCCACAACCCCCCGATCGCTTGGCAATACGTGCACGCCTTCCAGGGGATTTGGGAACAGAGTGACGAGGATATCAGCCTTAGACGCTTGCATCTATAAGCCGAGGTCGGATCCCGGTTCCGCACGGCGCGTTGAAGCCCAACGGGTCCGCAGCGGGTCCCGTTCGCGCTCCAGCCACTGAAGCGCGATGACTGCAGGGGCGGTCCGGATCCGTCCCTGACCCACCTCAGCCCACGCCTTGGTCCAGGGCCAGTTGAGGACTCGGATGTCCTCGTGCTCGTCGGCGAGCCCGTGGATTCCGTGAATCCTGTCGGCATCCACGCGGGCCCAGAAGAGGCTGATGGATTCCGAGGTCCCGCCGGGGCTGACATAGAAGGAGGCGATGGCCTCGATCGGATCGCCCGATGCGCCGATCTCCTCGTGGAGTTCACGTCGAGCCACCGCCAGGGGGGATTCCCCGGGATCACGGATCCCGGCCACGATCTCGATCAGCCAGGGGCCGGCGGGATCCTGCAGTGCCCCGACACGGAACTGTTCGATCAAGATCACCCGATCGCGGATTGGGTCGTAGGGCAATACGGCGACCCCATCGCCCCGCTCGAACACCTCGCGTTCCAAGGGGGGTGTCCAGTCCCCGTCGAACCGCCGGTGTTGAAGGGTCAAGCGATCGAGCCGGAAAAACCCGTGATAGGCAGGCGCGCGTGTGAGGATACGCCAATCAGTCGACATAGGAGTTGCTTAGCGATGACATCCCGTTACGTGGCCGCGGATGAATCCCGGCACGCCGAGCCAATGGATCAGAGGGGCCTAGCGTATGGGCCGTGAGCCGCGATTTGGTGAGCTCATCGGTCGGCAGACACACATCGATGGGCGGCTCGTCGAGGTGCTCGATTATCTGCCCGATCGGCAGATCCTCGTCTTGCGGGCCTGCGAGGTGGTGACCGCGATTCAGACGACCGCCTACGGGGTGCCTCGACGGTTTGTCCCACTCACCTTGGAAATCCCCATTATGAGCGAGTCGGTTGAGGATTTCCATCCGGTGGTTCGGCGCCTCGTTGACCAGCTCGATGCGCACACCTTCGATCGTTTCATCGGATTGGTCTGACCCTCGGGCGATGGGTACCAAGCCACCGTCGGCCCGGGTCGGCGCCGCCCGCGCTGTTGCGTTCCGGGCGGTGGCGTCGATTCGCCGGGGCCTCGATGGGCCACGCCGGATCCATGGCGCCGGGAGGCCATCTCGTTGCAGCGAAGGGTTTCCCGTGTCGAACGACCATCCTCTTATGCGCCATAAAAATATGTTTTTTCTGGGGTTTGTGATCCCGGATTTGCCTTTATGGTTGAATCGTGGATTGTTCAACGCGGTCTTGTGTCATTCACGGGATTGCACTAAGATCCAAACGCGATGCCGAAATCGCCATCCTCACACGGTGATGGCGTCGGGAGCGCTCGATGCGTTCCCCTATTTCCGTTGGCGGGACTTGCCGCTCGAACGGCCGCCCGGTTAGACGATGGTTTCTCCTTTTCCATCGGATGTTGGCGCATCGCATGAAGGTATCCAGCCTCTACCGAGCGGCCGCTCTCGTCTGTCCCGTGCTAGCCGCTTTGCCGTCGCGGCGGGAGCGCCCAAGGTGTTGTCACTGGGGAACCAAATGGTGGCTCGTCTCATCTCCGATTTTCATCTGCTGATCTTCGCGATCGGTGTAACGGTCGGGATCGTGGTCTTCGGCCTGATGGTGTATTCCCTGATGCAGCATCGCCGGCCATCCCATCGGGAAACGGTCCCGTTCCACGCGAGTCCCTTCGTGGAGTTGATCTGGACTCTGATTCCCCTCGTGATGGTTGTGGGGATGACGGTCCTGGCGACCCGAACCCTGCTTCTGAGGGAGGAGACCTCGGTAGAGGAAGCATCGATCCGGGCGCCTGAACCGGATGCGGTCGACGCACCGCCGGGACCGAATCCAGACATGGCTCCGTCCTCGGGGGCAGCTGTTTCCGAGGAGTCGAGTTCCCTATGATTGGGGAGATTCCGCTAACCAAGCCGGCCCGTTTTTGGGTGAACCATTGCAGCACACGGTTTGGGACTCCAAAAAATCGGTCTGGACAGGACAGCGGTTGTCGTCAGCTATTTTTGCAGCTGTTTTTGGGATGCGTTTCGGACTTGCCTTCGATTGGTATAGGCGGGGTTGAAACCGGCGTTTCCGGTGCGAATGGGGCGATGCGCCTGGTAACACTTGCTGGGTGCACCAAGCGGCCCGGGCTTGCACTCTAAGACCTTGGAGCCGCCGACGGGGTATTTGTTTCGGATTAACCGGCTGGGTAATCTCGAGTCTCGGTACGCGCCGAGGATGCCAAGCGAGCTCGTCTTGGACGTTCGGGCGCTTCTGCGTACGTTATCGTGCATCGGTGAGTGGGAGACACGGTTCATTATGAGCTCGACCTGGTTTCAACGCATCGCCCTGATCGCCACGGCGCTGGGGCTCGTGGTGGTGGTCCTCGGCGCGTACGTTCGGTTGACCCATGCCGGCTTGGGATGTCCCGACTGGCCGGGTTGCTACGGCCAGTTGATCGGGATACCAGCGGGCGAGGAGGCCCTAGCGGGCAACGCGGCCTATCCGGAGCGCCCCGTCGACGTGGGCAAGGCTTGGCGGGAGATGGTCCATCGCTACGCCGCCGGTATTCTGGGGCTCGTGGTCTTGGGTCTGACGATCGCCGCCTGGTCCCGGCATCGAGCCGGCTTGCCTGTTGTCCCGACCACCGCCTTGCTCGCTCTGATCATCTTCCAGTCGCTGCTCGGTATGTGGACCGTTACCCTGTTGCTCAAGCCGATGGTCGTGACCGCGCATCTCCTCGGGGGCATGGCGACCATCAGCCTGCTGTGGTGGCTTGCGCTGGGGCGGCCCGCCGGTGCAGGCGGCACCGAGTCGAGCCCCCGTCCCCGCTTGCAGGCTGGGATCGGGATCGCGATGGGGGTCCTCTTGGGGCAGATCGCACTCGGCGGCTGGACAAGTGCTAACTACGCTGCATTGGCTTGCACGGGGTTTCCGGGGTGCTATACCCATGAGGCCTGGCCGGCGATGGACTTCAGCGAGGCGTTCGTCCTCTGGCGCGGTATCGGGATCGATTACGAGGGCGGGGTGCTGCATCATCCGGCCCGGGAGGCGGTGCACATGACCCACCGGATCGGTGCGTTGGTCGTGCTTGCCGTGGTCGGTACCCTCGGCTTCCGGCTCCTCGGGCAGGCGGCGCCGGTCCTGCGCGGACTGGGCGGCCTCTTATTGGTACTGCTCGCCGTGCAGATTGCGCTGGGGACCGCCAATGTCCTCATGAGCCTGCCCCTGCCCGTCGCGGTCGCGCACAACGGCGTTGCGGCTCTGCTGATGTTGACCCTCGTGACGCTGCTCCATCGGGTCAATGTGCGGGCGCCTGAGGTCTCCAATCCATCATCATCCGTCGAGGTACCCGCCAATGACCGCGAAGGCCTGGGCAGTTGGACGTAGTGTCGTCGCGCAATATCCGAGCTACCTCGAGCTATGCAAGCCAAAGGTCGTGCAGTTGCTGGTCTTTACGGCGCTGGTCGGGATGTTCCTGGCCAGCCCCGGCTTGGTGCCCTGGTCGGCGCTGATCTTCGGTAACCTGGGCATTGCCCTGGCGGCGGCCTCGGCGGCGGCGATCAATCACCTGGTGGATCAGCGGGTCGATGCCATCATGGGACGAACGGCGAGTCGCCCGTTGCCGAGCGGCGAGCTCGATCCGGTTCAGTCGTTGATCTTTGCGCTGGTGCTCGGGGCGGCGGGTCTGTCGATGCTGGGGTTCCTCGTGAACCCGCTGACGGCCGCCTTGACCTTCATCTCTCTGATGGGTTACGCGGTCATCTACACCTGGTTCCTCAAGCGGGCGACCCCGCAGAACATCGTCATCGGTGGGGCCGCCGGTGCCGCGCCGCCCATCCTCGGCTGGACGGCGGTAACCGGGACGGTTGAGCCGGGGGCATTGATGCTTTTCCTGATCATCTTCCTGTGGACCCCACCCCATTTCTGGGCCCTGGCCCTGCATCGTCGCGACGAGTACGCCAAGGCCGCACTGCCCATGCTGCCGGTGACCCACGGGGTAGCCTTTACCAAGCTCCAGATCCTGCTCTATACCATCCTGCTGGGACTCGCGACCTTGCTACCGGTCTGGGGGGGTGTCGCCGGGTGGGTCTACTTGGCGGGTATCGTCCCGCTCAACGGTTTCTTCCTGTACCACGTGATTCGTTTGTATCGTGGCGAAGACCCCCGGCAACCCATTCGGACCTTCGTGGTCTCGATTCGGTATATGATGGCGCTTTTTGCGCTCCTATTGCTTGATCACTACATCCCGCTGAACGGACCCTTCAGCGGCATCGTCTAGGCGGGGTGTCGATCTGCCCCGCCGCCAGCGTGCCGTCGACGACGATATCGTGGCGCGTTTGGCATCGCGGCCTTCTGAACCACCGCATTGGAGCAACCCTATGGCCTCTGTTAAAGTCTTTTCTCTCGCGTCCGCGCTCGTCGTTGCGAGCGTGCTACCCGTTCAACTGATCGCGCAACCGGCCTTCCCGGGACCCTACGGCGCCCCGGGGATGGCACCTGGCACCGCTGCCCCAGGAATGGCCCCAGGCATGGGCCCGGGGATGGGTATGCCGCCCGTCGACCGGGAGACCCTCGAGCGATACGACTTCTTCGCGCCCTACGGGCCGAGCCCCACAGACATCCGCCGCTTCTACCGGGATTTGCGCTTTGGCCGGATCGGTCCGGGGAGCGATTGGGAAGGCCCACTCGGTCCCAGCCCCACGGATCTTCGTCGTGAGCAGCGGCGTCAAGAGGCCCAGCAGTTCCGACAGGGGCGGATGCCTTACTAGGTCACCAGGCTCGCCCCCGCTTGCCCGTCGTGGCCAACGGGGGCGTTCGTCAAGCCGCTCGGCCCTCGAACGATCCCGCCGGCCTCCAACCTGTCCCCGTTCCAAAACACGTCACGGATGCTGGCCTCGCTCAGCGTCTTGAGGTCTAGCCGTTGGGTTGACTCGCCGGGTGCGAGGAACGGCGTGCGCCTCCCGTCGACGCCATGCTCGAGATCCGGCAATCAACAGCGGTCCCTCGATCGGTTCGGACCCTGCGACTCCGAATCCGGCCGCCTCTGCGACGAACCGCCTCGCCCCGTCCCTGCCGTGCCTCCGCGTCCGGGCTCGTGACCGTCACCGGCTCGGCCCGGGCGGATCGATTTGAACGGATCCGGCGGCTGCCCGGTCCGAGACAATCGGTTCGGATGAACCGGCGATATGTGTGTGCGGAGTCCCTCCTGGATCAAACGAACGACCGATCCGTATCGATGCGATTGCGATTCTCGTGGATGCTCTTGCTCGCGGTTGTCCTCGCTCCGCTTCTGGCCGAGGAACGACGAGTCCCCCGGCCAGGGGGTGATGAGCTTACCGTGACGGTGCACGAGCCCGACGCCGGCACGAATCAAGCGGGGGAGGCGTGGCGGATCGTTTGGCTGACCCCACAGTATGGCGCGCAAGCGGGGCATCGGGAGATCGTGATTCCGGGGCTCACCGAACGGGGGGTCGAGGTGTGGCAGGTGGACCTGCTTGCGGACTTGTTCTTGCCGCGCACCTCGCGCAGCGTCCGCGGCCTGGACGGTCGCGCCGTTGCGGCGCTCTTGCAGGCGGCCGCGGCGGAAGGCGATGACCGCCGGCTCCTGCTCGTTGCGGCGGAGCGCTTGGCCTTGACGGCGCTCCGGGGGCTGCGGCATTGGCAGCGCAGTGGCGAGGCCGAACGCCTAGGCGGCGCGGTGCTCCTCTACCCCAACCTCTATACCGGCACGCCCGTGGCCGGGGAGCCCCCCGTCTTGGCCCCCATCACTCAGGCGATCCGTCTGCCGGTGATGATCCTGCAGCCGGAGCAAGGCACCCACACCCATCGCCTTGATGACCTACTGGCGACCTTGCAGGGCCACGGCGCCCCCGCCTTCGCTTGGCTCATCCCGGGGCGGAGTGATTGGTACGATGCCTTCTTGGACGCGCCCACGTCCGCGGATCGCGCGGCCGCCCGCGAGCTGCCTCAGTTGCTCCTGCAAAGCGGGCGGTTGCTTCGAACCGCGGTCCCGGATCCCCTGCCCCGGGTCGCGGAGCTCCCGTCCATGGACGCCCCGCCCAAGACGGCGGGTCTGGTCGAACGCCCCAGGCGGCCGGCGCCGGCCCTGAGGCTCGAAGCGGCTTCCGGGGCGACGGTCGATCTTGACGATTATCGGGGGCAAGTCATATTGGTGAATTTCTGGGCGAGTTGGTGTCCCCCCTGCGTGGAGGAGATCCCGTCCATGAATCGCTTACAAGCTCGCTTTGAAGCAGAAGATTTCGTGATCGTCTCGGTCAACTATAAGGAGTCCACCGAGACGATCACCGATTTCCTGGAAAACATCACGGTCGATTTCCCCGTTTTGCTCGATACGGACGGGCGTTACGCCCAGGAATGGAATGTCTTCGCCTTCCCGAGTTCGTTCCTTGTCGATCGGAACGGACACATTCGCTATTCCGCCAACAAGGCCATCGCCTGGGACACCGAACCGGTCGTTGAGACGATTCGCACGATCGCCGCCGAGCCGGGGGGGCGGCCTCCGGACGCCCCCTGAGGGGCGCCCCGGTGCCTCGGGAAGGACATCCAGGGGCCGCGGATCAGCGGACTGCCGCCTTAGCCGCCGACCCCGCAATCGAGGCAGCGGGGTGGGGTTTGTGGCCCCATCTCCAGGACGCGGTTCAGGTTGCGTAGCGCCGTGCGGACCCCTTCCTCCAGCACCGGGTGGTAAAACGGTCGGACGAGCATCTCACTCACGGTCAGATTGGACTGCAGGGCCCAGGCGAGCAGGTGGGCGAGGTGTTCGGCCTGGGGCCCGATCATCTCGGCGCCGAGGAAGCGGCCCGTGTTGTGCTCACCGTAGACCCGCAACAACCCCCGATTGATGCCCATGACCCGAGCCCGGCCCTGTTCAGCCCAATCGAGCTCACCCACTGCGAAACGCGCCTCGCGCTGGATCAGTTCCTGATAGCTTTCCCCGACCATCATGATTTGTGGGTCGGTGAAGACCACTGTGATTGGCGCACTCTTGGCGAAGCGCCGGACCTCCGGGTAGTGGGCGGCGTTGTAGCCCGCGACCATTCCCTCATCCGCGGCCTCATGGAGGAGCGGAAGGCGGTTATTGGCGTCACCGGCGATGAAGACATGGCTGTCGCCGACGCGGCTGTTGTACAGGTCGTAGATGGGCACCCCTCGGCCGTCTCGCGGCAGGGAGGTATTCTCCAAGCCGAGCGCGTCGACATTCGGCCGCCGTCCGGTGGCGACTAGGGCGTAATCGAAGCGGGCCGTGTGCGTTGTCCCGTTCACCTCGTAGTCGATCTCCACCCCGTCGTCGATGCGCGCCCGCCGCGTGACCTCGCCGTGGGGGTGGAACTCGAACGCCGCGGTAAACAGCGCGCGGGCCTTGGCCATGACCTCGGGGTCGGTGAGCGGGCCCACCAGGTAGTCGCGGCCGAACATGGCAACCCGGACCCCGAGGCGGTGGAGGGCTTGCCCAAGCTCCAGGCCGATGATCCCTGCGCCGAAGACCACCACGGATTCCGGGAGGTCCGTCCAGTCGAAGACATCGTCGTTGACGATGAGTCGGTCTCCGAAGGTTTCGAACATCGGTACGATGTTGGAGCGCGATCCGGTGGCGATGACGATGCGGTCTGCGTGAACCACGCGGCCGTCGTCCAGCTCCAGCTCGTGGTCGGACCGAAACCGGGCCTTGGCCTTGATGCGGTGGCGCTCCGGCCAATGTTCCACGGCCTCGACGACGAAACCGACGAACCGATCCCGCTCGGCACGTACCCGCTGCATCACCGCGGCCCCGTCGATGGTCGGGGGGGCGTAGGTCACCCCGAACGGCGCGGTCGTCGTGCCGTGATGGGCGGCGTCGGCGGCCGCAATCAGCAGCTTCGATGGCATGCAGCCCACCCGGGCACAGGTGGTCCCGTACTGCTCGCCTTCGATCAACAAGACGCTATCGGTGACCTTAACGACCTCGCGGTAGGTCCGCATGCCGGCACTGCCGGCGCCAATGATTGCCACGTCGACGTGGATCGGTTCCATAGGTGACCTCGTGGTGGTGTTCATCGCATCGCGCCGGTCGGTCGAGGCAACGACGATCGACACGGCCTGATGGTAAAGGCAGTCGAGCCGACTGGGCGAACACGGTCCGAGGGGCCGGGTTGGCACGGCCGGTGGCCGGATCGCTCGCGCCTGAGCGCTCTTGGGAGACTGAACTCAAGGGCTTGGGCGCCCGGCGGTCGACGAACGAGTGGGTCTGACGGGAACCGGGATCGCTTGACGGCTCATCAACGGCCATTATGGCGGAGGGGGCCATGGCGTGCCACCGTCGTCCCGGACCCGCTGCATGCGTCGCGGGCCGCCCCGGTTGTCCCCGGCTTAGGAGCGCCGGGGCGGTCCGGTGCGATGGCGGTCGATGCACGTCGCGACTGCCTCGGCGGCTTCCCACGGAACCCCCTTCGCACGGCCCGGGGTGATGTCGTTGGCGTGTTGACACGTGCGCAGGTGATCCTTGAGCGTGCCGGTATCGAAGGCTCGGGTCAGGCGGCTCGCGAGCTCAGGGTCCTGGGCGGTCATGGCGGATAGGAGTCGGGCATGCTGTTCCGACTCGCTGGTTCGCCGGCAGGCGCTCTGAGGGTTTTCCGGGGTTTTCTGGAAGACGCTGTAACCCTCCGGAGCCCACAGTTCGACGCAGCGCGAGGCATCGAGCGCCGGCGTCGGCTTTTGTTTTGCTCGTTGGTTTGAGCAATCCATGACGGTTTTAACCTGCGTGCGGGAGACGGCCGCGATGACACCCGGTTCGACATCCGCTTGTTTCTGGCAGGCTGGAAGATGCATGGCTTCGGACCACGGGAGTCCCAGATGGTAGGCATGGCCGGGACTGCGAGCGGCCGCCTCGGCTCGCTCGAGCGCGATGTGTCGCTCGTGCCACCGTTGGCCAGCGATCGGCGCGGAAAGGATCAATAAGACCAGCAGGATGAGAAACGGGTGACGATAAAGGACCTTGTTAATCCGGACGTGAAGCGGATCACGCCCCTCGGGCATCCTCCACGTGTGGTTCATGGTCGATCTCCTGGACTGGAGTGCGATGGATCGGGCCGGAATAATGCCCAAATCCTTATTCCTAACGAACCTCGGTGGCCGTGTCAACGTGACAGCGCGTCATTTTCAGCTGGACCAAAACAAATACAATCCCGTGTTGTGGTTCGGGACGGTCGCTCGGTCTTCTGACGCGGTAGGATTGTCACGGTGTCGGGTTTTTGTCCCAATGCCCGTGGCGATTTTTCAGGGCGCATCCACGACGGGTTGGGGCCTAGGGCGGTCCGGCGATAGGTCACGGTGGCCAGTCAACGGCCGGCACTGGGGGCCCGCAACGCTTGAGTGGGAGGGGCCGCATCGTTCGGGCTAGCGGATGCGGGATGCATATCTACCAAGGATCGGTTATAATCGAAAGGCTAACGGGGCGTCAGCCAGTGGGCGCCAGAACCGCGCGGCCGTATCCTTACCCGGAACGACTCTCCTCGCACCCCATTTCTTTTACCTGGCCTTACTGGAGCCCCGAACGGCGGACAGGCCGGGCCGGAGATACTATGTCATTCGAATCCCTCGGCCTTCGCGCCGAACTCCTCGCGGCCGTTGCCAAACAGGGGTATACCCAGCCGACGGCGATCCAAACCCAGGCTGTGCCCGCGGTCCTCGCCGGTCACGACGTCCTTGCCGAGGCCCAAACCGGGACCGGCAAGACGGCCGCCTTCGTCTTGCCCATCCTACACCGCCTCGCGGAGTCCGGACGCGCACGGGCGCGTCAACCGCGCGCACTTATCCTTGCGCCGACCCGCGAGTTGGCCGGCCAGCTTGCCGACAGCGTCACCGCCTACCGTGCCGGCCTCGGCGTGCGCAGCACCGTGATCTATGGCGGCGTCAGCATCAATCCGCAACGCAATGCCCTGGCCCGCGGCGTCGACCTGTTGGTTGCGACCCCGGGGCGGTTGCTGGATCACGCCTCGCAGAACACGGTCGACCTCTCGCAGGTCCAGACCCTCGTCCTCGACGAGGCGGACCGGATGCTGGACATGGGATTTTTGCCCGATCTGCGTCGCATCATGCGGTTGTTGCCGCAGACGCGGCAGAACCTCCTCTTCTCCGCCACGTATACGGGTCCGATCAAGACCCTGGCCGGGGAAATCTTGAACGACCCGCAAAAGATCCGTGTGGCGAGTCGTAGCAGGGTCGCGGACACGGTGGCCCACGAGGTCTACCACGTGGATCAACCCGGTAAGCGGGATCTCTTGATTCAGGCGATCCGCTCGGGGGATTGGCGGCAGGTCCTCGTCTTCACCCGGACCAAGCACGGGGCGAACCGACTCGCCGAACAACTGGGCCGGGCCGGTCTCAAATCGGCCTCGATCCACGGGAATAAGAGCCAGAGTGCCCGGGCCAAGGCCCTCGCCGACTTCAAGTCGAGCAGTGTTCGTGTGCTGGTCGCGACGGATGTCGCCTCGCGGGGTATCGACATCGATCGTCTTGCCCGCGTTGTCAACTTCGAGCTGCCCCAGGCCGCCGAGGATTACATCCACCGGATCGGACGCACCGGGCGCGCTGGCCACTCGGGAACCGCTGTCTCCCTCGTGGCCCCGGATGAGCGGAGACAACTGAAGAGCATCGAGCGGATGCTCGGGCGCAAGATTCCGGTGACTCCGCCCCCGGCCGCGTCGGCCTGAGGATCGGTCCGGGCCGCTAGAGCACATCCTACACCCACGATGCCCCCGCCTTAGTCTGGACACGCCGCGGGATCTTTCTCCCGAGGCCCAGGGGGCACCGCGAGCCAGCGGAGCG
>CAYFWJ010000018.1:0-36804 GCA_964346755.1 uncultured Ectothiorhodospiraceae bacterium
GGATCGCCCGAGTCGCCCCGGAGCGGGATGCGCTATCCTATGGCATCCGGCGGCGGTACGCTGCCTGTCTTACACGTCGCCGTCGAGTGGACGGCTTTTTGCGGGGGCCTGCGGGTCTTGGGGGATTCGACACGCTGCCTCGTGCCTCGACGGGGTCCATTCTTGTGAATCGATGGGTTCGTGATGCGCCCCGAGCCGAACGACTCTGACCAACACACCGACGCGATGGGGCCGTTTCTTGATGTCACCCTGGCGGATGGTGGCATCCTGCGGCTTCGCATCGCCGGCGTGGGGAGCCGAAGTTACGCCTTTCTGATCGATTGGCATCTCAAGCTGCTGATGAGCCTGGCGTGGCTCTTGGCGTGGTTCATCGTCATGGCGGCGCTGGATGGGGGGGGCGAGCCCCCGGGATTAGCGCGCCAGGATCTCTGGGTGATCTATACCCTGCTCCTGCCGGTGGCGGCGATCTACCTCGGTTATCAGCCGGTGCTCGAGATTATCGGACACGGACGATCCCCGGGGAAACGAATCGCCGGGATTCGCATCGTCACCCGCCATGGCCTGACCCCCAGCGGGGGGGCGTTGCTCATCCGCAACCTGTTCCGTGTGGTCGACGCCCTGCCCGGGGTGTACCTGGTCGGGTTGCTAACGGCCCTTTTGACCCCGCAGCAGGTCCGGCTCGGGGACCTGGTCGCTGGGACGGTCCTGGTCTTCGATACGACCGCCGGGCCGATGCGCGGGGATCCCTTCGCGGTGTGGGATGCGGATCGGTTGACGCCGAGCGACCATGAACTCGCGCAGGAGCTGTTGGCCCGCTGGCGGGGTCTGAATCGTGGCCAGCGCATCCGGCTCGCCTCCCGTTTGCTCGCCCAGTATGGATTCGAGGTGACCGGGCTTGGTGACCGTGCGTTGCGCGACCGCGTGCGTTCACTCATCGAGGGTTCTCCGCGTGAATGACGGGGCTTCTCGCGCCTCGGAGCGTCAGTCCCGGGTCTGGGTCGGCTCGCGGCGGCATCGTTGGGTCCGGTTGGAACAGGGGGTGACGGCCCTCGAGCGGGGGCGTCGGCTGTCGCGGTCGGAGCTCGTCGAGGTGGTGGCCCTCTACCGGGCGCTCGGTCGGGACGTCGCCTTTACCCGGGCGACCCTCGGCGACAGCCGCCTCGCAGCCGAGCTGGAGCGACGTGTGTTCCGAGCCCACCGCGCCCTATTTCAGCAACGGGTGTCCCTCCGCTCGACCCTCACTCGGCTATTCCGCCAGGCAATCCCCGAGGCCATGGCGCGGACCCGCGGGGCGTTCGCTCTGGCGGTGGGTTTGTTCTGGGCCAGCTTCGCCAGTGCCTGGGCGCTCGTCAGCCAGGCCCCGGAGCTGATCGGCTTGTTCGCCTCGGAGGCGATGATCAACACGGTTCAGGCTGGGCGTCTGTGGACCGACGATCTCTTGAACGTCGTCCCCTCCTCGTGGCTGTCCATGGCCATCATGGCCAACAATCTGAGCGTGGCCTTCATGGCCTATGGCCTCGGGTTGTTCTATGGCATCGGCCCGCTGTACATCATCGGCCTCAACGGGGCCATGCTCGGGGCCGTCTTCGCCTTCACCGCGGCGTATGGCCTGGCCGACGACTTGTTGCGCTTCGTCGTGGCCCACGGACTGGTCGAGCTGACGGTCATTTGGCTGGCCGCCGCCCTCGGGCTGCGCCTGGGGCATGCCCTCGTCCATCCCGGCCGGGAGGGACGCGGGGCCGCGCTTCGCGCGGTCACCCGGGAGACCGGCGTGCTGCTCATCCCGGTCGCCCTCTTCCTGGTGTTGGCCGGTCTCATCGAGGGGTTCGTGTCGCCGAATCCGGAGTACGGCTGGCTGACCCGAGTCACCCTCGGCCTCGCCGCGGAAGGCCTCCTCCTGATGGTCCTGAGCGGCGGGCCTTGGCGGCGCGGTCGCGGCAGCGACTCGGGTCAATACCGGTCCTAACCTGGCATCGGCGGAGGGTCAATCCGTCGGATTCGCCCCGAACAGGGCCAGGGCCGTGAGATCCTCTTCGATATCGAAGAAGGTGTGATCGCAGGACGCCCGGACGTACATGATCGTTCCCTCTTGAACGGCGTGCTCCTGCTCGCCAATGCGCAAGCGTCCCTTCCCCCCCAATACGAGATACAACTCATCGGCCTCGTGGGCCGTTTCCATCTCACGCGAACCCGCCGGTACATAGTAGACGGCGCAGCTCAGCGAGCGGGTCCGCAAGACCTCCTTGAAGGCGACGCCTTCCGAGTTGATCTTATTGAGGATATCCGGTAATTGAAGAACCAACCAATCGGTGTTGTCGCTCATAGGGCTCCTTACAGGGTGTTGGCGTGGCGGTGGTCATGGGTTGGGTGGCGGATTGCGTGTGAGCCGTCCCGGGGATAAGCCCAAGGATCGGCCGTCGGATTGTTCGAGACGATCGGGCGCAACAGGTCGTGGCCGCGGCGTCCCGTGCCCGCTACGGATCGCGATCCGTAGCGGCCCGCATTGCCCGGGTGCCGATTCGAGGGGTACGTTCCACCCCTCGATCCCATTCGATGGAGGGCTGTGGTATGCCCGGCTCATTCCCCTGTGCGCTGGCGATAGCGGGCCTGCTGGTCTGTTTCGCCGTTCCCCGAGCCATCGCCGATGAGCCGCCTCCGGTGCCCGATCTCGGCGCTCAACTCACGGAAAAACGTGCGGCATCCCGGGGCGATGCCGGGCCCCTCACGGCCGCGGACCGTCAGACCATGCAGGCCGCGATGGCCGAGGTGGCCGAACGTCTCCCGAACCCGGGTCTGCCCCCGGGTACCGAGGCCCCCGACTTTCGCCTACCGAATGCCTTGGGTGAACCCGTGCGTCTGTCCGATGTGCTGAGCCAGGGGCCCGTTGTTCTGACCTTCTATCGCGGGGCCTGGTGCCCGTATTGTAATCTCCAACTCCGGGCCCTGAAGCAGATTATGCCGCGCATCGAGCGGCACGGGGCCGAACTGATTGCGATCACCCCCCAAAAACCCGACGCCTCCCTGGAGCAGGTCGCGGAAGACGGCTATCCCTTCGAGATCTTGAGTGATCTCGACGACCGCGTGATGGAGGCCTACCACCTCAAATTCGAGTTACCCGCCCCCGTTAACCGCCTCTATCAGGAGAAGCTTGGTCTGGATCTGGCCCATTGGAACGGAGACGGCCGTTATGTTTTGCCGGTGCCGGGCACGTTTGTGATCGACCCAGACGGTGTGATTCGAGCCGCCTTTGCCCGCCTCGACTACACCCAGCGCATGGAACCCGCGGCGATCTTAGAGGCGCTTGACACGCTCTCGCCCCCCGCGGGCGATTGAATCCCGCGGTTCGTGGGATGGCGGCCGCCGGGGCGGGATCCCGGTCGCGGCCGGTTGGTCTAGGGCGTCCGGCGCGCCAACAATCCGGGGATGGCATGCCCGAGTCGCGCCTCGAGCCCCTCGAGATCCGGGGCAAAGTGGGCGGCGAGGGCGTCGCGCGTGGCCTCGCTGATGGGCTCGGGGGCCGCCTCGGCCCGGGGCGGGGTGGCGCGGCCCTGGCCTTCATTGACGCGATCATACCAGGTCCCGAGGCGTTCCCGGAGCCGTTCCGGTAGCCGCTCCCAGAGGAGTCGAAACCCCGGGTTGCGGCGCAGGGCGTGCCGCCAGGCCGGGGGGATGACTGTGCGCTGACGTCCCTTGTGATAGACCGTGCCGACGTTGGCGGGGACGGTCTGCGGGTCCAGGCCGAGGAAGGCCAGCAACTCGGCAAAGCGTTCCCGTGGGGCCTCGGTGTAGTCGGCCGACGGTTGGACGAGGAGCTGATCCCGTGGGAATTCCGCCAAGAACCCGGCCAGGATCCGCCCGTATTCCCCCCAGACGACATAAAAGGGCGTCTCGGAGGCCTCGGCGAACTCGGTGACCGGTCGGGCCGCCCCGGGAGGGCGGGTGGTCCGAGCGGTCGCCAGCGCCGCGGGCTCGAGGCAGGCGGCGATGGCGGTGTCGAAATCCCGGGTCTCGTGGCCGCGGCGGACCATCATGGTGTAGTGGGAGTAGGCGCGTGCGATGGGGTCCCGCAGCAGGGCGATGAGGCGGATCCCGGGGGCATGGGCTCGGAGCCGTGCCGGGACGGCCGGATCCATCATGTATTGGGGCGTCGCGGTGCCCCAGAGCCGGTCCGATGCGGCGCGGGCGAAGTGATTCGCCGCAAATGCGGTCCAGCCGGCCTCGAACCAGTGATCCCAGCTGTAGAATGGGGCCTCTTTGCTTTCCGGTAAGGCCACCTGCGGATGGGCCTTGAGGTAGTGGAAGACCGATGTGGTGGCGGCCTTTTGCGCCCCGATGAGGGCGAAATCCAAGGGTTTCATGGCGATGGGTCCGGGCGACCGGCCGCCGGCGTGGCAGGGCTCGGTCGGTTGCGTAGGGCGCGGCGGATCTTGCCGCGCAAGACCCCGGCGATGACCAGGCCACTGCCGACGAAGGCGGTGCCGAACAACCCCGCGACGGTGATCTTCTTGACCGCCGGCGCGGCCGGGTGGCTCGGGGCGGTGGCCGGGTCGATCACCTCGAGGGCGTATTCCGAGCTCGCTTCGGCAAGCATCGTCTTGGCCGTCTGGGCCTCCCTGAGCCGATACAGGGAATTCTGCATCTGGACGGTACGCGCGTCATCGACGGCCTGTTTCAGGTAGTCGATCTTACGCTGGGCATCGGCGATGGCTCGTTCCTGCATGAAGGTGTTGAAGCCCTCGACGAAGGCGTTGGCCCACGCGGCGGCGATCTCGGGATCCTGCCAGTAGATGCGGACGACGATGAGCGGGTTCTCCGGATTGTAATGAACCTGCCGAATGGTCTGCCGAAACCGGAAGATGGCGTCACTGCGATCGGGGGACTGTCCGTTGCGCCAGTCTCCCGCCTCGCTGTCCCAACGCGCCGGGTAAAGGGTCGGGAGGATCGCGTGGTTGTCCCGGAACCATTCGGTGAAACGCCGGGATCGCATTCGAGCGAGGACCCGATAGCGGTCGTTCTCGTAGGGGGTATCCAGGGCGAAGCGATGTTCCATGAGGGTGAGCATCTCCGGTGCCCGGCGGTTATCCGGCGAGACACCCCCCGCGCGCGTTGTCGCACCACCTTTCATCTCGGCGATGAGGCCGCCCTGACGGCGCCGGCGTTGACGTGGGAGACCACGGAGCGGCGGTTGTTGTACTTCGGGTTGTTGAGCTGGGAGGCCAATGCCGACGGGCTGCGTTGGTTCCTGAAGGCGGTGTGGCCGGATCGGGTTCGCAACCACCCGGATCTGTGCCTCGATATTGCCGGGGCGGGGCCGATACGGCATTGCAGGCCTTGGTGCGCGAGTGGCCGAGGGTCCGCTTGTTGGGCTTCGTCGAGGACCTGGAGCCCTTGTTTCGACGCAGCCGCGTGTTCATCGCGCCGCTACGCTTTGGTGCTGGGATCAAGGTCAAGTTCCTCACGGCGCTGGCCCGCGGGTTGCCGACGGTGACCACGCCGGTGGATGCGGAGGGCCTGGCCGTGCAGCATGGGGCGCCGTTGGTGATCGCTGAGGCGCCGGGGCCCTTCGCGGCCGCGGTTTCCGAGCGCTTGGACGACCCAGCGCGGTGGCAGCACCTGAGTACCGCCGCCCGGAGCCGGGTCGCCGAGCGCTACACCTGGGCCCGAGTCCTGGGGGATCTGGAAGCGGCCATCGATGAGGCCGTCGCGACGCGCCGATGATCCGTCGGGCCCTCGGCGCAGTGGCCCTGCGCGGCGTCGGGGTGGCCCTGCAACTCGGTGTGAATCTCCTTCTGGGGCGGTTGTTCGGCGCCCCAGGGATGGGGGGGTACGGCTTTTGCGCGGCAGCCACCCATACCCTCGGGGAGATCCTCGGGCTCGGTCTGCCCAATCGGGTCATGCAGGCTGTCGCCCAGGCACGCGCCGCCGATCGGCCGGAACAGGCCCGGGGGCCGTGGGGGCTGCGTTGCGCCTCGGGCTTACGGTGACGGCCCTCGGCGCCGCCGCTATCGGGCTCGGGGCCAGTCTGCTGAGCGGCATGGGATCGGAGCGGTTCGCGTCCTTCGTCGTCGCTGGGGCCCTGGCGGCGGTGGGGGCCCTGGGGTTCCTGGTCCTGCGGGTGATCGCCGATGCCCTCAAGGGCTGGGGGCGTGTGACCGTTGCGCTTGCCCTCGAGTCGTACGGAGTGCCGGTCGGGGTGCTCGCCGGCATCGCCCTGGGGCTTATCCTCGTCGGTGCGGAATCGATCGGGCCCCGCGCGGCGGTGGGGTCGCACCTGGCCGCCCTCGCCGGCACCGCGGCCCTGCTCGCGTGGGTGTGGCGCCGCGTGTCGCGCGGATCGGGCGGGGTGGCGATCCGTTTGCGGGACCGTCGTCTGGCACGCTTCTGGGGCCTGGCGGTGCTCGGGGGAGTCACGACCAATCTGCCGGTCGTGGTGGCGCCCCTGTTCGCCGAGGCCGCTGGGGTCGGTCGATTCACGGTGGCCTTTCGGCTGCTTGGGTTGGTGACGATGGTGTTGATGACCTTGGCCGCCTGGTTCGGGCCGCGTTTCGCCGCAGCGGCCGGGGATCCCAAGCGGTTACGGCGGGATCTGCTGTCCTCCCAGGGGCTGTCCCTGGTGGTGGCGGCACCGGCGTTGGGGGTGTTTTTGGCCGTTCCGGGCGAGGTGATGGCCCTGTTCGGATCCGATTTTCCCGCCGGGGCCGGGTTACTCACGATCCTAATCATGGGACAGATCGTCAATGCCGGCACCGGTCTGGCCGGTTATTTGCTACAGATGGCCGGCCACGAGCGGGCCGAGTTTCGCATCGATCTCGTCGACGCCGCGCTGTTGTCGGTGACCCTGCACCACCTGATTCGGGTCGGTCCCCAGGACGACGAAGCGACCTTGGCGGCGCCGGCCGATGTCGTCACCTGGTTGAATGGCCGTTTCGTCGGGGCGGAGACTGGCGATCGGTATTTCACCCGGGTCTATGGCGTTTTGGATCCGGCGACCGGCGTGGGTCGGTTTTGCCAAGCCGGCCACCCGGGACCAATTCGGGTGGCCGCGGATGGCTCCGTGCACGAACTCGGCCAGGGGGCCTTCCCCGTGGGACTGCTGGAGGAGGCGGCGTATACTGATTACACGTTACAGCTCGCGCCCGGGGATCGGCTCGTGCTCTGCTCCGATGGGGTCCTGGAGGCGGAGAACCCTACAGGCCAACCCTTTGGCCGCCGCGCCTACACGAGCACCTGGTGCACGGCCGTCATGCATCGCCCGAAGGGCTGACCGATGTCCTTGCAGCCGCCCTTCGGGAGTGGCATGGTTCGTCGCGTGCCTTGCGTGATGATGTGTCGGTGCGGGTCCTGGATGCCGTCTCCGGTTAGCGGTCTCGGGCTAGCGGATGATGGCGACCGTTCGTCGGGGCCGGTGCGGCGCGCCATGGCCCACCTGGATGGATGAAAGCCCAGATGGACGAGCGTTCCCTGGTGACACGTGGCGATACGCCTAACGGCCGATGGGTCCGGGTTGGGGTGGCGCGCTGGGAGGCCGCCAATGCCTCGGCGATCGCGGACGCCATCGGCGAAGCCAGTGTCGGTGTCCCGGCGGTGGTGATCGACCTCACGGCCGTGACGTTCCTGGACAGCAGGGCGGTCGGTGCGCTTGTGAGTCGGATCAAGGCCGAGCGTCGGTCTGGGCGCTCCGTGGCCCTCGGCCGCGCGAATCCCGCGGTCGAACGTATGCTCCGGCTGATGTTCCTGGACCGTTGGGTACCGTTGCGATCCAGCGTCGATGCGGCCTTTGCCGCATGTGAGGCCGCCGAACCGGGGGCTGGGCCATGAGCGTGATCGAGATCGCCCTGACCATCGACAGTCGGCTCGAACAGGTCGCCTTTGTCGGTTTGGCGAGCCGGGCCTGGGGCCAATACATCGGGTTGTCTCAACCCCTCGGCCAGCAGGTCGAGACCTGTCTGGTCGAGGCGGTCAACAATGCCATCCTCCATGCCTACCGTAACCAGCCCGGCGGGCGGGTGGAAAGGGTCTTTCGCTGGGTTGCCCCGGTGCACCCGCCCTGGCGGTAGCGTGCCCAAACCGGCGACCGGCGGGATGGCCGATGCCCCAAGCGGCCCGCATCGGCTCACCGCGGTCGCATCACCCGCTTCGGGTGCCCGCCCTAGTCGGGGATCACCCCGCCGCGGCACCACCGCCGAGCGCGCCCGCAACACGCTGCAGTTGCGACTTTATCCCCTGCGTCGCGAGGCCGCCGGTTGATCCGCGGCGGTATCCGGATCGTCCGTGGGGCGGCTGGTGCGGACGTGGGCCTCGATTTCCACCAGGTAGGCTCGAATCGTCTCGTCCGGCGTGTCCCGGTAGAAACTGACCTTGAGTTCGGGGAAGCCATAGGCCGGCACGTCCAGAAACCCCCACCAGCCGAGGATGCGGAGTACGCCCAGGCGCACTTCGGTTGTTTCGGCCAGCGCCTGTAAACTGCGCCGAAACCCGTTCCACGCGGGACGGTCAAGCCCCGTGAGGGGCAGGATAAAGGCCCGATAGTCGACACACGCCGAGATCGGATGGAAGCCCGTCCCCGAAGCCGCGTCCCGGTCGGATCGCGCCCCGTCGTCAACCGCCATCGCCTATTCCTTCCTCCAGCGTTCGGGATCGCTTTGTTTGTTTTTCATGCAGGAAACGTGATTACGATGAATACGACCGATGAACGTCAAGATCTCGTCGACAGCGCCACGCTGATTCGGCTTGCGGGATACGGCTTCTTACTTTTCGCCCTGTCGAACACGGTGACCCACTTCATCCCGCCGGATTTTCTCAATCCGGAGTGGGAGCTCGGGGTCATGGGACCCCTTGTTGAACAATCGCCTATCCCGATTCTAGGGATGCTGTTCGCCTTCTACCGCGGGATGGACTGGCGCTTCGAGTTTGAGATTCCCGTCTTGCGCTTCCTATCCTGGGCCTCTCTGGTCGTTGCCATCCTCTACGCGCTTATGTTGCCGTTGTTGGTGGCCGACACGTTGCGGATCGACAGCTGGTACTTGCGCCAAGCCGAGCAGCAAGATGCCCAGCGCCTCGGTGGATTGTCGCAGCTCAACCAACAACTCGACGGCGTGGAGTCCGCCTCGACCCTGCGCGAGCTCGCGGGACGGTTGCGCATCCAAGATGGGCGCCTGACGCCGGAGGCAGACGTCGATACCTACCGCAAGGCCATCCGGGGTGCCATTCTCGGAGAGGTCCAGCAGATCCGGCAGACCAATCAGGCCCAAGTCGATGAACGCGTCGGTGAGCAATGGGTGCTGACGACGAAGTGGCTATTCGAAGGGTCCCTCGCCGCGATCTTCTTCTATCTGACGTGGCGATTCACGCGATGGGCACGGATCGATCAGTGGGCCTAGGGCGGCCGCCTCGATCGATGGCCCTGGCCTTGGCTGGCCCTTTTGAAGCGCCCGCTAGGCCCGGGCGTTTCGAGGAGGCCCGATCCGCTCGCGGCGCCGCAGCCAGGCGAGTACCGGCATCGCCGCGAGCACCATCCACGCCTTGCCGAGGACTTGCCCCGGCAGATAATCGAGGTGGCCGAAGGCGATCGCCAAGAACACCAGGCTGTCGATGAGCAATCCGACGGTGCTGCTCAAGAGCACCGCGGCCAGGAACTGCCGGCGTTGTAAGGGCGTATAGACGGCCAGATCGGCCAGCTCCGAGATCAGGAAGGCGGCGGTTGAGGCGAGCACGAGGTTGGCCGGGGCGAACCCGGCCGACAATGCCGCGCCGGCCAGGATGGCGACGATCGCCCAATAGACGCCGAGTCGGCGTTGGACGAGATCACGCAGGACCAGGGCGAGGCCGATCATGAGCACACCGCTCGGGGCCATGATCCCCGGGGCGACGGGGATGAGACAGGGGCCATCGGGGGCGCAGGTGCTGCCGACGTGCTGGATCAACCCATTGGCGGCCGGGATGCAGGCGGCGAAGCCCACGAGGTAGAGGTATCCGGGACCCGGGCGTCGATCGGGACCGGATCGGAGGCTGGGCAGCGACGGTGTTCGACTCATAGGGGATTGGGTTGCGTGGAGGATGGTGGGGGGTCGCGCCCCGTGGGTCGTGCGGGATGAAGGGCTCCCGCCCGGTGGGCATCGCGAGCCCGGGGGCGTGGGTGCCGTGTTCGATGGAGGCCCACGGATTCACGGGGCGTGATCCGTTCACACGGACGGGGCTAATGCCTTAGTATTGCAATCGAGTTTTCACGAACGGCCGTGACGCCAGAGTACCTTCATGCGGTATCCGGAACCCTTCGATGTGATCGTCGTCGGCGGCGGCCACGCCGGCACCGAGGCGGCCCTCGCCGCCGCCCGGGCCGGGGTGCGCACCCTGCTGCTGACCCACAATATCGAGACCATCGGTCAGATGAGCTGTAACCCCGCCATCGGGGGGATCGGCAAGGGCCATCTCGTCAAGGAGATCGACGCCCTGGGCGGACTCATGGGGCACGCCGCCGATCGGGGTGGGATCCAGTTTCGCATCCTCAATCGGCGCAAAGGGGCCGCCGTGCGGGCGACGCGCGCCCAGGCGGACCGGGTCTTGTACAAACAAGCCGTGCGTGAGGCCGTGGAGCATCAGCCCGGATTGCACCTTTTCCAACAGGCCGTCGAGGACCTGGTGGTTGAGGGGGAGCGCGTGGCCGGTGTCATCACCCAGATGGGCTTCGAGTTCCGCGCCCCGACGGTTATCCTGACCGCCGGAACCTTCCTGGGCGGGGTGATCCATGTCGGTGACACCCACTACCGAGGGGGGCGCGCCGGGGATCCGCCGGCCAATCGGCTCGCCGAGCGCCTGCGCGACCTACCCCTGCGGGTGGAGCGGCTCAAGACCGGGACGCCGCCGCGCATCGACGGGCGCAGTATCGACTACGGCCGTCTGGAGGCGCAACCGGGTGACACCCCGACGCCGGTGTTCTCATTTTTGGGCACCGCCGAGGAACACCCCCGTCAGGTGCCGTGCCACATCACCTATACCAATCCGACCACCCACGGGATCATCCACGGTGGGCTCGATCGCTCGCCGATGTACGCCGGGGTGATCGAGGGGGTCGGCCCCCGCTATTGTCCGTCCATCGAGGACAAGATCGTGCGCTTCGCCGACAAGACGAGCCATCAGATCTTTGTCGAGCCGGAGGGACTACACACCCAGGAGGTCTATCCCAACGGGATCTCGACGAGCCTGCCCTTTGATATCCAGTTCGAGCTGGTCCGCTCGATCGCGGGGTTCGAACAGGCCCATCTCACCCGGCCCGGTTATGCGATCGAATACGACTTCTTCGACCCCCGGGACCTCCACTACACCCTCGAGACCAAGGTCATCGACGGGCTGTATTTCGCCGGTCAGATCAACGGGACAACCGGTTACGAGGAGGCGGCGGCCCAGGGGCTCCTCGCCGGCATCAATGCCGCCTTGCGGGTGCAGGGTCGGGATCCCTGGTGGCCGACGCGGGACGAGGCCTATATCGGGGTGCTCGTCGACGATCTCCTCACCCAGGGTACCAACGAGCCTTATCGGATGTTTACCAGTCGCGCCGAGTATCGGCTGCAGTTGCGGGAGGATAACGCCGATGCCCGTTTGACCCCGATCGGGCGAGAATTGGGCCTCGTGGATGACAGGCGCTGGCAGGCCTTCGAGGCCAAACAGGCGGCCCTGGAGGCGGAGCGACACCGCCTGCACGGCCTGTGGGTGCGGCCGGCCACGGAGGTCGGGGAGGCCTTCGTGGCGGCGACCGGGGCGACCCTGAACCGGGAGGCCCGAGCGCTCGATCTCCTCAAGCGCCCCGAGGTGGGCTACGCGACGCTCACGGCCCTGCCCGGGATCGGGCCCGGGGTGTCGGAGTCGGCGGTCGGCGAGCAGTTGGAGATCCAGGTCCGCTACGCCGGCTACCTCGAGCGCCAGCAACAGGACGTCGCCCAGCACCGGCGACTGGAGGCGACGGCGCTGCCCGCGGACATCGATTACACGGCCGTCCACGGGCTATCCACCGAGGTCCGCCAAAAGCTCGCCGAACACCGGCCCGATACCCTCGGCCAGGCCTCCCGCATCCCGGGGATCACGCCCGCGGCCCTCTCGCTTTTGATGGTCTATCTCAAACGCCGCGAAGGCGACCGTGACTTGAAGCGTTCGGCGTGAGGCGGGTATCTCGTGCGTGCCCGCCCGGATGTCATGCTGACTCAGGGTGCAGCGACCCTTGGCTTGGACATCTCCGCTGCACAGCAGTCACTACTGCTCGACTATGTGGGCGAGCTCCGCCACTGGGGCCGTGCGTACAACCTGACCGGGACCGAGGGGTTGGAGGCCTTAGTGGAGCGCCATCTGCTCGATTCCTTGGCGGTGCTCCCCTGGGTGTCGCGCACGCCACTGCTCGACGTGGGGTCCGGGGCGGGGTTGCCGGGCTTGGTCTTGGCCATCGCACGACCGGATTGGTCGGTGACCCTCCTTGACAGCAACCGCAAGAAGTTGCGGTTTCTTCGCTATGTCGTACGCCGCTTGGGGCTTGCCAACGTCGAGGTGGTCGACAGCCGGGCGGAGGGGTTTCAGCCGGAACGACGTTTTCCGGCGGTGATCGCCCGGGCCTTCGCGCCCTTGCCTCGATTGATCGCAACCGCCGGCCACTTGTGTGCCGAGGACGGGTTGATCCTGGCGATGAAGGGGCCGGACCCTGCCGCGGAGATCGCCGCGATGGAGCCGGGCTGGACGCTCGACGGGGTGTGGCGGCTCGACGTCCCCGGGGCCTCGGCACCGCGCCACCTGGTCGTGGTGTCGCGGGGCGACGGTGGGGCGCGCGGGGCAGGCAGCCCGTGATCGATCCGCGCGCGGCCAGCAGCCGTCGATCCGCGGTTTGCCCGTCCAGGCTCGGACGTCGGCACGCCATGGTGATCCCTTGACCCCCCCGGGGGACCTCTTTATACTCCCGCCGCGTTGCGTTGAGCATTATCGCTCAATCACACCGTTCGGTTCTGGCGTCCTGGCGCACCACACCGACACGCGATCGTACCCTACTGCGCGGACGACCCAGCCCCTACGATGTTGCACGTCGGCCTCAGCCAATTTCTGATTACCGTCGTCGCGGCGATTACCGCCGGGATCTACCATGACGTCTGGACGGCGTTCGGGGTGGGATTCGGCGGGGCGATCGCCCTCGGTAATACGACGGTGATGTATCTGAGCCTGCGCCTTGCGGATCCCGCCCTGCACGGTATGACCACGATCTACGCCGGGCTGGCCGTTCGTCTCATCTGGACGTTGGCGGCCATGGGGATCGGTATGGGCCTCTTCGGGCTCGACCCAATCGCTATCCTTGCAGCGTTCGCGCTTGCCCAAATCGGGTACGTCGCCGGTGGTTTGCACGCCACGAGCGGCCACGTCGCCCACGAGTCACGCGAGCAGGAGAATCATTGACGTGAGTGAAGCAGGTTCCGACCATCAAGCGCACGCGACTTCTGATCCGATCTCCTACATTGAGCACCACCTAACCAATTGGCGTGTCGGTGAAGGCTTCTGGTCCCTTGCGGTCGACACCCTCCTCATGAGTGCCCTGCTCGCCGGCGTGGTCATGTGGCTGGCTTGGCGCGTGGGGCGCAACCTCGACCCGGATTCTCCCTCCGGTCTGCAGAATTTCGTCGAGGCCATTGTCAGCTTCGTCAACGATCAGATCAAAGAGATCTTCCCGAAGGCGGATGCCATCGTGGGCCCCTTGGCGCTTACGATCTTCCTGTGGGTCTTCTTGATGAATCTCATGGACCTCGTCCCGGTGGATCTCATCCCCAAGGGGATGTCGCTTGTCGGTTTCGAATACTTCAAGGCGGTTCCGACGACCAACCTCTCCACGACGGTGGGTCTGGCCTTGACCGTGTTTATCCTGGTCATCGTCTACAACATCCGATTCAAGGGCGTCGGTGGCTACCTCAAGATGTTCCTGACCCACCCGTTCGGGATCTGGCTCTTCCCGGTCAACATCCTGCTGACCGTGGTCGAGGAAGTCGCCAAGCCCGTCTCACTCGCCTTGCGTTTGTGGGGAAACCTCTTCGCCGGCGAGCTGATCTTCCTCTTGATCGCCTTGTTGCCGTGGTGGGCAATCTGGATGCCGGGGAGTGCGTGGGCCATCTTTCACGTTCTCGTGATTACCCTACAGGCCTATATCTTCATGCTGCTAACCATCGTCTACTTGGGGATGGCCAGCCAGCGCGATCATTGACGAGACGAAGGGGCCGCCCGGTCCTCCTCGCCTCATCGACTTGCAACTGAAAACGTTACGAAGAACAGGAGCCTTTCGTCATGAATCCTGAGATGGTCGTCTCCGTCTACGCCAGCACCGTCATTGCGGTGGGCATCATCCTTGCCGCCGTTGGGTTTGGCTCATTCCTGGGTTGGGGCATGGTCGCCTCGAAGTACCTGGAATCCATCGCTCGGCAGCCCGAACTCCGCGCCCAGCTCATGGGCCAGATGCTCTTCACCGGCGGTCTGATGGAGGCCCTGCCCTTTATTGCCCTCGGTATTGCCATGTGGTTCACCACCGCCAATCCCTTCGCTGCCGCGGTGGTTGGCCTCATGGAGGGCGGCTGACGACCGTCTGCCGCGCTGCTCTCGGCGCGTCGGGGGCCCCTGCATCGTTGATGTGCCGTCCGGGACATTGAGGCAGGGCCCGTCGCGATCGCGTGGCCGAGGGGCCGGTCCGTGTTGGAACGGCACCGAAATCGGAGCAGGCGATGGGAGTGGCCAAGGTTTTACGGTCCGAACTCAAGTCTAGTTAGGGGGCAAACGTGAACGTCACAGCGACGCTCTTCGGCCAGATGATCACCTTCCTGGTCCTCATCTGGTTCGTTATGAAATATCTGTGGGGCCCGATGGTGCGCATGCTGGAAGACCGCAAGCAGCGCATCGCCGACGGTCTGGCGGCGGCCGAGGCCGGTCAGCAGGAACGGGAGCAGGCCGAGGAGAATGCCCGTGAGGTCATGCGTCAGGCGCGGCTTGAGGCGAACGAGATCATTGCTAAGGCCAATCAGCGATCCGTGGATATCATCGAGGAGGCCAAAGAGACGGCCAAAGCCGAGGCCGAACGCATCCGGGCGGCGGCCGAGAGCGATAAGGATCAGGTGATCAATCAGGCACGCGAACATCTTCGGCAAGACTTCTCGTCGCTGATGATCACCGGTGTCGAGCGGATCCTCCGCCGCGAGGTCGATCATGACGCGCACAACGACGTGATTCAGGATCTCGTCAAGCAGATCTAGGCAACGACTCCAATGCAGGCGAGCGGCGGCGTCGGATGTCGACGATCCGTCGATTCGGTAGGCTGGCGACCGTTCTCGCCCACGGGTGTCCCGCAACCGTTATGGGATTAAAATGGCGGATATAAGAACAGTGGCGCGGCCTTACGCGCGCGCGATCTTTGAAATAGCCCACGGTCGCGGACAGCTCGACGCCTGGTCGGAGCAGCTCGCGATCCTCGCGGCCGTCGCCGAGGATGCCTCCATGCAACCCATCCTCGATGACCCGACGGTCGCTCAAGGCCGCAAGGCCGATCTGATCCTCGAGATCCTGGAAGGGCGCGCCGATTCGGCGATGGCTGAACTCGTGCGCGTGCTGGCCGAGAACGATCGACTCGAGGCCTTTTCGTCAATACGTGACCTCTATGAAGGGCTTCGAGCAGAGGCGCAACGCACCCTCACCGCCCGTGTCGTCACCGCTCAGCCGGTCACCTCGGAGCAACAGACGGCCATCGCCGAGGCCTTACAAAAGCGCTTGGGTCGGGAGGTGCAGCTCGAGGTAGCGATCGACGGTGATTTGATCGGGGGGGCCATCATCGAGGCCGGCGATCTCGTGATCGACGGATCGGTCCGAGGGCGCCTCGAAAACCTCGCCAGCACCGTTTCCCGTTAAGCCGCGCATTCATTAGGAATCCCGATCATGCAAGTGAACCCATCCGAAATCAGTGACCTGATCAAGCAGCGACTCGAGCGGTATCAGCCCGCGGCCGACGCCCGCCACGAGGGATCTGTGGTTAGCCTGAATGACGGCATCGTCCGGATCCACGGTCTCACCGAAGCGCTCTACGGCGAGATGCTGGAGTTTCCCGGCGACACCTACGCGATGGCGCTCAATCTCGAGCGTGACTCGGTCGGCGCGGTTGTGCTCGGGGATTACACCCATATCAAGGAAGGCGATCGCGTCAAGTGCACCGGACGCATCTTGGAGGTCCCTGTCGGCGAGGGGTTACTCGGGCGAGTCGTCGACGCGCTCGGGGTTCCGGTCGATGGTAAAGGGCCGGTTGAGGCCACCGAGCGTTCCCCGATCGAGAAGATCGCCCCCGGGGTCATTACGCGGCAGTCGGTGGATCAGCCCGTTCAGACCGGGATCAAGGCGATCGACGCCATGGTTCCGATCGGTCGGGGTCAGCGGGAGTTGATCATCGGCGATCGCCAGACGGGGAAGACCGCTGTCGCGATCGATGCGATCATCAACCAGCGCGGCACCGGGATCAAATGCATCTACGTGGCCGTCGGCCAGAAGAATTCCTCCGTGGCGGCAACCGTCCGCAAACTGGAGGAGTACGGCGCGATGGACCACACGATCGTGGTGGTCGCCTCGGCAGCGGAGTCAGCAGCGAAACAGTTCATCGCCCCCTACGCGGGCTGTGCGATGGGCGAATACTTCCGGGATCGCGGCCAGGATGCCCTGATCATCTATGATGACCTCTCCAAACAGGCTGCTGCCTACCGCCAGGTCTCGCTGTTGCTGCGGCGTCCACCGGGCCGAGAGGCGTATCCCGGCGACGTGTTCTACCTCCATTCCCGGCTTCTGGAGCGGGCCGCGCGGGTGAACCCGGAGTTTGTTGCAGAAAAGACCAACGGCGAGGTAACCGGCCAGACCGGCTCGCTGACGGCCCTGCCGATCATCGAGACCCAGGCGGGCGACGTCTCGGCCTTTGTTCCCACCAACGTCATCTCGATCACCGATGGCCAGATCTACCTGGAATCCGATCTGTTCAACGCGGGGATCCGGCCGGCGATCAACGCGGGACTCTCGGTCTCCCGGGTCGGGGGATCGGCCCAGACGAAGATCGTCAAGAAGCTCGGTGGGGGGATCCGGCTGGCGCTGGCGCAATATCGGGAACTGGCGGCCTTTTCGCAGTTCGCCTCGGATCTGGATGAACAGACCCGCAAGCAGTTGGAGCGGGGTCAGCGGGTGACCGAGCTCATGAAGCAGCGGCAATACTCGCCCCTCTCGGTGGGCGAGATGGCGGCCTCACTCTACGCGGCCAACGAGGGCTATCTGGACGACGTGGAGGTCAAGAAGGTCGTCGATTTCGAGTCGGCCTTGCATGACTACCTGCGCAGCGCTCACAGCCAATTGCTGGAGGATATCAGCCGTTCGGGCGATTTCGACGACGACATCAAGGGGCGTCTCAAGGCGGCGCTGGATGACTTTAAACGCAACCAGATCTGGTAGGCGAGTATGGCCAGCGGGAAAGAGATTCGGACCAAGATCAAGAGTATCAAGAATACTCAGAAGATCACCAAGGCCATGGAGATGGTCGCCGCCTCGAAGATGCGTCGAGCGCAGGAGCGCATGGAGGCGACCCAACCCTACACCGACAAGATCTGGCAGGTCATCGGCCATCTCGCCCATGCCCGACCGGAGTACAAGCACCCGTACTTGGTCGAGGTGGAACAGGTTCAGCGCGTCGGTTTTATCGTCGTGACCACCGACCGTGGCCTGTGTGGTGGATTGAACGTCAACCTCCTGCGCTCGGCGATCAGTGCCATCAAGGAATGGCGTGAATCCGAGGTGGACGTCGATATGTGCCTCATCGGGCGCAAGGGCATGCAGTTCTTCCAGCGCTATGGGGGCAATATCGTCTCGCAGGCCGTCGATCTCGGCGACCACCCGCACCTGGAGAACGTGATCGGGCCGGTTAAGGTCATGCTTGACGCCTTTACTGAGGGTCGGATCCAGCGTCTTTACGTCGCGAAGAACAACTTCGTCAACACCATGACGCAGCGACCTGAAGTCGCTCAGCTGCTGCCGGCCGAGCCGGCCGTCGATGAGCAGCTCGAATACCACTGGGACTACCTCTACGAGCCGGACGCCCGAGAAGTCCTGGACGAGTTGCTGGATCGCTATGTCGAATCCGTCGTCTACCAATCGGTGGTGGAGAATGTGGCCTGCGAGATGGCTGCGCGGATGATCGCGATGAAGTCCGCCTCGGATAACGCGGGCGAGCTCATCGACGATCTCAATCTCGCCTACAACAAGGCCCGTCAGGCCGCCATAACAACCGAGCTGACGGAGATCGTCGGCGGCGCCTCCGCCGTGTGATCACCCTCCAACGCCCGATCAGTGAATTCCGTCTTTTAGGGGAACCGTATCATGAGTTCCGGACATGTGGTTGAGATAATCGGCGCCGTCATTGACGTGGAATTCCCGCGGGATTCCATCCCAAATATCTACGACGCGCTGAACGTGGATTACGAGGGCCTCGTGCTCGAGGTCCAGCAGCAGCTGGGTGACGGCGTTGTGCGAACCATCGCCATGGGGTCGACGAATGGACTGAAGCGAGGGGTCGCGGTCGAGAACACCGGGCATCCCATCTCGGTTCCGGTCGGCGAGAAGACCCTGGGTCGGGTCCTCGATGTCCTCGGAGAGCCGGTCGACGAGGCCGGCGACGTGGGGAGCGAGGTGCATTGGCCGATCCACCGCCAGCCGCCGAGTTACGAGGAGCAATTCGGGGGGACGGAGCTCCTGGAAACCGGGATCAAGGTGATCGACCTGCTTTGCCCCTTCGCCAAGGGCGGTAAGGTCGGTCTGTTCGGCGGTGCCGGGGTCGGTAAGACCGTCAACATGATGGAGCTGATCCGGAACATCGCCATCGAGCATAGCGGCTACTCGGTCTTCGCGGGCGTGGGCGAACGCACCCGCGAGGGCAACGACTTCTATCACGAGATGCGGGAGTCCAACGTCCTCGACAAGGTGGCCCTTGTCTACGGGCAGATGAACGAACCTCCGGGTAACCGCCTGCGCGTGGGTCTGACCGGTCTGACGATGGCCGAGTACTTCCGGGACGAAGGTCGGGACATCCTGATGTTCATCGACAATATCTACCGTTATACCTTGGCGGGTGTGGAGGTCTCGGCCCTGCTCGGGCGGATGCCCTCGGCGGTGGGCTATCAGCCGACCCTGGCTGAGGAGATGGGGATGCTGCAGGAGCGGATCACTTCGACCAAGACCGGTTCTATCACCTCCATCCAGGCGGTCTACGTCCCGGCGGACGACCTGACCGACCCGGCGCCGGCGACGGTGTTCTCACACTTGGATGCGACGGTGGTGCTCGCCCGATCCATCGCCGAGCTGGGTATCTATCCGGCCGTCGATCCCCTGGATTCCACCAGCCGGCAACTCGACCCGCAGATCATCGGCAGTGAGCACTACGATACCGCCCGATCGGTCCAAAATACGCTACAGCGGTACAAAGAGCTCAAGGACATCATCGCGATTCTGGGGATGGACGAGTTGTCGGAGGACGACAAGCTGACGGTATCCCGGGCGCGGAAGATTCAGCGCTTCCTCTCCCAACCGTTCTTCGTCGCTGAGGTGTTTACCGGCACGCCGGGTCAATACGTGTCCCTCAAGGAGACCATTCGTGGCTTTAAGGGGATCGTCGAAGGGGAGTACGATCACTTACCGGAGCAAGCCTTCTACATGGTCGGCACCATCGATGAGGCCGTTGAGAAGGCCAAAAACATGTAACCCGAACGGGGATTGATGCGATGACGATCCATGTCGATGTGGTGAGTGCCGAGGAGTCGATCTACGCCGGCACGGCGGCCTTGGTGACGGCCCCGGCACTCCACGGCGAGGTGGGGATTTACCCCCGCCATGCCCCGATGATCGCCAAACTGATGCCAGGCGAAGTCAAGATCGAGACGCCGGATGGCGAGGAGCAGCATATCTATGTCTCCGGCGGGATGCTGGAGGTCCAGCCCCACGTTGTAACGGTGCTGGCCGACACCGCCACTCGGGCAAACGATATCGATGAGGCCGCCGCGCTGGAGTCGAAGCGGCAGGCGGAAGAGGCCATTACGGAGCAGCGCGCGGACATCGATTACGCGCGGGCGCAAGCGGACCTGGCCGAGGCCGTTGCGCAGCTCCGGACCCTGGAGCGCTTGCGCAAACAGGCCACCCGTTAATCGGGCCGTTGCATCGGGCCCGGCGTCGATCGTCGGGTGCGTGATCGGGTGTCGTATCGTTCGGAAGCGACTCGTCCGATCGAACCCCGCATCTCCTCCGGGGAACCCGAGCGCACCCGCCTCATCGGATCGGTTCGCTCCCTGCTGACGATGGGCCCGCTCCACGGGTCGATTCGGCGGTATCGATCGGTCCGGTTTCCACCCCCACTGCGCACCCCACCGACGGATAGCCTCGATGTTCCGATCGTCCGGATCCCCGGGTGGCGTGCCATTGTCGCGCTCGCGCTTCGAGCACGCGTCCCTCCGATCAAGCCTCCCGATTCAGCCCACGGCCGCCAAGCCCCCGTGTGAGCGCGGTCATCGGCGCGCCGACCGCTGGCGTGCGCTGTGCTACCATTGAACCTGGGCAAAAACACCAAAGAGCCGGTTCCTATGGGGCTGACGGTCATCATTCTGGCGGCGGGCGAGGGCAAGCGGATGCGCTCGGCGCATCCCAAGGTCCTCCACCCACTCGGGGGGCGCCCGATGTTGGATCATCCGGTCTCCACCGCGAGCGAGCTGGGGGCGGATCGAATCATCGTGGTGCACGGCTATGGCGGCGCTGCGGTGCAAGCGGCGATGGCCGACCGCGGGGAACTGACCTGGGTGGCCCAGGAGAAACGCTGTGGGACCGGGCACGCGGTTCGTGTTGCGCTGGACCGAGTGGCCTCGGAAGACCGCGTCCTCGTGCTCTACGGGGATGTCCCCTTGGTGCGCCCGGAGACGATGCGTGAATTGCTCGCGGCCCTGGAGGCGCAAGACCTGGCCGTGTTGAGCACGGAGCTTCCCGATCCGACGGGCTACGGCCGGATCGTGCGCGACGACCGAGGCGATCTGCGGGCGATCGTCGAGGAGCGGGATGCCGAGGGGGGGCAACGCCGGATCCGCGAGGTCAATACCGGCATCATGGCGGCGCGCCCGGGTGTGTTCCAGGCCCTGGTGCCCCGCCTCGGCCAAGATAACGCCCAAGGCGAGTACTATCTGACCGACACGGTCGCGCTGGCGCGGGCGGATGGCCGGCCTGTGGCGGCGGTGGTGACGCCCGATCCGGAGGAGGTCCAGGGGGTCAATAACCGGTCGCAATTGGCCCGGGTCGAGCGATTGTTGCAGTGGCGACGGGCAGAGGCCCTGATGGCCGCCGGCGTGACCCTGGCCGATCCGGCGCGCCTCGATGTCCGCGGCGAGGTGCATGCGGCCGAGGATGTGACCATCGATGTCGGGGTCATCCTGGCCGGCACCGTGCGCCTCGCACCCGGGGTGCAGATCGGCGCCCATAGCCTCATCCGCGATACCATCCTCGAGCCGGGGGTCTGTATCGAGGCCCACAGCATCGTCGAGGGCGCCCATCTGGGGGCGCGGAGCCAGGTCGGGCCCTTCGCGCGAGTCCGTCCGGGCTCGAAATTTGCTGAAGCGGTCCATATCGGTAACTTCGTCGAGACCAAGAAGGCCGACATCGGCGCGGGGAGCAAGGCCAATCACCTCAGTTATCTCGGCGATGCGACGATTGGTGCCGGGGTCAATATCGGTGCGGGCAGTATTACGTGTAACTACGATGGGGCCAACAAGCATCGCACGGTCATCGGCGATAACGTCTTCATCGGTTCCGATAGTCAGCTGGTCGCTCCCGTGACGGTGGGCTCCGGGGCGACCATCGGCGCCGGATCCGTCATCACCCGGGATGCCCCCGCGGATCAATTGACCTTGGCGCGAACCCGCCAGGTCACGCGAGCCACGTGGCGGCGGCCGGAGAAACGGCAAGCCGGGGCTGAGTCGAGCGCATCGGAGGACTCCCCCGACGGCGCGTGAGCCCGCGCGCGTCATCCTTTCCCTGCAGCATCCTCGATGGAGGTAGCGCCATGTGCGGTATCGTTGGCGGCGTGGCCGAGCGGGACATCACCCCGATCCTGCTCGAAGGCCTCAAACGCATGGAGTATCGCGGGTACGATTCCGCCGGGTTGGCGGTCAACGAGGCCGGGACCCTGCGTCGCGTGCGTGCCCAGGGCAAGGTGGCCCAGCTCGCGGCACGGCTCGAACGTGATCCCCTCTCGGGCCGTGTCGGCGTCGCCCATACCCGCTGGGCGACCCATGGCGTGCCGACCGAGACCAATGCCCATCCCCACCTCTCCCGAGAGACCGTGGCGGTCGTCCATAACGGCATCATCGAGAATCATCGGCTCCTCCGCGAGCGCCTCGAGGGCCTGGGCTACACATTCGAATCCGACACGGATACGGAGGTCATCGCGCACCTGATCGAGTCCAAGCGGGATGCGGCGGATGGCGACCTGCTCGCGGCCGTCTGGGCCGCCGCCGCGGAACTCGAAGGGGCCTTTGCGTTGGGGGTCATCGATCGCGATCAGCCGGAGCGGCTCATCGCGTGCCGGCAAGGGAGCCCGCTGATCGTCGGGGTGGGGATCGGCGAGCATTTCATCGCCTCGGATGTCCAGGCCCTGTTGCCGGTGACCCAGCGTTTCGTCTTTCTCGAAGAGGGGGACTACGCCGATCTCACCCGCAGCGGCTATCGGGTCTACGATCGAGCCGGTCGACCCGTGGTGCGCACGGAGCAGACCTCGCAGCTCGATCCGGAGACCCTCGTGAAGGGTCGGTTTCGGCATTTCATGCTCAAGGAGATTCACGAGCAACCCGAGGCCATCACCGAGACCCTGGAGGGGCGTCTCGGTGAGGACGCCCTGTATCGCTCGGCGTTGGGGCCCCGAGCCGAGGAGTTGCTGAGCGGTATTCAGACGGTGCATCTGGTGGCCTGCGGCACGAGCTTTCACGCCGGTGCGGTGGCGCGGTACTGGCTGGAGTCGATCGCCGGGGTGCACGCGACCGTGGAAACGGCCAGTGAGTATCGGTATCGCGAGCCGGTTGTGCCGGCCGGGACCTTGTTTCTGACCCTTTCCCAGTCGGGGGAGACGGCGGACACCCTAGCGGCCTTGCGGATTGCTGGGCAACGGGGTTATCAGGCCAGTCTGAGCATCTGCAACGTCCCGGAGAGTTCCCTCGTCCGGGCGTCCGATCTGGTCCTGATGACCCGAGCGGGCGTCGAGATCGGGGTCGCCTCGACCAAGGCCTTCACCACTCAGCTCGTCGCCTTGATGCTGGTCGTCCTCGCCTTGGCCCGGGTCAATCGGCCCGCGGGGTCGGACGTCCACGTCCAGGAAGAGGCTCGGTTGGTGCATGAGCTGCGCGCGGCCGCGGCCGCCGTGGAACACGTCCTGAGTTTGGACTCGGCGATCGAGGCCTGGGCGGAACGGTTGCAGGACAAGCAGCATGCCCTGTATCTCGGGCGCGGTGCCCATTTCCCCATCGCTTTGGAGGGGGCGCTGAAGCTCAAGGAGATCTCGTATATCCACGCGGAGGCTTATGCCGCGGGGGAGCTGAAGCACGGGCCGCTGGCCTTGATCGACGCGGAGATGCCGGTCATCGTGGTTGCGCCGAACGACGAGCTGATCGAAAAGTTGAAGTCCAATCTCGAAGAGGTGCGGGCGCGAGGCGGCGAACTCTATGTGTTTGCGGACCGGGCCGTTCAACTTGACGAACAGCCGGGGATTCACGTCATTCGCATGGACGGCCGTCTGGACACCCTAGCGCCCCTCGTCCATGTCGTCCCGCTCCAACTGCTGGCCTATCATGTGGCCGTATTGCGGGGCACTGATGTGGATCAGCCCCGCAATCTCGCCAAGTCCGTGACCGTGGAATAGCGGCAGATCGGCGTGAAACGAGAAGCGATATAGGGGCGCGATAGGGCGAGTGGCCGAATCCAGGCTCGAGTATGGGCAACCCGTGCCCGAGGGGACGGACGGTTCCCAGGAGCCGACGCGGCACGCGCTGTCGATCGCTCAAATGCGCTGGAATCGTGCATTACGGCTCGAGCTAAAGCAGGAAAAGGCGCTGCTTGTCACGATGCGTGCAATGTTCAAGAACAACGAAGCCGAGTTTGTAGGTTGACGCGGCTCCGGTGATTGATCCCATGATCGTGCGGCATCATGAGCGGTTTCCCCAAGGTATCGCGGCCGCATCGACAGACGAAGGCGATGCCGTCGTCGGCTGCATTCCTGGGCGAGACGCAGTATCCGGGGGCGGGGCGCAACGAGCCGTGTCCATGCCTTAGCGGTAAGCAGTACAATCGGTGTTGCCGACGATAGCTGAAACCCCCTAACCGCAAGTGCCCACGGTAAGCGGCTGATGACAGGGGTCCCATGAGACCCGCCTACCCGGTCCCTAGGGACGCTCGAACTCGCCGATCGGCCGAGTGAATGTGAAGCGAGCCGGATCGGCTACGAGCGTGTCAGCGGCGTTCCCCATGCCCTCCCGCCCTTGCCAAACCGTCAACGGAAGCGTTCCGACGAAGACCGCTGAGCCGAGGACCATCGAGACGAGCCCCAGGGGGCGTGCGAGGGTGACGTCCCCGATGACATCGGGAGCGGTGGGCCCGGAGCCATCCCGCGGGAGTCCGTCATCGGCCGCCAGGACCGGGGGTGTGGCGAGGCCCAGGGTGGTGACGAGTGCCACCACCCATACGGCCGTGCGAATGCGAGGAGCCATAGCGATTACCTCTTGTGGCACGATTCAATGGAGCGTATCAATGGAGCGTAGCAGATCGGCCGAGCCCGATGTCATCCGGGCGTCCGGCCTAGGGCGTGCTTTCCGGTGGGAGGCAAGCGCCGCCGAGCCAAAAATCCCGTCCCATCTCCAGAAAGTCCTCCGCCCGTAAGTAATGGGACCCATCGCAGGAGAAATTCAAGCCGACCAGGCCATTGATGATATTCAAGGATCCGGAGCGGAGATACAGGCTCTCATCACCGAAACGTAGCTCCCGGAACCGTTCGAAGATCGGTCGCACCCGGTCCTTGGGGATGACCGCCTTGGGCGGGTAGGGGCAGGTTGGGTAAGCGAGACAGAGCGCGGGGTCGATGAGGTCATCCAAGGCGATGAGCCGGTAACGATACGGGTCATCGGTGAGCCAGATCGTGCATCGGGAAGTGGAGAAGTGCAGCTTGCCATGGAAGACGCCGCGCTCGCAGATCAACTCCGTCAAGATATCCAAGACATCGTCGATGTGTCGATCCAGCAGGCTCTCGCTTCGGGTTTGGGCGAACACGTGCGCGCGGATCGAGGGGTCGCCGCGTAATTGCCGCCAGGTGTCCGGTTCGGCGTAGCCCTCGGAGGGCAGCGGGAGGTCCCGCAACAGGATCTCCACCCCCACGATGCAGGGGGGGCGATTCGAGCGGGGGATCTGGCGCAGGACCGCAACGGCCACCCGGTGGTCGGTTTGTCGGATATAGGGCTCGGCGAATCGCAGGGACTCCTGCGGGGGACGTGACCGAAAATAGGGGCGATGAGAACGATCCCGCCCCATTTCCCGGCGTTGGCCATCGGGGGCCTCCGTGAATCCGAGCTGTCGTCCGTCGGTGTCGGTCAGCCACAGGGTCGCTGGGATGGGTAGTCGGTGCCGGGTCTCGGCAAGGGCGTTCGCGATGGTTGTCTCGTCGAGCGCGTGGCGGTGTTCAAGATGTCGAGTGAGCGCAATCAGCGGTGGCTCGAGGAGTTCGCCGAGGCTCGTTTCCAGACTCGCACGCTGCGAGGCGATCGCGGTGTGTAGGGGTGGGGGCATGGCGGTTTCCTCGCTGGGCGGGGCTGGTGGGTCGGCCCCTGTGGCTTCCCGGGAACCGGGATAAAAGCAAATCCCGTGCCAGCCCGCGCACGCCATCCGAACACGTGATAAGGGATGGCCCATCCGCGATCCCGTGATCCAAGCCCCGCAATGGATTCGCGGACGCTTGACAGGACATCCCATGGTTTGCGTGCCCTCGTCGCTGTCTGCCGCACGGGGTCTCACGCGTGATTGGGTCGAGGGTCCCGAGCCCCCGAACCACGAGAGCGCGCCGTATCGGACTCGAACGAAGACGCGTGAGCGGCTCGGTTCGCCCAACCCGGGCGTCCCGTCCGCAGCGGTATCCCCTAGTTGTCGCGGCGGGATCGTTGGTAGCGTCCCCCCACGAAACGATCGAAAAAGCGGCCGAGGGCCGGGTGGCTCACCTGCTCGCCGCTATCGTCCAGTTCCAGGTGTCGCTCGGCGACATAGGTGGAATGGCTCGCCTCGTGGACCAGGACGTGGTACCAGGGCCGGTCTTTCGGTGGACGACTCTGAGCGACCTGGTTGTACCACTCCTCGGTCCCTTGAAAGTCCGGGTCCACGTCGAAGATGACCCCACGGTAGTCGAATCGCTTGTGTCGCACGACTTGGCCGATGCCGAACTTTGCCTTGGTTTCCATTGCACGCGTGCCTCGTTCGATCGATAACTCGGGTTCAGGATAGCGGGGGCTCGAGGGATCCACCGCCCATCGGTCGATCCCCTCGCCGGGAGACCCGAGGCGGGCTCTCGGGGTTCCTCAAGTTAGGTCATCAATAGCTTAACACGGTGGTATCCGTGCCGAAGAGATCGGGCCAGGTGACTTCGGGACCGCCGAGGACGACGCCGTCGATGAGATCCTCGGGGCCCATTCCGCCAATGGTCTTCATGCACATGGGGCAGATAATGACTCGCCCCCCGGCATCGATGAACGCGCCGAGCATGGCTTTCAGCGATTTCCCGTTTGGGGCAATCGTCTCGGGCAGTTTCCGGTTCGCCAGATGAACCGCCTCGACATTGAGAAACAGGGTCACCGGACGTTCGGTTTCCTTGAGGACCCGGGTGGCCAAGGTCACGGCCATCGTCGCCCGTGGCAGGGCATCGTCGGTCAGATTGACAAAGAGTCGACCGGTGTTCGCGTTCTGGGCGGCTGCCAGGCTGGGCACCACGAGGGTGATGATTAGAGCCATAGCCAAGTGGGCGAATCGAGGTTGACGCATCATCGTCTGCAGGGCTCCTGAGGTTAAGGAAAACGGGCTTTGGTGGTGTATGCATCGCATTCGAGCGCAACGATAGCACGCCGTCTCGGCCGGGTGAGAGGAGGCGCTAGCCGAGCCCCTGCCACTCGGCGGGCGATGAGGGCCGACGGCGCGTCAGTGTGGCGCCAACCCGGTCGGCATGCGGTAGGGCCGTCGGCTTATGCACGGTCAGGGTCACGGCCACGACGGCTGGGAACTCGTCCAAGATGCGCTCGGCCAGCGCAGCCGCTAAGGATTCGATCAGCCGTGTCGGCCGCTGGGCGGCGTAGGCCCGGACCGACTCGGCAAGGGCGTGATAGTCGATGCTGTCCGCGAGGTCGTCGCTCGCGGCAGCCCGGCTCAAGTCCGCCTCCAACCCGATATCCACCCGCAGCGTCTGGGTGATGGCTTGTTCCCAGGCATGGACTCCGATGGTTGCTGGGATGCGCAAGCCTTGAATAACGATCTGGTCCACGTCGTTGGTTCCTCCGGATCCGGTGATTGGCTTGAACCCGGTCCCGGATACCCGTATTCTTAGGGATTTTAACCGAGGATCGGGGGGCATCATGTCTCGAGTTTGCCAAGTAACCGGTAAGCGACCGCTGGCCGGCAATAACGTCTCGCATGCCAACAACAAGACCAAGCGGCGATTCCTGCCGAATCTCCATACCCATCGCTTCTGGGTCGAGCAGGAACACCGTTGGGTCCGTCTGCGGGTCTCCCAGAAGGGCCTTCGGATCATTGATAAGTACGGGATCGATCAGATCTTGGCCGACATCCGGGCCCGCGGCGAACGGGTTTGAGTGGCCGCGGCTTGACGCCCCCCCGATGAATCGGCCGTCGATCCACCCCCCGTTCATCGGGGCTGAAGTCGCCACACGTGACACAACGAACCGATGCGAGGAACCCCCATGCGCGAGAAGATACGCCTGAACTCGACCGCGGGTACCGGTCATTTCTATACGACCAGCAAAAACAAGCGGAATATGCCGGATAAGATGTCGATCAAGAAATACGATCCGGTCGCCCGCAAACACGTGCTCTACAAAGAAGGGAAGATCAAATAGCGCGCGCTCGGCCGGGGCTCCGCGGCCCCGGCCGAGCGCCTCTGAGGATCCGCACCAAGACGGGGGTTCAGACCGCGTAGCGGAGGTTGAAGCTACGCAAGTAGGTGGCGAACTCCTCCAGAGGGTGGATCCCGGTCGTCTCCGCCTGAGAACACCACTCCTGCAAGACCTGCTGTAGGCGTTCCTGACTCCCGTTGGTACGGCTCCACAGCTCCGCCAGACGCTCGCGATACTCGATCACCGTGGGCAATACCCCCGCGTAACCATGGAGGGCCTGGGCCTTCTCTTTGGCCCGTGCGTCCAAGTCGTGCCGTTCCCAGGAAAGCAACCGCTTGATCTCCTTGAGGCGCTGGCGATAGTCGGCATCGTGGGCCCGTTGCCGGGCTTCACGAACCACCGGCACGATCACATAGCGGTAGTAGCCGGCCATGATATGCATCCGGCCGCGCACGACGGCCGCCACGGTTTCGCCATCGATCCAACGCTTGCCCGGGACGGTGACCGGTTCCGGGGCAACGCGACGGATCCGGGCCAAGCCGAGGGCAGCGAAGAGGCGGAGATAGACCCACCCGATATCGAATTCCCAGCGTTTGATTGCGAACTTCGCCGAGCTCGGAAAGGCATGGTGGTTATTGTGGAGTTCCTCGCCACCGATCAACAGCCCGACGGGCGAGAGATTCGTCGAGGCGTCCGCCGTGCTGTAATTGCGATAGCCCGAGTGGTGACCGAGGCCGTTGATGACCCCCGCGGCCAAGACCGGGATCCACAACATGAGCACCGCGAATAGGGTCACGCCGTAGACCCCGAAGAGACCGACACAGATCAGCCCGAGCAGGGTCACCCCGGCGTAACGGTACCGGCTGTAGAGCCTTCGCTCGAGGCGATCGTCGGCGGTGCCTCGCCCGTAGGTCTCCAGGATGGCCGGGTCCTGAATCGCCTCGCCGTAGATCTCCGATCCCTCCAGTAGCACGCGTCGCAAGCCTAGGATTTGCGGGCTGTGGGGGTCTTCGGCGGTTTCCACCTTGGCGTGATGTTTCCGGTGTACGGCGACCCATTCCTTCTCCTGCATCCCGGTGGTGAACCAGACCCAGAAGCGAAAGAAATGGGCGAGCGCAGGGTGAAAGTCGACCCCGCGGTGGGCCTGGCCCCGGTGTAAGTACAATGTCACCGATAGGATGGTGAGATGGGTGGCGATCAGTGCCACCACGATGTAGCCCCAAAGGGGGAGTTCGATCAAGCCGTTCCACATAGTGAGGTCGTCGTTTCCGGCATCAGGGCGTCAAAGACGCGTGGGTCGGATCCGTCGAGCCGCTCGACGGGGTAATCGCGGGTTCGCGCGCCGGCCCGGAGGTCTTGGCTCCCGTCCGGCCGATCGGTCCCGCATCGGAGATCGCGTGAGGTCGGGCGCGACTAGTCCTCGGAGGCGGCTTGTGTCGCCCAATCCCTCAGGACCGTTCCCCAACGATGGGCGGTGGCCGGATCCAGATCGATCGTGTAGTACTTGTGACCGGATCGAACGATGAGGCGCAACAGCGGGACACCGCTCTCGTGGAGGATCTGGCGCAGCTCGATCTGTTCGCCGAAGGGGGCCTCGAACTGGTCCATAGGCATACCTGTAATTGTTGTGCGGGGGTTGTCCCCTTATTGGGGTGAAGCCGCGTAGATCTGATCGGGGAGCCAGGTGACCAGATCGTGCCATACCCCGATCAAGGCCAAGGTCAGCAATTGAATGATAATGAATGGGATGACCCCGCGATAGATCGCGCCCGTCGGGACCGATGCCGGTGCGACACCGCGAAGGTAGAACAAAGCGAATCCGAAGGGTGGTGTCAAGAACGAGGTCTGCAGGTTGATCGCGATCAGGATGCCGAGCCACACCGGATCCAGGCCCATACTGAGCAGTACAGGCCCGACGATCGGGACGATCACAAAGGTGATCTCGATGAAATCGAGTACGAACCCCAGCAGGAACATCAGGATCATCACGACCAGCACGGCCCCGACGGTGCCCCCGGGGAGCTGAGTCAGCCACGCGTGGATCAGGTCGTCCCCGCCAAATCCTCGGAAAACCAATGCGAAGAGGGAGGCGCCCACCAGGATCAAGAAGACCATGCTGGTGATCCGGACCGTTGCCTGGAGCACCTCACGCAGGGTCTCCCGGGTCAGCCGGCGTTGGATCCCGGCGAGGCCGAGTGCCCCGATTCCGCCCACCGAGGCGGCCTCCGTCGGGGTGGCAAGCCCGGCGACGATGGATCCGAGCACGGCGACTATCAAGGCCAGCGGCGCGAGCAAGGCGATCAGGGCTCGTTTGAGTAAGGCCCACCCCAGCCCCTGGCGTTCCGCCGCGGGTAGGGCCGGGACGGTCTCGGGGCGCCACCAGGCGAGCCCGACAAGGTAGAGCGTGTAGAGGGAAACCAGGATCAAGCCCGGTATCACCGCACCGATAAAGAGATCGCCGACCGAGAGGGTCTCGGGGGAAAAGATGCCCTGCTGTAACTGTGCCTGCTGGTAGGCGTTGCCGACGACATCCCCCAGTAGGATCAGGATGATGGACGGGGGGATGATCTGGCCAAGGGTCCCCGAGGCGCAGATCGTTCCGCAAGCGACACCCGGGTCATAACCGCGACGCAGTAGGGTCGGCAGGGATAAAAGGCCCATGGTGACCACCGTCGCCCCGACAATCCCGGTGCTCGCCGCCATCAGCATCCCGACGAACACCACCGAGATACCCAAGCCCCCCCGCAGGGGCCCAAACAAGGTCGCCATGGTGTCGAGGAGGTCTTCGGCGACCCGGGATCGCTCGAGCATGACCCCCATGAACACGAACAAGGGGACCGCGACCAGGGTTTCCCGGGTCATGATCCCGTAGAGCCGGTTGGGGATGAGTTGCAGAAAGCGGGGATCGAAGACATCGGCGGCGATCCCAATGCCCGCGAAGGCGAGTGCCGTGCCACCGAGCGTGAAGGCAACCGGGTATCCTGCGAGGAGCAACAGGAACACAACCCCGAAGAGGACCAAGGCCAGCCACTCCATCACTGGGCCCTCGACTTGGCTGCCGGGCGACGAAGCCGCCTCACCGATCCCCCTCAGCGGGTCGCTCGCCGCGAATCAAGGCAAGTTGGCGCAGGCCGGAGGCGATCCCCTGGAGACTCAGCAGGATGGCGGTCACGGGAATGACCGTCTTCAGCAGATAAACCATGGGCAGTCCCCCGGGTTCCATCGAGCCTTCCCGCAGGCTCCAGGCACGGGCGACGAAATCCAGGCTCTCGATCAAGATGAACCCGGTTACGGGGAGCAGCAGGAACACCGTGCCCAGCAGGTTCACCCAGGCCCGCATCCGCGGTGAGAATCGCCGATAAAAGATGTCCACCCGGACATGGGCGTCATGCAGGAGCGTGTAGGCGGCCCCGAGCATGAAGATCAGGGCGTGGAGATAGATAATCGTCTCCTGCAGTGCGACCGACCCCATGCGAAAGCCGTAGCGCAGGACGACGACGGCAAACGTCACCACGACCAAGGCGAGCACCAGCCAGGCGACGGCCCGACCGACCCCTTCGTTGATGCGCTCAAGGGCGCGGGCGAGGGCTAACGCGGACACGTTCGGCTAACCTGAGGGATGATGGCGGATCTGGGTCCAGCGGCGTTGGAAGGTCGCATGGTTGCGTTGGCGGTCCTGAAGGATGCGCTTATAGACATCGGGGTCTTTCACGTGGGTGATCTCGCCCGGGCGCGGGAAGTGTTGGTCGTACAACCGGGACAGCCAGAACCGAAAGGCGGCGGCCCGCAGCATGACCGGCCATGCACCGCGCTCGATCGCCTGCAGCGGGCGTTGAACGGCGTAGGTACGGAGGAAATCGGCGACGGCATCGAGATCCAGGGATCCGTGCGCGTCACTGCACCAGTCGTTGACCGTCACGGCGACATCGAAGAGGTACACGTCGGTGCATGCGTAGTAGAAATCGATGATGCCGGTCAGCTGGTCCGCCTCGAACAGGGCGTTGTCTCGAAAGAGATCCGCGTGAACCGTACCGCGCGGTAGATCGTGCATCCGGTAGAGACCCTGGAATTTCAGTTCGTCGTGGGCCAGTTGGCGGTCCTCCGGGCTGATGACCGGATCCAGCTCGCTCAGGATCTGGCGCCACCAGTGGGGTCCCCGGGGGTTGTCGCGATAGCGTGGGAACGTTGCGACGGCGGCGTGCATTTGTCCCAGGGCGTCCGCGATGGCGCGGGTTTGGGCCGTGCTCGGGTGCTCCACCGATCCGCCGGGAAGCCGTTGTACGACCGCTGCTGGGCGGCCGTTCAGTTCACTGAGGTAATGCCCCCCTTGGCGCGCTTGAGGCTGAGGGGCCGGTAGACCGTGCTGGGCCAGAAAGGCCATGAGCTCGAGGAAATAGGGGAGATCCGCCGGATCCTGGCGTTCGAATAACGTGAGGATGAACTCGCCGGATTCCGTCGATACGAAGAAATTACTGTTCTCGACGCCCTGACGGATGCCGCGGTAGTCGAGGAGCTGCCCCACCTCGTAGGACTCGAGGAAGGACGCGAGCTGTGTCGGGTTGACCCACGTGTAGACCGCCATCTGCGAGCCCGTTGGTTTACCAGCGGAACAGGATCCACGAAGGGAGTGAGCCCTCCGGGCTGCCGAGCTCCGGATCGAGGGGGTCGAGATGGCCGTCGCCATCCCGGTCCACGTAGTAATACGCGGGGCCGGCGGCGGGGGTCACTCGGATCATGAACAATTGACCGTTGACCCGGTATTCCCGGATGCGGTGCTCGTCGACCCGTTGGTCGGTGATGGTCACCTCGCCCACCCGCTCGGCTTGTTCGATCACGGCTGCCGCCGACGGCCCTTGCGTTCGCCCCACCTCGGGCTCGGCTCCCATCCCCAGCAGGGGGAAGATGAGAAACCCGAGGGCGAGGACATCAACGCGGCGGTGGCCGATTCGTTGGAGGAGGGTCAGGATGGCGTTCATAGTTCCAACAGGATCTCCCGTTCCTCGGGGGACGGTTCGAATCCGCGGCCCGCGTAGTGCTCGAAGATCGTCTCGATCACCGCATCCGGTTCGTCGACCACCCGATAGAGTTCGAGATCGGCGGCGTCGATCATGCCTTCGCCGAGGAGTCGCTCGCGGAACCAATCGAGGAGCCCGGCCCAGAAGGCCGAGCCCACCAATATGATCGGGATGCGCGGCGCTTTGTGGGTTTGAACCAGGGTCAGGATCTCCGCAAGTTCGTCCAAGGTGCCGAATCCGCCGGGAAGTACCACGTAGGCGGAGGCGTATTTGACGAACATGACCTTCCGTGAAAAGAAGTGCTTGAAGCTTAAGGAGATGTCCTGATAGGGATTGGAGTCCGGCTCGTTGGGTAGATGGATATTGAGGCCGACGGCCGCGGAGGGGCCGCTATGGGCCCCTTTGTTCGCGGCAAGCATTGTCCCCGGCCCCCCGCCGCTGATCACCGAAAAACCGGCCTCGGAGAGCTGTTGTGCGATGGTCTCGGCGAGGTGGTAATAGGGGTGATCTTCGCCCACCCGCGCCGAGCCGAACAGGCTGACCGAGGGGCGCACACACGCGAGGGTCTCGAAACCGGAGACGAATTCCGCCATGATTTGGAAGACACGCCATGACTCGCGATTGAGCAGGCCCTCGTCGGGGGCGCTGAGGCGTTGCTTGGCCGGTTTGTGGGACTTCGACATGACTGAGAAGGGCCGATCCCGCCTTCGTGGGTGATTGGCATGTTGAGGGCCGACACGCGATTCCCGAGAATCCGCCTCCAGCGGAGCCTCAGCGAAGGCCGACCGAATCCCTTATAGTAACCTGTCCATTCTCTAGGGTCGACTCCCATGCCGCCATCGGATGCCCCGACGCCCTTCGTTCTTGTCGACGGCTCGTCATTTCTCTTTCGCGCCTACCATGCGTTGCCCGCACTGACCAATTCGCGCGGGGAACCGACTGGCGTCATCCTCGGAGTGGGCAATATGCTCAAGCGCCTGCTTCGCGATTACGAGCCGAGCCATGGTGCGGTCGTCTTCGACGCCAAGGGGAAGACCTTTCGCGACGATTGGTATGCGGAATACAAGGCCCAGCGCCCGCCGATGCCGGAGGAGCTGGCGGCGCAATTCGAGCCGACCCAGGCCTTGGTCGAGGCCATCGGGCTGCCGCGCTTGGAGATACCCGGGGTTGAAGCGGACGATGTGATCGCCACCTTGGCGCGGCAGGCGGCGAACGCCGGTTGGCGGGTCCTCATTGCGACCGGCGACAAGGATATGGCCCAACTGGTCTCTGAGGCGATTACCGTCGTCGATACGATGTTCAATAAGACCTACGATCGCGCAGGCGTGTTGGATAAATTCGGCGTCTCGCCCGAGGCCATCATCGACTATCTGGCCCTGGTCGGCGATACCTCCGATAACATCCCGGGCGTGCCCAAGGTCGGGCCGAAGACGGCTGCGAAATGGCTCGAGCGGTACGGGGATCTGCAGGGTATCCTCGAGCACGCCGATCGGATTAGCGGTAAGGTCGGGGAAAACCTGCGGGCCCATCGGGATCAGGTGGTGCTGAATCAGCGGTTGGTGACCGTCCGCGACGATATTCCCCTGGAGGTCAGCCCCCCCGATCTGGTTCGGGGGCCGTGGGACTGGGAATCCCTGGGTCCCCTGCTGGATCGCTACGAGATCACCTCGTGGCAGGGCGATCGCCCGGTTGCCGAGCCCGCTGCAGATACCCCCAACGCCGGGACAGATCATTTTCCGGCGGTGCTCGATTGGGCGAGTTTCGAGTCGTGGCTGGACGCCTTGACTGGCACGGATTGCTTCGCCTTCGATACGGAGACGACCAGTCTCGCCTACATGAGCGCACGCATCGTTGGCGTGTCCTTTGCCCTGGACGGCGAGGTGGCGGCCTACGTCCCCCTGGGGCATGCGGATCCCGAGACCCCATTACAGCTCGACCGGGATACCGTGCTGCAACGCCTGCGTCCCCTGCTGGAGGATCCGGCGAAGGGCAAACGGGGGCATAACCTCAAGTACGATGTCCATGTGCTCCACAATCACGGGATCGCCTTGGATGGTATCCGACACGATACGATGCTGGAGTCCTATGTCCTGGACTCCAATCGGAATCGGCAGGACCTGGATACCCTGGCACACACGTTCCTCGGGTATCAGACCATCCACTACGAAACGGTGGCCGGCAAGGGGGCCGCGCAGAAGACCTTCGATCAGGTCCCCGTCGCGGATGCAACACCCTATGCGGCCGAGGATGCGGCGATCGCTTGGCGTCTGCACGAGACCCTTTGGCCGCGGGTTCAAGCGTTGCCCCGCGTTGCCTCGCTTTATCAAGAATTGGAGATCCCCTTGGTGCCGATCCTGGCCCGGATTGAGCACCATGGCGTGTACATCGATGCCGAGCGCCTGCGGGACCAGAGCGTTGAACTCGCCACACAAATGAAGGCACTCGAGGCCGAGGCCCATCAACTCGTTGGCAAGCCCTTCAACCTCGGTTCCCCGAAACAGATCCAGACCCTGCTCTTCGAGGAGATGGGCCTACCGGTCCTGCGCAAGACCCCCAAAGGACAGCCCTCCACCGCTGAGGACGTCCTGCAAGAACTCGCCTTGGATTACCCCTTGCCGCGTATCATTATGGATCACCGTGGGTTGAGCAAGCTCAAGAGTACCTACACGGACAAGCTGCCGGAGCTCGTCCATCCGGACACCGGCCGATTGCACACCTCTTATCACCAAGCGGGGACGGCAACCGGCCGGCTCTCCTCCTCCGACCCCAATCTGCAAAACATCCCGGTGCGCACCGAGGCGGGACGGCGTATCCGCGAGGCCTTCGTCGCCCCGCCGGGCTATGTCCTAGTGGCCGCTGACTACTCGCAGATCGAATTGCGCATTATGGCTCATCTCTCCGAGGACGATGGTTTACTGAACGCCTTTGCCAACGGTGAGGACATCCATCGGCGCACGGCGGCCGAGCTCTTTGGTCTGCAGCCGGAGGCGGTGCAGGGTGAGCAACGGCGCGCCGCGAAGACGATCAACTTCGGATTGATCTACGGCATGAGCCCGTTTGGCTTGGCCAAGCAACTCGGCATTGACCGCAACGAGGCGCAGGCTTATGTGGATCGTTATTTCGCCCGTTACCCCGGGGTCAAGCGGTTCATGGATACGGCTCGGGAGACCGCTCGGGAACACGGGTACGTCGAGACCGTGCACGGGCGGCGTCTGCTGATTCCGGAGATCCACGCGCGCACTCATCAGCGCCGCCAATATGCCGAACGAACCGCCATCAACGCCCCGATGCAAGGCACCGCAGCGGATATCATCAAGCGCGCGATGATCGACGTGGACGAGCGGCTCCGGGGCGAGTTCCCCGAGGCCCACATCGTCATGCAGGTGCACGATGAATTGGTCCTGGAGGTGCCCGAGGGGCAGGCAAGCGAGGTGGCCGAGATGGCCCGCGCGGTCATGGCGGGGGCGGTGGCGCTGCGCGTGCCGCTGGAGGTGGAGGTGGGCCAGGGGGCCAACTGGGACGAGGCCCACTAGGGCCTCGATTGCCCACATGCGATGCGTGGATACGTGGATTCATAGGGTGGCTGAGCCGAAGCTCGTAGC
>CAYFWJ010000019.1:0-3943 GCA_964346755.1 uncultured Ectothiorhodospiraceae bacterium
GTAGTGGGGTGAACGATGGGACTCGAACCCACGACCACCGGAGCCACAATCCGGGACTCTACCAACTGAGCTACGTTCACCACAGAAAAACTGGATTACGCCGGATACGCTTCACCGACGCGATTCATCCGTTCAAACCCGCGCATCAATGCCCGTATCGGGCGATCGATTCCGATCGAACAGTAATCCATCGGTCGAGCCGATGGTTGACCCTCATCCAGGGTCTTCCCTCAGCGACGCCCCGACTTGGCGCGCCTGGCAGGATTCGAACCTGCTACCCTCGGCTTAGAAGGCCGATGCTCTATCCGCATGAGCTACAGGCGCCGTTTTCGACACATGTTTTGACACGCTCACCCGATCTCACCGGTCGACTCGCGGGACCCGGGGTCCTGCTCGCGCTCGCATGCGGGTCCGTAAGCCCCAGCGGACGATGAACCGCCCGCATCGACTCGCGTTGGTCGGGGTAGAGAGATTCGAACTCCCGACTTCCTGCTCCCAAAGCAGGCGCGCTACCAGACTGCGCTATACCCCGTTCGATACCGATCGTCGTCTAGAACCCTGCCGGATTCTCAGATGATTAGGGAGTTTACGAGTCTCGCGGTTCGGGGTCAATCCACGGATCGACGGTATCGGGCGCTGTCGGGTGTGTGGCCGTCCCTTGAGCCCCGGGTGGCGACGTGCGAGTATCGTGGTTCATGTTGGATAAGTCATTCGCTTATGGTCGCCAAGATCATCGATGGCAAGCAAGTCGCCGCGGCTCATCGCGCCCGGGTCGCCGACCGGGTCGCCGACCGTGTTGCCCGCGGTCGGCGCGCCCCGGGGCTTGCAGTCGTACTGGTCGGCGAAGACCCCGGATCCTCGGTCTACGTCCGAAGCAAACGCCGTGCCTGCGAGAAGGTCGGGTTCCACTCCGTCGCCCTCGATCTGCCCTCGAGCAGTTCGACTCAGGAGTTGCTCAACGCCGTGACGACCCTGAACGCGGACTCGACCATCGATGGGATCTTGGTGCAATTGCCGTTGCCTCCGGGGATCGAGAACCAACGCATCGTTCAGGCGATCGATCCGCGTAAAGACGTGGACGGATTCCATGCCTGCAATATCGGCCGCTTGGCCATTCGGGATCCTAGCCTGCGCTCGTGTACCCCGAAGGGCGTCATGACCCTCTTGGCCCACGAGGGGATCGACCCCAAGGGGCAACACGCGGTGATCGTGGGGGCGTCCAACATCGTCGGGCGTCCCCTGGCCCTGGAATTGCTACTCGCCGGGGCGACGGTCACGGTGTGTCATCGGTTCACGCCCGATCTGGCGCCGTACGTCGAGTCGGCGGATCTGCTGGTTGCCGCCGCGGGCCGGCCGGGGCTGATCCCAGGCGAATGGGTGAAGCCCGATTCGGCCGTCATCGACGTCGGCATCAATCGCTTGGCCGACGGCCGCCTGGTGGGGGATGTCGGGTTCGATGCGGCATTCGAGCGGGCCGGCTACATCACCCCGGTCCCGGGGGGCGTCGGGCCGATGACGGTCGCGATGCTCCTGGAGAACACCCTGTTGGCGGCGGAGATGCGGGACGAGGCGATGGCGGAGCTCGACACCGCCGACGACCAATGGCCGTCGTTGGACGAGGTCTCGCCCCCGGAACCGAGCTAATCCCCCGGCCGATTCGCCGGTCGCCCGACCGGCTTGACGGAGGCCCCAGGTCCGGTATTAATATTTTTTATGGGCTCGCCCCCCGACCCCGTGACCGCCCGGCGAGGCGACGTCCGCCCCTCCCCAATCGCCTGGTGGGCCCCTCAATGGGGATTCGAGTGGGCGCCCCACCGGAACCCTGGCTGGGGGGCGCTGCCCATGCCAGGACACAGGCACGCAAAGGATCGAGACGTGCGCTCCGGTGATGCACGGCCTGCGAACCATTGACCCGACGCCTTCAGGAGATGATGCGACGATGACCAGCCTCGATATCGAAACCGACGCGGGATCGGACGCCGCCCGCCTTGTGATTGTGGGCGGGGTCGCCGCGGGGGCCTCGGCCGCCGCCAAGGCACGGCGAACCTGCGAGGACTGCGAGATTGTGCTATTCGAGGCGGGCCCGTATATGAGCTTTGCCAACTGCGGCCTGCCGTACTACCTCGGGGGGGAGATCCCCGAGCGGGATAACCTATTCGTGGCCGATCCCGAGCAATTCGTCCGGCGCTTCCGCGTGGATCTACGGCTCCAATCCCGTGTGACCGAGATCGATCCGGCGAATCGCGTGGTCCATTTCGCCGCCGCGGACGGAGATCAGGGCCAACTGCATTATGACCGTTTGATCCTGGCGACCGGGACAAACCCGGTGACCCCGCCCATCCCCGGGGTCGAGGATCCCAGCGTCTTCACCTGCCGGACCGTGCCCGATGTGGACGCGATCATGGGCCGATTGCGCAGCCTCCTACCGCACGAGTTCGAGGGCAGCCAGATCCGGGCCATGCGAGACGCCCATTTGCGGGCCTTGATCATCGGCGGAGGCTACATCGGGCTGGAGTGCGCCGAGCAGCTTATGCATCGCGGGTTGCAGGTGACGGTGGTTGAGCTGTCGAATCAATTGATGGGGCCCCTCGACCCCGAGATGGTGATCCCGCTGCAGCAGGCCCTGGAGGCCTCGGGGACCGAGGTGATCCTGCGTGACTCCGTCACCGCCATCGAGTCCCGCGAGGGGCAACCGGTGGCCCGCCTCGCCAGCGGGCGGGTGATTGGCTACGACATCGCGATCCTCGGGGTGGGGGTGCGACCCGCGGTCGATCTAGCCAGCGCGGCAGGCCTCGAGCTCGGCGAGACGGGGGCCATCCGCGTCGACGCGGAACAACGGACCAGCGATCCCACGGTGTTCGCGGCCGGTGACAATTGCGAGGCGACCTACCTGCCGACCGGGCGGCCGGTCAACATCCCGCTCGCCGGGCCGGCGAATAAACAAGGCCGGACCGCTGGCTGCAACGCGGCCTTGGATCTGGCCGAGGCCCTGGCCGAGGATCCGCGGCGATTGCATTTCGGGGGCGTGCTCGGCACCGGGATCGTGCGGGTCTGCGGGATGAGCGCGGGCGGGACCGGATTGGTCAAGAAGGTCGCCGATCAGCAGGGGATCCCCGTGGGCGAGGCCTATGTCTCCGGACCGAGTCACGCCGGCTACTACCCCGGGGCCGAGCCGATCCTGCTGAAGATCCTGTACGACCCCGAGACCGGGCGACTGCTCGGGGGCCAAGGGGTTGGTCGCGACGGGGTCGACAAGCGCCTCGATGTGCTAGCAACCGCGATCCATGGGGGTTTGACCGTCACCGACCTGGAGCAGCTGGATCTGGCCTACGCGCCGCCCTTCGGCGCGGCGAAGGACGTCACCATCCTGGCCGGCTTCATCGCCGCCAACGCCTTGCGGGGAACGGCCCCCGGGATGACACCCGATGCCCTGCAGGAGGCGCTGGACGCCGGGGAATCCCTGCGCGTTCTGGATGTGCGCAGCGCCCGGGAGTACCACGGTCGCCATCTCCGCGGGGCCCTCAATATCCCCTTGGACGAGCTGCGGGAACGGCTGAACGAGGTGCCGCAAGACGGCCCCCTGGTCGTCCATTGCGGCGTGGGCTATCGCAGCTACGCGGCCCAGCAGATCCTGACCCACGCGGGCTTCCCGGATGTTCGGAACCTGTATGGCGGCTTTGCCCTCATGGAGACCCTGCTGCCCCCGGCGTGGTTGCAACGCTCGACCCCCGAGATGCGAGCAACCGGATCCACGCCCGAGCCCGCTTGACGCGGGTGGGATCGTGACGGGGGTGGGATCGATCCGGGTCCGATAAACACCTCAATTGATTGCCGGATCGATCGAATCGCGTCGACTGAGGGCGCGTATTGTTCCTTGATTCCGGCCCCAACCGCCGACCCACCGGTGAGCCCAGCCCCGGGTCAATCGCTGGCGGGATCGCTG
>CAYFWJ010000019.1:4043-35394 GCA_964346755.1 uncultured Ectothiorhodospiraceae bacterium
GAGGCAGTCGAGGGGTCGCCCTGGCGTGCGACCCGCCCGGGGGAGTCGCCGAGCCTCCGGGGTGGGATCCACGGCGTCCCCCGACGGCGAGGGCCCGAACCGCCGACCCACCGGTGAGCCCAGCCCCGGGTCAATCGCTGGCGGGATCGCTGGCCAACCGACCGTCGGTGCAAGCTCGAGGCAGTCGAGGGGTCGCCCTGGCGTGCGACCCGCCCGGGGGAGTCGCCGAGCCAATGCGCGGACTCCTTCGTCCCGAGGGGGGATCGCCCCCTCGCTGATGGCTGGATCGAGGCTGATGGCTGGATCGAGAAAGTGGCATAGCCCAACGGCTCGTGCCGTTCCTTAAGTCCGACGACCCGACCCAACGACGAGACCGGGCCTCCCGTGTGATGCATCCCGCTCAAGGCCGCTCCCAAACGGGTCAGTCCGCGGCCTCGAACAGGGCGATCGACTCCACGTGATTGGTGTGCGGGAAGAGATCCGCAATGCCGGTTCGGCGGAGCCGATAGCCGTACCGATGGACCAGTTGGCCGGCGTCCCGGGCCAGGGTTGCGGGATGGCAGGAGACGTAGACGAGGCGGCTCGGTCGTTGCCTGGCCAGCCAGGGAAGGACAGCCTCGGCCCCCGAGCGGGGCGGGTCGAGGAGGGCCTTATCGAAGGCCCGGGGGCGATCCAGGAGCTCGGGGCTCGCCCCTTCCAGATCGATCGCATGGAACTGCGCGTTCGTGACCCCGTTGGCCCGTGCGTTGGCGGCCGCCCGCCCGACCATGGCCGGATCCCCCTCCAGCCCCCAGACCTGACCGGCTCGCCGCGCGAGCGGCAGGGCAAAGTTGCCGAGCCCGCAGAACAGATCCAGGACATGCTCCTCAGGCGTTGGATCCAACCACGCAACGGCGCGGCTGACGAGGGCGCGATTGGCGTCGCCGTTCACTTGGATGAAGTCGAGGGGCGCGAACCCCAGTTCCAGATCGAACTCGGGCAGGGTGTAGCTGAGATCCCCGGTCTCGGGCTCCAAGGGGGTCACGGTCTCCGGTCCTCCGGATTGGAGCTGGATCCCGACCCCGTGCTGCTGGGCAAAGGCTCGAAGCCGCTCGCGATCGGCCCCCGGCAGGGGTTCCCGGTGTCGGACCACCCAGGTGATGCCTCGGTCGGCAATGGCGAGCTCGAGTTGCGGGATGCGGTCACGATGCGCCATCGCCTGGAGCACCGCCGCCAGCTCCGGCAATAGCCGACCGGCATCCGCCGCCAGGATCGGACACGTCTCGAGATCCGCAACCCGATTGTCACGCCGCTCCCGGAACCCCACCAGCACCCGGCCCTTCTTTGGCACAAAGCGCACACCGAGGCGTGCCTTTCGGCGATAGCCCCAGATGGGACCGGTGATCGGCTCGGCGACCGCCTCCGGCTCAACGTGGCCGATACGACGCAGGGTCTCGAGCAACCCGGCTTGCTTGGTTCGGCGCTGGGCCTCTGGGCGGAGGTGCTGCAGGCTGCAACCGCCACAGGTGCCGAAATGAGGACAGGCCGGCTCGATGCGATCGGCGGAGGCGGTGAGGATCTCGGCGACGCGGCCCTCATCGAAGTGCCGATGACGCCCGGTGTAGGCGAAGGTAACGGTCTCACCGGGCAAGGCATCATCGATGAAGACCGCCTTACCGTCTCGATGGGTCACCCCGCGCCCATCTTGGCTGAGGTCTTCGATCACGGCGGGAAAGGTCCCCTCGGGGAGGGGACGCCGTCGGCGACGGCTCATCGTCGAACCGACCGGTGGGCGGGCCGCCGATGGGCGGGGGGTCGCATCATGGCGAGGGCTCCGGGGGTTGCATCGCGTCGCCATCATCAAGCCATGCGGACTCGAAATCCCCGAGATGGGGTCGTCCGGCTGCCGCTTCCCGATGCAACATGGTGCGCAGCGCCTGGCACTCGTCGTGGTAATCGGTTCGGCTCAGATGGCCGCGGATGAGTTGGAATCGCAGGTAGACGAGGTAGGTGTTGAGGACGTCGGTCTCGCAATAATGGCGGATGCCGTCGATGTCGCCCGCCTGGAATCGCGTCCACACCTGACCCCCCGACATCCCGAGTTTCCCCGGGAATCCCAGCAGCGTTGCCACCTGATCCAAGGGCGCGACGGCCCGAGGCTGGAACCCGGCGAGCCGATCCATCAGATCGAGATGGCGCTGATGATACCGATTGAGGTAGTTGTCGTAACGGGCGGCCGTCTCGAATTCCCCCTGATCCCAGTATCGGGGCGAGGGGACGCCATGCCGCAGGGCCCGATAGTGAATCACCGGGAGATCGAATCCGTTGCCGTTCCACGACACCAGAACGGGACTGTAGCGCCGCAATCCTTCGAAGAAACGACCGAGGATCTCCGCTTCGGGGCTATCCGGGTCGCCCAGGGACCACACGCGCGGTGCCTCGTTGGCCGTGCGAAGCACCACCGAACAGGCGACGATCCGATGCAGGGGATGGGCCAGAAAGCGGTGACCGGTTTGCTCGAAGCGGACCGTCTCGAGGGCCGCCACCACATCCTCCGGCGGTGCATCCGGTAGGTTGAGCAGGCGCCGGCCCGCGGCCACATCCGGGACGGTCTCGAGATCGAAGACCAGGACGTTCATTCGCTGGCGGGGAACACGCCCGTGGATAGATACCGGTCCCCCCGATCGCAGACGATGCTGACGATGACCGCATGCTCCACCTCAGCGGCCAGGCGTAGGGCGGCTGCCATGGTCCCGCCCGAGGAGATCCCGGCGAAGATCCCTTCCTGAGCGGCCAGGGCGCGGGTGGTCGCCTCGGCGGTTTGTTGATCCACGTCGAGGATGCGGTCGACGCGTTCGGGTTCATAGATCTGGGGGAGATAGGCCTCCGGCCAGCGCCGGATGCCCGGGATGCGGGCGCCCTCCGTGGGTTGGACCCCGACGATCTGGATGCGGGGGTCTTGTTCTTTGAGGAACCGCGAGGTCCCCATGATGGTGCCCGTGGTCCCCATGGAGCTGACGAAGTGGGTGATTCGCCCTCCCGTGGCCGCGTAGATCTCGGGGCCGGTCGTGCGGTAGTGGGCGCCGGGGTTGTCCGGATTCGCGAATTGATCGAGCAGCCGAGCCTCGCCCCGGGCCTGCTGGGCCTCGGCCTGATCCCGTGCGCCTTCCATGCCCTCGTCGCTGGTCACCAGTTGGATCTCCGCCCCGAAGGCCTGCATGACCTGACGCCGTTCGACACTCATATTCGACGGCATGATGAGGCGCATCCGGTAGCCCTTCATGGCGGCAACCATCGCCAGGGCGATGCCGGTGTTGCCACTGGTCGCCTCAACCAGGCGATCCCCCGGGTGGATATCCCCGCGGGCTTCCGCGCCGCGGATCATACTGAGCGCGGGCCGGTCCTTGACCGAGCCGGCCGGGTTGTTGCCTTCGAGTTTGGCGAAGATCCGACTGCTTGGCCGACACCCGCTCGATCCGGTGAGGCGCTGGACGCGCACGAGCGGCGTCCCCCCGACCGTCGCCTCGAGGGTGGGAAGGTCGTTCAGGGGATCTGCCGACGCCGAGGTTTTGCGTGCCATAGATTCGCTCCGAGGGATCCGGTCACCGGCGGGCGAGGATAAGCGGATGGCCCGTAACCGTATCGTGAATTCTTGCGCTTTCGCCCCGGGTGGGGCAAGTCCTGGCGCTCGGACGCTGCGCGACGTCGTCGCGAACCGAGACCGCGGGGTCTCCCGCGCCGGGCGCAACTGCTAGACTCTTTCCCTAGATGCGATACCCCATCACCCGATGCCTTTGCCATGGCCCGAGTGGCATCCGAACCCGCCAGCGGCGCGAATGTCAGCGCCGGCCACGGGCTTGATCCAACAGCGGGCGTCTGGCGGGAACGATCTCGAAGTCCGATCCGTCCGCGTCGTGAGTCGCACGCGTGGGGGTATTCGTCCTCGTGGATGGCGCCGGTTCGGGCGATCTATGGGGATCCCACGCGGCCCCCGGGTGTCCGATAGGACACTGGATTCCCCTGTCGTCCTCTCGTAGTATGCCCGGCTGTCATTGGCCTCAACGACGTGAACCGCGCTTGATTCTTCATCGAATGGCCCGGAGCGAGGTGTTGCGGACAGGCTGGTCCCAGACGGGTCGCGGCGGGACCGACCCCTAGGTGTTATGAATGCAAAAACGATATATTCTTATATACTAAATTAAAAGCCGTTCGGCCTACCGAACGCGCGACCCGCGACAACGCGGGTCGCGCCCTGATCCGATTCGCTTTCTACGAGGAGGCACCGCTGTGTTGCAATCCCATCGGTCTGGCCTGATCGCCGGCCTTGCCGTCGTTAGCCTCTTAACGGCGGCGCTCGCTGTCCTGGCCGTCAATGCGGTCTCGGCCCAAGACACATCCCCTTCCACCGGTTCGACCGAACGTTCCGACAAGGGGGCCGAGCGCGCCCCGGAACGTCGAGTCATCACCGTCAAAGGCCAAGAGATGAGCGCGACCACGACCGTGGGCGGCACGGTCGTTCCTTATCGCGAGGTCACCTTCTCCGCCGAGGTCCCCGGCCGGGTCGAGTTCATCGCGGGGCAAGAAGGAGCCCGTGTGGATCGCGGGAAGCTCGTCGTCGCCCTCGATCAGGAGGAGCTGCGGGCCCAGCGACGGTCCGTGTTGTCGGAGATCCAACGGGCGCACTACCAACTCCAGAATGCCCAAGTCCAGTTCGATCGGCAGCTGCGGGCCCCGAGTACGGAGAGCGTGCAGCAACTCCCTGGCATGGGCGTCCCATCACTCTTCGATAAGATGTTTACCCGCCAGGCGGGAGACATACTTGGCTTCGGCGACCCGGCCGCCGAGCGCGGCGCCGCTGTCCATGCAAGTCGCATGGAGATGAGCAAGGCTCGGACCCAGCTGGATCAGGCCTACTCCAAGCTGCGCGAGATCGATGCCAAGTTCCGCGATTCGAGCAGCGTCGCCCCTTACGACGGCATCATCTTTGAGAAATTCGTCGAAGAAGGGGATTCGGTGCAGCCAGGACAACCCCTGGTCCGTTTCGCCGACGGGCGCTGGCTGCAGATCCAGGCGGACGTGGCCTCGCGGATCGCACTGAATCTCCGCGAGGGCATGAACGCCCAGGCCCGGTTGGACGATGCCGACAAGACCCGCATCCCGATTCGCGTCGCCAACATCTTCCCGATGGCCGACCCGGAGCGCCATACGATCCGGGTGAAATTCGACCTGCCGACGGGCGCCCCGGTGAGCTCCGGCATGTATGCCGAGGTCATCTTGCCGGACAAGGGCGCCACCCGGCGCGACGTGGTCGTCATTCCCCAGAATGCCGTCATCTACCGCGGCGGTTTGCCGATGGCCCGGGTTCTGGTCGACGACGAGGAGACCGAGCTCCGGCTGCTGCGCCTGGGTGAGACCCGAGGGGACGGCGAGATCGAAGTACTCACCGGCTTGCGGCCCGGCGAGCAGCTGATCGTCAACGGCGGCTGATCCCGAACCGGGTCACCATCCCGGGGCGATTTGATCGGGGTCGCTTGCTATTCGGCTGGCTCGAATTATTCTCGTGATTGCATGGGTACTCCGAGGGGGGGCATGAGCCCCCACCATCGGGCCGGTAGCCCCGGCTAGCCCCAAGCGCCTGCGCTGCCGATCGCTCGTCCCGCACCCCCTTGCCTGGCTTTCCTTCAGGCGAGCCTTGAGCCGCAATAACAACGATCCACCAAAGAGTCGTCATGGCCGAAAACCAGTCCACCACCGATGAGCGTCCCGTCAATCCGGAGATGGAGGACATGGGGCTGGCCGGCGGGATGGCCCGCGCCTTTATCCATTCCGCCCTCACCCCGCTGCTGTTCTTCGCGATGCTCGCCATGGGCGTCATGGGACTGATTGCGACCCCACGTCAAGAAGACCCGCAGATCTCCGTCCCCATGATCGACGTCATGCTGAGCTACCCCGGCGTCGCCGCGCCGCAGGCTGTCAACCTCGCCGTCGAGCCGCTGGAACGTATGTTCAGCGAGATCCCGGGGGTCAAGCACGTCTATTCCATGACCCGGCACGGGGAGGCCGTGATCACGGTTCGGTTCAAGGTGGGCGAAGAGAAGGGCCCGTCCCTGGTCAAGGTACACGATAAGATCCAATCGAATCTGGACGAAATGCCGCCGGGGGTTCGCATGCCCCTCGTCAAGCCCAAGGGCATCAATGACGTTCCAGTGGTCGCCTTGACGCTCTGGTCGGAGGATGTCGACGACGCCGGGCTCAGGACCCTCGCCTTCGAGGTCATGCAAGACCTCAAGAAGGTCCAAGATACGGGTTACAGCTTCATCGTGGGCGGGCGAAAGGAGCAGCTCCGCGTCGAGATCCTCCCGGAGCGACTGTCGAGCTTCGGGATCAGTGTAGCGCAGATCGGTCAGACGATTCGCGACGCCAATGAGAAGCAACGTGCTGGGGACGTGGAGGCGGGGGGTCAGCACCTGACCGTCTACGCAGGGGCGTTTCTCAAGTCCGCCAACGATATCGCCAACCTCGTTGTCGGGACCCAGGGTGGCGAACCGATTTACATTCGGGATGTGGCCCGCGTCTACCTGGGGCCCGAGGACTACGATCAGCAGGTCGCCTATTTCGCCGGCGCGGATTATCACGGCACGGGCCAGCCCGACGGGGAATCCGCGGTGACCGTCGCGGTCGCCAAAAAGATCGGCTCCAATGGGGTCACCGTCGCCAATGCCTTGCTCGATCGGGTCGACAAGCTCGAGGGGCAGCTTATCCCCGAGAACGTCAACGTGGCGGTGACTCGGAACTACGGACAGACCGCGAACGACAAGGTCAACACCCTCATCAAGAAGCTCTTCATCGCGACCGGGGCCGTCACCGTGCTGGTCTTTTTGGCGCTCGGCTTGCGTCCCGCCATTGTGGTCACGGCGGTGATCCCGGTCGTGTTGCTCATGACGGTCTTCGCCGCCTGGCTCACCGGATACACGATCGATCGCGTGAGCCTGTTCGCGCTCATCTTCTCGATCGGTATCCTCGTCGACGACGCCATCGTCGTCATCGAGAATATCTACCGGCGTTGGCTCATAGTCGGGGACACGGATACGGTCACGGCGGTCGACGCCGTCCGTGAGGTGGGCAACCCCACGATCGTGGCCACATTCACCGTCATCGCGGCCCTGCTCCCGATGGGATTCGTCTCCGGGTTGATGGGTCCGTATATGGAGCCGATCCCGGCCCTGGGCTCCGTTGCAATGGCCCTGTCCCTGTTCGCGGCCTTCGTCTATACCCCGTGGTTCTCGATGCGGATCCGGCCCTCGTTGCAGCTCCTGCGCAAGGCGCAACGGCGCGAACATACCCAGGAGCGCCTGATCGCCAACCTGTATAAGTACACACTGGTTCCCCTGATCCACAGCCGGATCTTGGGCTTCATCTTTCTGTTCGCCCTCATCGGGGCCTTCTTCCTGTCCGTGTCGCTGTTCGTCACCACCGCTGTTCCGGTGAAGATGCTACCTTTCGATAACAAATCGGAATTCACGGTGATGGTGGATCTTCCCCAGGGCACCGCCCTGGGCACCACCGCCAACGCGACGCGGCAGATCGCCACGCGCCTGCGCACGATCCCCGAGGTGGAAGCCGTTACGACCTACGCCGGGACGGCTAAGCCGTTCGACTTCAACGGACTGGTGCGCCATTACTACCTCCGTGATCAACCCTACCAGGGTGAGGTGCACATCCAATTGGTGCACAAGAAGAAGCGAGCGCGTTCCAGCCACGAGATTGCCGTAGAGGCACGCCAGGCCATCCAGGATATCGAGCAGAAGTTCAATGCCCGTCTGACCGTCGCCGAGATCCCGCCAGGCCCACCCGTGCTCCAGACCGTGGTCGCGGAGATCTACGGACCGAGCCCCGAGGTCCGTCGCCAGGTCGCCCGGGACATGACGGCCATGTTCGAGGAGACCGCGGGCATGGCGGACGTTGACAACTACATGGCGGAACCCCACGAGGTGTGGCAATTCAACGTCGACCGGGACAAGGCCGAGCGGCAGGGGGTCGCCATCTCGACGATCGTCCGCAACATCAACATGGCGATGGGCCAGTCCCAGATGGGGGATATCAAGCGCGGGTTGTATCTGGAGCCCACCTACATCGTCCTTCAGGTGCCGCTCGCCATTCGCTCACAGCTGAACCGCCTGGCGGATCTACCGATCAACACCCCCAAGGGCAAGACCATCCCGCTATCTGAGCTCGGGGACTGGGAGCGGATCCCTGCGGATCCGATCATCCATCACAAGGACTTGGAGCCGGTGGAATACGTGGTGGGCGACGCGATCGGGCGACTCGGGGCACCGATCTATCCGATGCTGAAGATGGAGGAAAAGCTCCAGGAGTACGTGACACCGGATGGCGTGGTCATGTCCGGCGAGTTCATCGACCCTCCGAAAGACACGAGCCAATCGGGTTTCGAGTGGGGTGGTGAATGGACGGTGACCTACGAGACATTCCGAGATATGGGGATTGCCTTCGGGGTCGCCCTGGTGGCGATCTATATCCTCGTGGTCTGGCAATTCGGCAACTTCATCCTGCCGATGATCATTATGGCCCCGATCCCCTTAACCCTCTTGGGCATCGTCCCCGGCCACTGGTTGCTCGGCGCCCAGTTCACCGCGACCTCAATGATCGGCTTCATCGCCTTGGCCGGGATCATCGTCCGGAACTCCATCCTACTGGTGGACTTCTCGATCCAGGAGGTCGCCCGCGGCGAGCGAGTCGAGGAGGCGGTCGTGAATGCCTGCAAGACCCGAACCCGACCCATCGTGATCACCGCTCTCGCATTGGTCGCGGGGTCCAGCGTCATCCTCACCGACCCCATCTTCCAAGGCATGGCGGTCTCGCTCCTCTTCGGGGTGCTGATCTCGACTATACTGACCCTCATCGTGATCCCGCTCGGCTGCGTCACCGCAGGCTCCCAGCTCCGGGAGTAAACCCGTCGGTTCCCCCGGGGCGCCGGCATCCGCCTCGCCCCGGGGTCAAGCAAGCCCGGCCTCAATGCTCGGTCGGGATCACCAACCGCTCGAGGATTAAGCCGTAGAAAAGGTTCAGCTCTTTTCCCTCGGAACCCTGGAAACGCCAACCCAGGTGATTCCCGCACCCCAGGCACAGGACGATGCGCCAACGATAGCCGGGGAACCAGGTGTCCCCCGCGGTCGCCTCCCCGATCGTCGCGATCCCCCAGGCCGTTCCAAAACAGCCAAAGCGAAAACAGTAACCGTGCGGGTTGCATCGCTCGTGGATGTGCTCACCCAAGGGATACACCCGCTCGCTCGGCGTCGTCACGGATTGACCGCAACGTCGGCAGCGCACGGGATGCACGGGCTGCTGCGCGGTCGTGTCGTCGTCTTGGGTCACGGGATGGGCTTGCTGACCGAGCCAATCCGGGGTGTCCCGCGACTCGCGGAACAACGCCCGCGTGGGTCGGAGCGTCGGCCACGGGGGGAGACGCCGCAAGACGCCCTGCACCGGGGGGATCGAGTCATGGGACACACCGACTCGCCTCATGATTGCCCTCCAACCGTCGATTAGCGGGGGTCAACGCCTGACCGCGCCCGGTCAGGCCCCGTTCGACCGGAGTGGGTCCCAACGCGCGTCCATCCCGGGTTCCGGGGGCCAGGTCGCGTAGGCGCTGAGGGACGGGCCGCGGCCCGAACGCGTTACGCCGCGTCGCGAGTGGCCTGACGTCCGAGCAACTCCCGGTACAACTCGGCGAGTTGCTCGGCGGTGCGGCTCGCTGACCAGCGCTGGATCTCCTGGCGAGCCTCGGTGCGCAGCCGCAATCGCAAGGCCTCGTCGCCCAGCACGCGCAGCACCTTCTGGGCGAAGTCATCCAGCGATTCCTCGGCGATCAAGGCCCCCCGCTCTGGGCTGAGGATGTCCATGGTCCCCATGACCGCCGTGGAGACGATGGGTAGACCGAGGGCCATGGCCTCGAGCAAGACCAGGCCTTGGGTCTCGGTCCGGGAGGCGAAGACGAACGCGTCCGCCGCGCAGTAGCAGTCTTTCAGGGTCGTCTCGCGGTCGAGATAGCCCAGAAAGGCCACGTTGTCCTCGAGTCCGAGCCGGGTGACGAGCTGGCGAATATGGCGTTCCGCGGGCCCCTCACCGACGATGACCAATAAGACATCGGGGCGCTGATGGCGGATCCGGGTGAGGGCGTGGATGATGAAGTCGACGTTCTTCTCGAAGGCCAATCGGCCGATGAAGGTGAGCATCGGCCGATCCAACGGGATGCCATAGCGCTGCCGGAACGCGGTGCCGTCGCAACTGGCGAAGCGTTCGAGCTCGATGCCGGTGGGCAAGACCACCAGGGGGGTATCGACCCCGTACTCCTCGAGTATCTCCGCCATCGGTGAAGAGGGCACGATGAGCGCGTCCACCCCGTTGCCCTGGTGGCGGGCAAAATGCCGCGCGATCCAGCGGGTGATGCGATTCGGCAAAATGGGCAGGTAATGGCCCAGGTATTCTTCAAAGAAGGTGTGGTAGGTCTCCACACAAGGCACGTTGAGCCGTTGGGCCAGTCGCCGTCCAACGTGGTGGGCGACAAAAGGGGTATGCACATGCACCAGGTCCGGCGGTCGGGCCGCCAGATCCGGTTCCAGGCGGCGCAGGGCGCCGAGCCGCATCATCCGATCCTCCGGATCGAGAATGACCCGGCGGGATGGGATCCGCCGGATGGCCTGCTCGTCGGGGGTCGTCTGCCCGTAATCGGGCGCGATCAGCTCGACCTCGTGGCCCAGCCGGCGCAACTCACGGCGAAAGGTATAGATCGAGGTGGAGACACCGTTAACGCGCGGGAAATAGACGTCGCTGATGTGCAGGATCTTCACAAAGGAGGGTCCTTGGCCGGTGGCTGCGTCCACCTCGCGAGAAGCGAAGGCGATCGAGTCGTGACAGCGGGCGTGTGGACACCCGAGCCGAAGGTTAGGGACGATAGGTCGAGCGATGCCTGAGCGGCGATCGCAAAAAAAGGTAACACAGGGGCGGGTCGGAAGCCACAGACCCCGCCGAAGACCGATCTTAACTCCTCAGGAGTCGATGCCTATGGCCATCCATCAAGAGGCATTCACGATTCGCACACGCGGTCGTGGGACCACCGAGGTCACCCACGACGTCGCCCGTTGCGTGCGTGCCGGCCAAGTCCATACCGGCCTGTGTCACGTGTTCATCCACCATACGAGTGCCTCGCTCCTCCTTCAGGAGAACGCGGATCCCTCCGTTCAGACCGACCTGGAAACTTTCATGGCCGACCTGGTGCCTGATGGGGACCGTCGCTTCCGCCACCGGGCGGAAGGCCCCGATGACATGCCCGGCCACATCCGCAGCGTCCTCACCGAGAGCGCGCTCAGCCTGCCGGTCACCCGGGGCGACCTCGGGCTCGGGACGTGGCAGGGCCTGTTCGTCTGGGAACACCGCCACGCCCAGCAAACCCGTCAGCTTACCGTGACCGTCATGGGCGAATGAACCAAGTGACCCCCGCTTCTGATCCGCACCCGACGGAACCCGCCGTTCGGCTCACGTCCGTTTCCAAGGTCTATACCAGCGCTGGCGATCGCCGCACGGCCTTGTCGGATGTCTCGTTGACCGTGCCCCGAGGCCAATGGATCGCGCTCGTGGGGCGCAGTGGTTCCGGGAAGTCAACCTTGCTCAACTTGTTGGCGGGTATCGACGCCCCGACCCACGGCGAGGTGAATGTCCTCGGCGTCTCACTCGGCCGCCTCGGCGAGGCGGACCGTACCCGCTTCCGGCGTCAGCAGATCGGTTTCGTCTATCAGTCGTTCAACCTGCTGGCCAACCTCACCGCCGAGGAGAACCTCCGTTTGCCCCTGGAGCTGAACGGGGTCGCGAGCCGGGAGGCGGGCGCCCGGGCCCAGACCATGCTCGATGCACTCGGCCTCGGCGATCGGGGCGCGGCCTACCCGGAGCGGCTCTCCGGCGGCGAGCAGCAGCGCATCGCGATCGGACGCGGGCTGATCCATCGCCCCGCCCTGCTGTTGGCGGACGAACCCACCGGGAGCCTGGACGATGCCACCGGTCAAGCCATCCTCGAGCTGTTTCAACGCTTGATCGCGGACACCGGCACGACCCTGCTGATGGTGACCCATAGCCGCCCCCTCGCCGAGCAGGCCGAGGCCATCCATCATCTGGCCGACGGTCGATTGCACCCGGAAGGCGCCCCGGCATGACCCCTTTGTTGCGACGCGCGAGTCAGCGCTTCTTTCGGCGCCATCCGGTCCAGTTTGGTCTGACCCTCCTCGGCATCGCCCTCGGGGTGGCGACGGTGGTGGCCGTGGACATCGCCAATGAAAGCGCGGGCCGCGCCTTTGCGGCCAGCGTGGAGACGCTGCAAGGGTCGGCGACCCATCGCCTCAAGGGCGGGCCCGACGGCCTCGACGAGTCCTTCTATGTCGATTTTCAGCGCCGGTGGGGCCATATCCCCACCGCCCCGGTGATCGAGGGCTACGTCCGCTACCAGGATCAACCCTACCGTTTCATTGGCGTCGACCCCCTGCAAGAAGGGCGATTCGACCGCGGCTATCGACTGCCCTCGGACGATGGGGGTGGCGCCCAGCTCATGGCACGCCCCGGGTCCGTCCTGACCTCCATCCCGGAGGCGCCGGAGACACTCACCGTGGCCTACGGCGGACGCTCCGAGCCCCTGAACCGGATCGGGACCCTCGGTGAGGCGCCGGGCACGGAGCTCGAGCCGCTATTCATCGCCGATATCGCCACCGCGCAGGCAGTCCTCCAGCGACTCGGCCGGCTCGACCGAATCGATCTGGTCCTCGAGCCCGCCCAGGTCGACGCCGTGCGCGCGTCGCTGCCCGAGGCGGTGCGCCTACAGCCGGCGGAACGGCGCAGCGAGGCCTTGGCGGATATGACCCGCGGTTTCCGGATCAATCTCGTCGCCATGAGCCTGCTCGCGGTCGTGGTCGGCGGCTTTCTGATCTACAACGCGATCGGCTTCTCGGTGCTGAGTCGTCGGCATCTGTGGGGACAACTGCGCAGTCTCGGCGTGACCCCGCGGCAGATCCTCGGCTTGGTGCTCTTCGAGGCGGCGGTTCTCGGCCTCATCGGGAGCCTGGTCGGGCTCGTCCTCGGCGTGGTCCTGGGTCAGTGGCTCATCGACCTGGTCACCCGGACCATCAACGACCTGTATTTCGTCCTCCGCGTCCAAGGGGATCTCGTCCAGCCCGTGTCCCTCGCCAAGGGACTGCTCCTCGGGCCGATGGTCGCCCTCCTCGCCGCGGCGGTACCCGCGCTGGAGGCGGCCCGCGTCCCACCGCGGGCCGCCTTGATCCAGGCCCCGGGTGGCAACCGGCGCTGGATCCCCGGCCTGGCCGTGGCCGGCCTGGTCCTCATGGGCTTGAGCGGACTCAGCATCCTCGCCGCCAGCCGTTCCCTGACCATCCCCTTCGCCGGGGTCCTCCTCGGCATCCTCGGGGTGGCGGGGCTGATGCCGTGGATCATCCAGCACGCCTCCCGCCTGACGCGTCCCCTACTGGCCCGGACCCTGGGGCCCGTGGGCCGGTTGGCCGCCGGCGCCCTGGGCACCGGCGTGAGCCGCAACGCGCTGGCAGCAGCCGCCCTCACCGCGGCGGTCGCCTCGGCCATCGGGGTCGGGGTGATGATTGACAGCTTCCGGGGGGCCGTGAGCGACTGGCTGGATCAGGTCCTCACCTCCGATCTCTACGTGACGGTCCCGCGGGTCGCCCCCGGGGAAGGCGGCGGCTTCATGCCAGCGGGGCTCCCCGCCGCCGTCGAGGCGACCCCCGGGGTCACCGAGGTTCGACGCCTGCGTCAGGTCCGGCTCGAGACCTCGAGCGGGGATGTCTCGGTCACCGCGGTGGAGTTGGAGGCCATGGCCCCGGATCGAACCTTCATCGCCGGCGGTGACCGGGATGCGATCTGGCAACAGCTGATCGATGGCCGGGGAGTCGCCGTGACCGAGTCCTTCGCCTACCGCCGGGGGCTGGACCCGGGGGATCGCCTGCGACTCCCGACACCGCAAGGCCCGCGCGCCTTCCCAGTGCTCGGCGTGTATCAGGACTACAGTTCCGATGCCGGGGTGGTCTTGATGGATCTCGCGCATTTCCGCTCCATCTGGACGGATGATCGCGTCAACTCCCTCGGCATCGAGCTCGCCCCCTCGGTGACGGCGGCCGGTGTCGAAGAACAGATACGGGCCTTGCCCGGAGGCGACCGACTGGCCTTTACCTCGGATCAGGCCATCCGCGAACAATCCTTGACCGTCTTTGACCGGACCTTTCAGGTCACCCTGGCCCTGCGGGTCCTCATCCTCGGCGTTGCCTTCGTGGGGATGTTGGGCGCCCTTGCCGCCCTCGAGTTGGAGCGCCATCGGGAGCTCGCCGTGCTCCGCGCCTTGGGCGTCACCGGCCGGCAGGTCGGCGGCTCGGTGCTCACCCACACCCTCCTGCTCGGCCTGATCGCCGGCCTGGTGGCCATCCCCCTCGGCTTCGCCCTGGCGGCCACCCTCACCGAGGTCATCAACCAGCGGGCCTTCGGGTGGACCATGCCGTTGTCCCTGGCGCCGGGGCATGCCGTGCAGGCCTTGGGACTGGCCTTGTTGGCGGCCCTGCTCGCCGCCTTGTATCCGAGTTGGCGGGCGGCTCGGGCGATCCCCGCCGCGGCCTTGAAGGAGGAATAACCCATGGTGTGTTGGCGAACGGTGAGGCCATACCGGGGGCTCGCGGGCGGGTTTCTGCTTGCCGGGCTACTGGGGTTGATCGGCTGCGGCGAGCGAGCCGCCCCAGACAACAGCGCCACTGGCCTGTTGACCGCGCCGGAGGACATGACCGGGTTCGCCCAGGCCTTGGAGCCGCGGGCATTTCGCTTCCCCGAGGACCACGGACCCCACCCGGACTTCCGCACCGAGTGGTGGTACTTCACCGGGAACCTCACAGCCACCTCGGGCCGGGCGCTCGGCTTCGAGCTCACGCTGTTTCGCTTTGCCCTGCAGGGGGAACCGGTCGAGCATCCCTCCGCCTGGGCGACGCGGCAGGCCTACATGGGGCATTTGGCCGTCACCGATGTCACCGGCGAGGCCTTCTTCGCCGAGGAGCGCTTCGCCCGGGGGGGGGACTTGGGGTTGGCCGGGGCCACGAGGGACCCCGTGACGGTTTGGCTCAACGACTGGCGGATCCAACACGAGGGGACCGATTGGCGGCTTTCCGCGGCCACGCCGGAGTTTGGCATCGATCTCGCGTTGCAGCCGCGCAAGGAACCCGTGTTGAACAGCCGTGAGGGGCTCAGCCAAAAGGGCCCCGAACCCGGCAACGCCTCCTATTACTACTCGATCACTCGGCTCAGCACGACCGGCGAGGTCCGCCTGCCCGCGGGGTCGTTCACGGTCACCGGATCGGCGTGGATGGATCGGGAGTGGTCGACCAGCGCCCTCGGCGAGGACCAGCAGGGCTGGGACTGGTTCGCCTTGCAATTCGATAACGAGACGGAGCTCATGCTGTACCAGATCCGGGGGGCCGACGGGGAGCCGGGACCGACCAGCGCAGGGACCTTCACCCGGGCCGATGGGACCACGCACCACCTCGATGCCAATGACTATACGATCGAGGTGCACGACCACTGGGCGAGCGATGCCGGACGCCGTTATCCGAGCGAATGGACGCTCCGCGTGCCGGATCTGGCCCTCGAGCTGGAGGTGGAACCCAAGCTTGCGGATCAAGTGTTGGATTTCGCCTTCCCCTACTGGGAAGGGGCGGTCCGCGTCGCCGGATCCCGGGCAGACGCCCCGATCGCTGGCCAGGGGTATGTCGAGCTCGTCGGCTACTGAGCCGCCGAGCGTGGATCCTCGTGCGCCCGCCCCCGACGAGCGGTTCCTCGAACGGCATGGCCGTCGTGGGTGTCCAGATTCGCATACGAGAGGGCCAGTACCGTGCGTTCACGAGCGCTCGCAATCGCCGCCGGGGCCTGGGTCGCACTCCTGAGCCTCGCCGCAGGGGATCTGGAGGCCGCCGAGGTGCCCGGGGTGCCGGAGGGGGCCCAGATCTCGCTGCTCGTTGTCGATGTGGCCACAGGTGCGCGGGAACAGGCGATCAACCCGGATCATCTGGTCACCCCGGCCTCCACCCTGAAACTGGTAACGGCCCTCGCCGCCAGTCTCGCCCTCGGCCCGGACTGGCGCTACCGCACCACCTTGTGGGGGCCGGCATCCGCCGGTTCCGGGACACCGCCGGACAACGCGACGGATTACATCCTCGAGTTCACCGGCGCGCCGGACCTGACCACCGGCGATCTCGTGCGGCTCTTCGAGGAGCTGGCGCGGGAGGGCTCCTCGGTCCTGCCCGGCGACTTGATTTTAGAAACCTCCGCCTACGCCGGCTACGACCGGGGCAAGGGATGGGCCTGGGATGACCTGGGCGTGTGTTTCGCCGCCCCCCCATCTGCCCTCATCATCGACGGGAACTGCGCCGAGGCCCGCATCTACACGCCGCGCGTCGGGGGCCACGACCGGGTTTGGCCGGAGCGGGTCGATCGCATCCAGGTGGGGGGCTCCGTCGAGGTGGTCCCCTGGTCCCGCTACCGCGGGGGTTGGTGTGGTCTCGAGCTCGAGCGGGGTCCGGGCAATCGCTACACCCTGGGCGGCTGCGCCCCACCCCGGGACAAACCCTGGCGCCTACGTTTCGCCGTCAACGACGTTGCCCGTTGGGGTGAGGCCCTGGTGGCCGAGGCCCTCGACACCGCGGGGATTCGAGTCGACGGAGCAATCCGCGTCGAACCCGCCGACCGGACCGGGTATCGGCCGGTCGCCACGGTCACCTCAGCCCCCCTCGAGGAGCTGATCGACGGGATGCTCAAGGACTCCGACAACCTCACCGCCGATAGCCTCTTGCGCACCCTCGGGCGCGTGCACTTCGAGCGCCCCGGAACCTTCGCCAATGGGGCTGCGGCGCTGCGCACCCTCCTCGCCACCCGGGCCGGCATCGACCTCAGGCGGGCCGCCATCGTCGACGGCTCCGGGCTCTCCCGCTACAACCTCCTGAGCGCCGAGCACCTCGCCGAGGTGCTCGCCTACATCGCCCGACACGAGGCGACCGACCACCTGATCGAGGCCCTGCCCCAGTCGGGCCGTGACGGCACCTTGCGCTACCGCTACAGCCTGCGCTCCGATCCGCTGCGCGGGCGAATCCGCGCCAAGACCGGGAGCCTCCGGCATATCCGGCAACTGGCCGGTTTCATGGAGACCGAGTCCGACGGGCTCAAGGCCTTTGTCCTCTTGATGCGCGGGTTGTCGACGGACAGCGACGCCCCCGAAGGGCCGGGTCGAACCCGGGATATCGCAGTCTTTGAGCGCCGACTGCTCACCGCCCTGTTCGAAGACACCACGCGGGCGCTCACTCGCCTGACCTGCCCAACGGTGGATGGGGCCCGCTGCGCCACAGGGCGTTGACGGGCAACACCGCCCGCCACCCCCGGCGCATGGACGGCCACGGAGGCACCGGGCGCCTCGTCAGGATCCGGCCTTCCCTCCGCGACCCAAGTGCCGGACCCTAGCCGCGACCGGGTCGGGCGACGTAGGATACCTCCGGATTCATCGTCGAGTACCGTCCATGTCGACCGCGCTCCCACACCACCGGACCTGGCTCGCTTCCGTTCGGGCATTCGGCCATCCCCGGGTCATCACCATGCTGTTCCTGGGGTTCTCCGCCGGGCTGCCCCTGTTGCTCATCTTCTCGAGCCTCTCCCTGTGGTTGCGCGAGGCGGATGTCGAGCGGGCCATGGTCACCTTCTTCAGCTGGGCGGCCCTCGGCTACTCGTTCAAATTCGTCTGGGCACCACTGATCGATCGCCTGCCGATCCCCCGTCTAACGGCCCGGCTCGGCCGGCGCCGGGCCTGGCTCCTGGTGGCCCAAGGCGCGGTCATCGCGGCCATCGTCACCATGGCGATGACCGACCCGGCCGAACACCTCGTCGCCATGGGACTGGCGGCGGTGATGCTGGGCTTCGCCGCGGCCACGCAGGACATCGTGATCGATGCCTACCGCATCGAATCCGCCGCCGAGGAGCTGCAGGCCCTGATGGCCTCTACGTATATCGCCGGGTATCGGATCGGGATGCTGGTCGCCGGGGCCGGGGCCCTCAAACTCGCCGCCCTGTTCGGCTCGGCCCCCGAGGCCTACGCCTACTCGGCCTGGCAGCTCACCTACCTGTGCATGGCCCTGGCGATGGGGGTCGGTGTCGTCACCACGCTCATCATGCCGGAGCCCCAAGTGGCCGCCCGGCCGGAGACGGATTTTCGCGGGACCCGAGATTATCTCCGCTTCCTCGGATTGTTCATCGGGGCCGTCGGGGCCTTCGTCGCCGTGTTCGTCGGGACAGCCGGGTTCCGGGACGCCATCCAGGGACTGCTCGTCGCCGGCAGCAGTTCGGAACCCCTGGCCGGTTTCCTGGGCGAGGTGATGCGCCTGGCCGTGGCACTCGGGGCGGGAGGACTGGCCGGGTTGGCGCTTGTGCGGGTCCGCCTGGTGGACTACCGGCTGTTTCAGGTCACCTACGTCGAGCCGGTCGCGGACTTCATCCGCCGCTATCAACGGGCGGCCCTCATCATCCTGCTGCTCATCGGGACATACCGCATCTCGGATATCGTCCTCGGCGTCATCTCCACCGTTTTCTACCAGGACCTCGGCTTTAGCAAGGATGCGATCGCCGATGTCTCCAAGACCTTCGGGTTGTTTATGACCCTCCTCGGCGGGTTCCTCGGCGGATTGCTCGCGGTTCGATTCGGCATCATGCGCATCCTGCTCGTGGGCGCACTGCTTGCGGCCGCGACCAACCTGCTCTTCGCGGGCCTCGCCCAGGTGGGGCCGGATATTCGCTTGCTCGCCGTGGTCATTGCCGCGGACAATATCAGCGCCGGGATCGCTCAAGCGGCCTTCGTCGCCTATCTGTCGAGCCTGACCAGCGTGTCCTTCACGGCACTGCAATACGCCATCTTCAGTTCCCTCATGACCCTCTTCCCCAAGGTGCTCGGGGGCTATTCGGGGACACTGGTGGATGGCATCGGCTATGAGGCCTTCTTCTACCTCACCGCGGCACTCGGGGTTCCGGTCTTGGGCATCGTGTGGCTGGCGGGGCGCTTGACACGCTCGCCGGCCAAGGTCGCGACGGATTGACGGGGGGCGGCTGTCATGACGGAAACCGAGCGGACCGAGGCCGAGACCCAGGGGACCCGATCCCGGGCGCCCCTGCGACGGGGACTCCACAGCCGGGGGCTGCCGGCCGATTGGGCCGAGCTCATCGCCGTGGTCCCCCTCGTCGAGATGGTCTGGGCGGACGGGCGCAACCAACCGGACGAGGTGGTTCTCGTGGAGCGTTTCCTGGCCCAGAAGATGGCCGAGCTCGCGCGCGAATCGCCGCCGGTGACACCGGACCCGGCGGCTGTCCAGCGGTTCCTGGACGATTTCGTCTACCGATTAGCGGATCCCGAGGCGCTCCGGACCCTCGCCGATCTGGCCCGGCGTCATCTCTTCGCCTCGGCCGATGGGCGTACGTTACAAGAAATCGTCGATCACTGCCTGGATGTCTCCGCGGCGGCGACCGTCGGCGAGGCCGCCGAGGGACCCGGTGCCCGCATTACGCCGAATGAACGGCATCTGCTCTACGACTACCTCAAACGCCTGCAAAACGGCCGCGCGGCACCGGCCCCGAGCGCGGCGGACCGGATCGGGGCCTATCGCATCCTCGGTGAGCTCGGCAGCGGCGGCATGGGGACGGTCTACCTCGCCTGCCGCGCCGACGACACCTTCGAGCGCCACGTGGCGATCAAGCTCTTAAAGCGCAGCCGTCTGGACGCGGCCTCCATCGAGCGGTTCCGGGCAGAGCGACAAATCCTCGCCGACCTGGATCACCCCAACATCGCCCGCCTGTTGGACGGGGGGAGTACGCCGGAAGGATTGCCCTACCTGGTCATGGAGTACGTCGCCGACGGCCTCACCCTGACCGAGCACATCGCCCGTCATCACGTATCCCTGCGCCGCCGCTTGCGCCTGTTCATCCGGGTGTGCGAGGCGGTGGCCAGTGCCCATACCCGGCTGGTGATCCACCGCGACATCAAGCCCGCCAACATCCTGGTTCGTCCCGACCACGAACCCAAGCTGGTGGATTTCGGCATCGCCACGATCCTGACCGAAGAATCGAGTCGGGCAACCGGAGATGGCTTCTTTCTAACCCCGGAGTATGCAAGCCCTGAGCAGCTACGCAACGAGCCGGTTACCACGGCGAGTGATGTCTACGCCCTCGGGGTGGTGCTCTTCGAGCTGGTGACCGGCCGCCGCGCGCCCGGGGTGGCCCCGGAGCAAGGCCTGTATGCCCGGCTCCAGGCCGCCCTCGGCCGACACCTGCCGGCGCCGAGTCAGGCCTTGGGGCCAGAGGCGGACCGACGCCCGCGACGTTCGGGGTATCTGCGCCGGCGCATCCGGGGCGATCTCGATGCCATCGTGCGCAAGGCCACCGCCGCGGATCCCCGCGAGCGCTACGCCGGGCCAGCGGCCCTGGCCTCGGAGCTCGAGCGCTTTCTACGCGGGGATCCAGTCAAGGCCCGCCGCGGCACCCCAACCTTTCGATGGCGCGATCGGCTGCGCCGCCACCGGGGTGCCCTCGTCGCGGCGACCCTGGGGGGGGTGCTGACGACCTGGGTCGCGATCGACGAGCACCACCAGGTGGTCCGCTTGGAGGCGGAACGGGATCGGGCCCTCGCCGAGGCACGGGCCGTGGAGGCCCGGCTCGAGGCCATGGCGGGCTGGATCGCCGGCGGGGGGCTGGGCCCCGATTGGGACCATCACCTGGAGGCCGGACTGGCGCCGCGGGTCCGCGCCCGCGAAGGAGCCCCCGCCCGCGGCGCGCTCCTGGAGGCGGCCGCGGCGGTCTACGAGGCGGCCGGCGATCGGGGCACGGCGCGCCGGCTGGGCCGGGAGGCCCGCTACTGGCGGCGACGGGCCGAGCTCACAGATACCCAGCGGCAATGAGCAGGGTCGCCAACCCCAGGAAGCTCATGAACCCGACCACATCGGTCACCGTGGTCACAATCACGCCACCGGCGAGGGCCGGATCGATCCGCAGCCGTTGCAAGATCAGGGGGATGAAGATACCGGCGGCGGCGGCCATGATCAGGTTGATCACCAAGGCGGTGGCGATGATCGCGCCGATGACCAGGTTTTGGTACCACAGGATGGCCACCCCGGCCACGACCAGGGCCCAAAGCAAGCCGTTCAGCAAGGCAACGCCGAACTCCTTGAAGATGAACCATCGGGTGTTCGCGGCGACGAGCTGCCCCAAGGCCAGGGCGCGAATCACCAGCGTCAGGGTCTGGGTGCCGGCGATACCGCCCTGGCTGGCCACCACCGGCATCAGCACCGCCAGGGCCACCTCCTTCGATAAGGTGCCCTCGAAGCCCTTGATCACCCAGGCGGCCAAGAACGCCGTCATCAGGTTAATGCCCAACCACACCGCGCGGCGCCGCGCGCTGCGTCCCACAGGCGCGAAGATGTCCTCGGCCTCGGTCAGGCCGGCCCCGCTCAAGACCGTGTGGTCCGCTTGCTCGCGGATCACATCCACCACATCGTCGATGGTGATCCGCCCGAGCAAGGTGCCGGTATCATCGACGACCGGGGTCGAAACCAGGTTCCGGTCCTGGAAGAGCCGGGCGACATCGCGGGCGGGGACCTCCGCGTGGATCGCCTCAGTACTCGGATCCATGACCTCGGCCACGGTGAGATCCGGTTCTTGCAAGAGCAACTGGCTGATCGGCAACAGTCCCAGGTAGCGATCATAGCGGTTGGCAACGAACAGGTTGTCGCTCACCTCCGGGAGCCGTCCCCGGCGGCGCAGGTAACGCAGCACCACATCCAGGGTGACGTCGGGGCGAACCGTGAAGATATCCGGGTTCATCAGGCCACCGGCCGTGTCCTCGGGATAGGACAGGACGCTCTCGAGGCGCTGCCGGTCCCGTTTATCCATGGACTCCAGCACCTCCTTGATCACCACGTCCGGCAGGTCCTGCAGCAGATCGGCCTGATCGTCCGGGTCGAGGGAGCCGACGGCCGCGGCGATCTCCGCCGTATCCATCTCCTCGATCAGCGCGGCTCGGGCATCCTCGCCGAGCTCCGCCAGGACCTCGCCATCCCACTCGGGATCGACGAGTTCCCAGACAATAGCCCGTTTCTCCGGGGGCAGGGACTCGAGGAGATCGGCGATCTCCGCCGGATGCAACCCCCGCAACATGGTGCGGACCCGGTCGACGAGCCCCGAGTCCAGGGCCTTGGCGAGGCGCTCCAACTGCTGCCGCGCGTTGGGCTCGGTCAACCATTCAACCATCGGCAAGGCTCCTCATGGGTCAGCAACGGGCGCCGTCCGGGCCGGTGCGGCGCGCAAAACAAGGCCCCGGCCTCCCTGGGGAGCCGGGGCCGCGGTCGGCCGGTGCTCCGCCCCGAGGCCACTGGGCCCCGGGGCGTTGGGCCTGGCGCGAACTACCGGCGGGATTTCACGAGCATGTCATGGATGATGGGCGTGAGGATGAGCTCCATCGCAAACCCCATCTTGCTGCCGGGTACCACCAAATTATTGGGTCGCGACATGAACGAATCCGGGATCATGTTCAGCAGATACGGGAAATCCACCCCCATCTTTTCCGGCTCGGCGATCCGGATCACGATCAGGCTCTCGTCGGGGATGGGGATGTCGCGGGCGATGAACGGGTTGGAGGTATCCACCGTCGGGACCCGCTGGAAATTGATGTGGGTCCGCGAGAACTGGGGCGTCACATAGTAGACGTAGTCGTACATCCGCCGCAGGATGGTGTCGACGACCGCCTCGCACGTGTAGCCCCGCTCCGAGCTGTCCCGGTGAATCTTCTGGATCCATTCCAGGTTGACGATCGGGACCACCCCCACCAGGAGATCAACGTGCTGCGCGACGTTCACCTTCTCGTCGACGACCCCCCCGTGGAGGCCCTCGTAGAAGAGCAGATCCGTGCCCTCGGGGACGTTTTCCCAGGGGGTGAACTCCCCCGGCTTCAAACCCAAGTCCTTATAGGGTTCCGCTTCCTCCAGGCTATGCAGGTACAGGCGTTTCTGGCCGGTGCCATCATGGCCGTAATTGCGGAACAGCTCCTCGAGCTTATCGAAGAGATTGCCCTCTGGGCCGAAGTGACTCATCACCCGACCTTCCTCATGGGCCTTGCGGATGGCCTCGCGCATCTCGACGCGGTTGTAGCGGTGGAAGCTATCTCCTTCGATGACCACCGGGCTGATCTCTTCCTTGCGGAAGATGTGCTCAAAGGCACGCTTGACGGTGGTGGTCCCGGCCCCGGAAGAACCGGTAACGGCGACGATCGGATGCTTATCGGACATAACTCTCTCCTCGGGAGTACAACGCGTGCGATGGTCGGTCCCCGGCGGGGCTCAAGCAAGCCCGTGATTGTATGCCCATGACGTGGCGCGGATCCAGGGGCCGGTCTTCGTAGGGATCATAGCGCCGTCGGTCCGATCAACGATAGCCGCGGCGCGGGGCCCCTCGATCCTAGAAGAGCAGGTTCAGCATGATGAGCTCGACGAGGAGGAACAGAACCGTCATGATCCCGCCGGCGCGGAGATAGTCCTTCACGCGGTAGCCCCCAGGCCCCATGATCAGGGCATTGACCTGGTGGGTCGGGATCAAGAAGGCGTTGGAGGTGGAGATCCCGACGGTCAAGGCAAAGATCGCCGGATCCGCGGGGATGCCTTGCGACTGGGCCGCCAGGGCGATATTGATCGCCAACGGCACCAGAAGCACGGTCGCGCCTACATTGGACATGACGAGGCTGAATAGCGTCGCGAGGACCGCGATGACCGCCTGCAAGCCCCAGGCAGGCATGGTCCCGAGCACGTCGAGGGTCCCCCGGGCGATCCACGCCGCCGTGCCCGTGGTCTCCACCGCAGTCCCCAGGGGGATGAGGCTGGCCAGAAGAAACACCGTCTTCCAATCCACCGCGCGATAGGCCTCATCCATGGTCAGGACGCGGCTTACGACCATACCCACCGCGCCGGTCAGCAGGGCCACCGATAGGGTCAGATCCGTGAACAGGATCAGGGACAGGGCAATGCCGAAGAAGACCAAGGCGTGAGGTACCTTGTGGGGCCGAGTCTCCTCATGAGGGTAATCGCTCGTGACCACCACAAAGTTGCGGTCCTGCTCGATGCGCACCAGCGCCGCCCAGGTATTGTAGGTAATCAACGTATCGCCGGCGGTGAACACGGCCTCGCGGATATCGTCGGTCAAGGTCTCACCGCCCCGGTGGATCGCCAGCACCGACAGCCCATAGCGCTTGCGCATCCAGACATCGCGCACGGTCTGACCGACCAAACGGGAACCCGGTGGGATAACCACCTCGGCGATGCCGGCTTGAGTGGGAGCGAGGGGCTCCTCTAAGAGATCCAGATCCGACTCCAGTTTGAGGGCGTGACGCTCGCTGAAACGCCGCACGGCATCCCGGCTCCCGAGTACCCCGAGCACGGCATGGGCGGGCAGGAGGGCATCCCGCGGCGGTCCGATCACAAAGTCGTCGGCGGTCAAAATAGCGACGATGCGGATCCCGCTGTGGGCCTCCGCCTCGCCCACAGCGGTATCAACCAGGGTTCCGTCCGCCGGGATATGCACCTCGTGGAGCTGATACTCGAGGGCGTAGGTCTCACGCAGGTAGTCCTCGACCGTCCCCGCCTTGGCCGCCTCCGAGGGAGTGGCGGGCAGCACGTAGCGACCGATGAGCACGAAATAGGCGATGCCCGCGGCGATCAAAGCCAGTCCGATCGGCGTCACCGAGAACAACCCAAAGGGCTCCATCGGGGCCTGGCCAGCAGCCTCCACGGTCGGATTGGAGGTCTCGATGAGGGAGTTCAGGAGGATGAGGGGACTCGAGCCCACGAGCGTCACGGTCCCACCGAGGATGGCGCAAAAGCCCATGGGCATAAGCAATCGCGACATCGGGACCTGGGTCCGCGCCGAGATGCGCGAGATGACCGGTAGGAATAAGGCGGCGGCTCCGACGTTCTGCATGAAGCTCGAGATCACCCCGACGGTCCCCGCCACCACCGGGATAATCCCCTTCTCATGGCTGCCCCCAACCCGCAGGATGAACCCGGCGACATAATTCATAAGCCCTGTCTTATCGAGCCCGGCGCCGATGATCATCACCGCGATGATCGAGATCACCGCATTACTGGCGAAGCCGGCGAAGAGTTGATCCGTCGTCAGGACCTCCGCCAGCGGCGGAATCAGTCCGAACAGGCCCAGGATGACGAGCACGATCACGGCCGCGACATCGACGCGGACCAACTCGGAGACGAACAGGAAGATAGTGAAGGCCAACAACCCCAGGATGGTGATCATTTCCAGGGTCAAGGCGGACTCAGGCATGGTCGAACCCCTACCGCGGTGGATGACTCGGCGAAGTGGTCCCGCCGGACGTTGATTGCGGCGCGTTAGTCTACGGTAACGGGGATTCGGGGAATAGGGTCACGTTTCCCTCATACGCGGTGAACTCGGTGGAGGGGCGGCGCCCATCGAACCAGCGCACCGCCCATGCACCGCGCCGCGGCAGGGCCTTGAGGGACACCGCACCGCCTGGCCCCACCGGCGGTGGAGTCCCTCGCACGGCTCCCGGGCGCAGATCAGGAGGATCGCCTTATTGGCGTTTTGCCATAACATTTGCCGTGACGCCCAGTCCCCTGGAGGGGATTGTGTGTCGATGGCTGATACGCGATCGCAACGGCAACCGGCTCGCTCGGTGTACGGGACATCGCGGCAAACGACAGACTCCCGTATGCTAGCCCGGAAAACGCACCAATGGAATTGAAATAGACCGCTGTGTGATGCATAAAGTAAGTACAACCAAGCACGTACAACGACCAAAGCGAGCGACCTCTGATGACCGCGTGTCATCCGATTCATTGGGAATGTCACGGTCTTGGTAGCCGCGATGGGGTAGGCCGTTTTGACGGGGGGCACATCACCTCTGATGGTGGCGGCCTGCGACTTCGCGACATGGATCGCCGTCTGGAGGTTCTGCACCGCCTTGCGGAGTGTTGCAGTGATTACCGTAACCCCCAGCGTATTGAACACAGCGTGCGAGCGCTGGTGGCACAGCGGGTGTAGGGTCTGGCATTGGGTTACGAGGATCTCAACGATCCCGACGTGCTGCGTTCAGATAGCGTACTGGCCCTGCTGGTAGGCAAGCATGAGGCCCTTTCGCGGTCTGTATCGGTCGCGCCGATCAAGCCGCCACCCCATATGTTGTGTTGTTAGGTGACGCCGGCAGCCAGCCTGGATGACACGGAAAACCGGTACCGGCCAGGCCGGTTCCTGCTCAAGCTCGAACCTGGCGCACAGGCCCGCTTCGTGATGTCCACCGGGGCGGACACCCCGCCCTCGTTCGCCGAGCTGCGCAAGGATCGCGAGCGTTACGCCGCCCTGCTGCTGGACAAACTGCCCGCCGCATCCCCAGGCGGGGTGCGACAACTGGCGCTGGCCGCCGATCAGTTCATCGTCGAATGTCATCGGGAAGGCCAAGCGGCGGGCAAGACCCTGATCGCCGGCTACCCCTGGTTCGGCGACGGGGACCGCGACACCATGATCGCGCTGCCGGGACTCACCCTCGCCGCCCGGCGTCATGAAATCGCCGCGGCGATCCGGCGCACCTTCGCCGCCCATGTCAGCGAGGGCATGCGGCCCAACCGTTTTCCGGACGGCGGCGAGACGCCCGAGTACAACACCGTGGATGCCACCCTGTGGTTCTTCCATGCCATCGACCAGTACGGTCGCTACAGCGACGATACGGCACTCACCGGCGAACGCTATCCCGTCCTGGTCGATATCATCGAGTGGCATCGGCGCGGGACGCGCTATGGCATCCCCCTGGGGTGCCGCCGATGGTCTGCTGGCGTCCGGTGAGGACGGGGTACAGCGGACCTGGATGGACGCCAAGGTCGGGGACTGGGTCGTGACGCCGCGCGCCGGCAAGTGCGTGGAGATCAACGCGCTCTGGTACAACGCCCTGCGGGTGATGGAGGGACTGGCCGCGCAGGCGGGAAAACAACCGGAGGCCGACGGTTACCGGCGTGCCGCGGAGCAGACCCGGCAGGGTTGCCAGTGCTTCTGGAACCCCGCGCGCGGCGCCCTCCATGACGTCATCGACGGGCCCGAGGGTGAGCCCGATGCGGATGGCCGCCGCCACGATGGTCGTTTGCGCCCCAACCAGATCTTCGCCGTCTCGCTGCCGCACAGCCCACTGGGACCGGAACGGCAAAAGGCCGTGGTCGATGCCTGCGCGCGGGACCTGCTGACGTCCCACGGCCTGCGCAGCCTCGCACCCGGCGAGCCGGGCTATGCGACGCACTACCGGGGCGGACCCCGGGAGCGCGATGGCGCCTACCACCAGGGCACCGTTTGGGCCTGGTTGATCGGTCCGTTCGTGGACGCCCACTACCGGGTGTATGGCGATGCCGGGCTGACCCGCTCATTTCTCGAACCGCTGATCCTGCACCTGGACAGCGCCTGCCTGGGCAGCGTCAGCGAGATCTTCGATGCCGAACCGCCCTTCCGCGCACGCGGCTGTCATGCCCAGGCCTGGGGTGTCGCGGAGCTGTTGCGTGCCTGACTGGACCTGCATACCCGCGAAACCGCACAACCCCCCCTCACAAAGGTAATCGACATGCCACGGAAAACCCCTGAATCGACTCCTGACGAAGGCGCCACGACACGGGATGCGGAACGCCTGCGCATGGCGGCACGCGACGACAAGACCGCCGCCTGGGACCGCTGGGGTCCCTATCTCGCCGAACGCCAGTGGGGCACGGTGCGCGAGGACTACAGCGCCACGGGGGAGGCCTGGGATTCCTTCAGCCACGAGCAGGCGCGTTCGCGCGCCTACCGCTGGGGCGAAGACGGCATCGCCGGCATCAGCGACCAACGGCAGCGCCTGTGCCTGGCCCTGGCGCTGTGGAATGGGTACGACCCCATCCTCAAAGAGCGCCTGTTCGGTCTGACCAATGGCGAGGGCAATCACGGCGAGGACGTCAAGGAGATCTACTACTACCTGGACGCCACACCCAGCCATTCCTACCTGAAGATGCTCTACAAATACCCGCAGGCGGAATTCCCCTACGCCCAGCTGGTCGAGGAAAACCGCCGCCGCGGCATGGACCAGCCGGAATTCGAACTGATGGATACCGGGGTATTCGACGACGACCGCTATTTTGACGTCTTCGTGGAATACGCCAAGGCCGAGGTGGACGATATCCTCATGCAGGTCACGGTGCACAACCGCGGCAGCGAAGACGCCCCGCTGCATATCCTGCCGCAGCTGTGGTTCCGCAATACCTGGTCCTGGGACCACGATCGGGCCCGCCCCCGGCTGTCCGCCGACGAGCGCGACTGCATCGTGGTCGAACATGACAAGCTGAAGGATTACCACGGCCACCTCGACGGCGACCCGGACCTGCTGTTCTGCGACAACGACACCAATGTCCAACGCCTCTACGGCATCGAGGCCCCCGGGCATTACAAGGACGCCTTCCACGAATACCTGGTCGCGGGCAACCATCAGGCCGTGAATCCGCAGCAGAATGGCACCAAGGCAGCCGCGCACTACGCCATGACGGTGCCCGCGCGCGGCTCGGTGGTGGTACGCCTACGCCTGGCCAAGGGCCGCAACCCAAAACCCTTTGCGGACTTCGATGCCCTCATGCAGCAACGTCGTGAAGAGGCCGATGCCTTCTATACCGGCATCCAGTCCGACCTGCCCGATGCCGAGGCCCGGCTGATCCAGCGCCAGGCCCTGGCGGGCATGATCTGGAGCAAGCAGTTCTATTACTATGATGTCTCGCAGTGGCTCAATGGTGACCCCGGCATGCCACCGCCTCCACCTGAGCGCCGCCATGGCCGCAACCACGAATGGTCCCACCTCAACAATGCCGACATCATCTCCATGCCGGACAAGTGGGAGTATCCCTGGTACGCGGCCTGGGACCTGGCCTTCCACTGTGTCGCGCTCGCCCCGGTCGATCCGGCCTTCGCCAAGAACCAGTTGTTGTTGATGACGCGCGTCTGGTACATGCATCCGAATGGCCAGATCCCCGCCTATGAATGGGCCTTCGGCGACGTCAACCCGCCGGTGCACGCTTGGGCGGTATGGGAAGTCTACAAGCTGGAACGCGACGCCAACGGCGGCGAGGGCGATCGGGACTTCCTGGAGCGCGAGCTGCACAAGCTGATCATCAACTTCACCTGGTGGGTCAACCGCAAGGACGCCGACGGCAACAATGTGTTCCAGGGCGGCTTCCTGGGCCTGGATAACATCGGCGTGTTCGACCGCAGCGCACCGCTGCCCACGGGGGGCTACATCAATCAGGCCGACGGCACCAGTTGGATGGCCATGTATTGCCTCAACCTGATGCGTATCGCTTTAGAGCTGGCCCAGTACAACCACACCTATGAGGACATTGCCACCAAGTTCTTCGAGCATTTCCTGCATATCGCGGAGGCAATGAACAACATCGGTGATCATGGCATCGGTCTGTGGGACGAGGAGGATCAGTTTTTCTACGATGTGCTGCGTTTCCCTGACGGCGAGATGATGCCGCTCAAGGTGCGCTCTATGGTCGGGCTCATCCCGCTTTACGCGGTCGAGATCCTGGAGCCGGAACTGCTCGATCAGCTGCCGGACTTCAAGCGCCGCCTGGAGTGGTTCCTGGAGTATCGCCCGGATCTGGCCGCGCTGGTCTCGCACTGGAATGAGCCGGGGCGCGGCGACCGTCGCCTGCTGTCGCTATTGCGCGGGCATCGCATGAAGCGACTACTGAAGCGCATGCTTGATGAGGCAGAATTCCTTTCGGATTTCGGCGTGCGCTCAATGTCGCGCGCCCACCTGGAGCACCCCTATGTGTTCGACTGCATGGATCACCTGCTCAGTGTTGGTTACCAGCCCGGCGAATCCGAGTCCGGTCTGTTCGGTGGCAACTCCAACTGGCGCGGCCCCGTCTGGTTTCCGGTCAACTACCTGCTGGTGACCTCGCTGCGCCGCTTCGCCCAATACTACGGCCCGGAGTTCCGCATCGAGTACCCGACCGGTTCGGGAACCCTGGTCTCCATCGACGACGTGGCGGACGCCCTGGCCGAGCGCCTGACCCGACTGTTTCGCCGCGATGACGCAGGCCACCGGCCGGTCTTCGGTAAACAGGACAAGTTCCAGACCGATCCGCATTTCCGCGACTACCTGCTGTTCCATGAATATTTTCATGGCGACGATGGACGCGGCGTCGGTGCCTCGCACCAGACCGGCTGGACCGGCCTGGTCGCCCAACTACTGCAACCGCACCAGCACAACTGAGCGCAGAGAACGCTGAATCATTAACCAGGAATGACACCCTAAACGAGAGTGAACAACTGCCCGAGGTCGTGATGCCCCATTGCCCCCATCGCAATCTGCTGCGGGGCTAAAAGGCCCTGGTGACCGGGGCCAGCTCGGGGGTCGGCAAGGGCGTGGCGATCTTTCTGGCCCAGGAGGGCGCCGACGTGGTCGTCAATGGCGTCGGCTCCGCGGAAGCCGCCGACGAGGTCGTGGCGAGCATGGCAGCGCAGGGCGGAAAGGCGATCGCCATCCAGGCGGATGTTTCGAAGGAAGACCAGGTCCAGGCCATGTTCGCGCAGATGTTCGAGGCCTTCGGTACCATCGACATCCTGGTCAACAACGCCGGCATCCAGCAGGACGCGCCCTTCGACGCGATGACCTTGGCCCAGTGGCAGCGGGTCATCGACGTGAATCTCACCGGCCAGTTCCTGTGCGCGCGCGAAGCCATCCGCGAATTCAAGCGCCGCGGCGTGGTGCCAGCGATCTCCAGCGCCGCCGGCAAGATCATCGGCATCAGTTCGGTGCACGAGGTCATCCCCTGAGCCGGTCATGTCAACTATGCCGCTTCCAAGGGCGGCGTGATGCTGATGAATAAAAGCATCGCCCAGGAGGTCGCCCCCTACCGGATCCGGGTCAACAGCATCTGCCCCGGTGCCATCCGCACGCCCATCAACCGGTCCGCCTGGGAAACCCCCGCGGCCCACGACAAGCTGATGGAGCTGATTCCCTACAAGCGCAGCGGTCCCTGGGCCACCGATCCCCGATCCAAACACTCCAGCAATGGCAGGCGGAACGTCCCGAGTTGTTTCATACTGGGGTCGATAATCACCCGGGACTTGACACGACAACCGATGCGCCTCCTACGTCGGCACATCCTACGAGCTGTATCGCGCCATAGCGACGCGATACGACAAGCTC